>NZ_JBFRKT010000046.1:0-77011 GCF_041469545.1 Vibrio sp. 10N.286.49.C3
TGGTGCGCCCTGGAGGATTCGAACCTCCGACCGCCTGGTTCGTAGCCAGGTACTCTATCCAGCTGAGCTAAGGGCGCAACGGTTTCGACACTGAACTTTTAGCTAAGGCAATAAAGCAAAACTAAACATTCAACATCAGGATTAATAAAAACCCTAAATAGTGGTGCGCCCTGGAGGATTCGAACCTCCGACCGCCTGGTTCGTAGCCAGGTACTCTATCCAGCTGAGCTAAGGGCGCACGGTATCTTCAAGTGAAGAAGTTGTGAAATATATCACATTCTTGTTTCTACGAAACAAAAAAAAGGCCATAGGCCTGTAATGAATGGCGGTGAGGGAGGGATTCGAACCCTCGATGCGGCTACAAACCACATACTCCCTTAGCAGGGGAGCGCCTTCGGCCACTCGGCCACCTCACCTAATTCATTATTCTTATCTATTACTTCTTAACAAAGTAATCTAAAGAATGGTGCGCCCTGGAGGATTCGAACCTCCGACCGCCTGGTTCGTAGCCAGGTACTCTATCCAGCTGAGCTAAGGGCGCACATTGTTACTTCTGTGTTTGCTTGCAAATTCAAACGTGCAAGAAATGGCGGTGAGGGAGGGATTCGAACCCTCGATGCGGCTATAAACCACATACTCCCTTAGCAGGGGAGCGCCTTCGGCCTCTCGGCCACCTCACCGTCTTGCGGAGGCACATATTACGTTTTACCGAAAATATGTCAAACACTTTATTGAAAAAAACCGGACAAAAACATTCAACCGTTTGCAATTTAATCAAAGCGCTTGCAAATTGAACTTATAACATCCAATTAGCGCTTTTTCCCTTAAAAATTAAGGTGAAAGATTGGCAATAATTAACTGCGGAAAACAATTATCTAATTTATCTCGCAGTAAGTGTCACTGCTGATTGCACCATACTACGGGATGCTCTATTTCGCCATAGGGTAAGTCAGTAAAACTTGAACTATGGCAAACAAATCTCACGATGCTTCAATAAGAGCTAACTCTGGTGGCGTGGCTTTTCTATATCAAGCACTCCATCCAGCATCTATAACTAAGCCAGCTAGTGAATCAACCTATTGCTAAGTTGTGATTATGTGCACCCCAAGATCAAAAAAGGCTAGCAACAATGCTAGCCCCTCTTCTACGCAAAAGTATTAGTAGTTGCCAGATGCAACGTTACCATTACCTTTTTCAGCTTGAATGCGCATGTAGATCTCTTCACGGTGAACAGATACTTCTTTAGGTGCGTTAACACCAATACGTACTTGGTTACCTTTAACGCCAAGTACAGTAACTGTTACTTCATCACCAATCATCAGTGTTTCGCCAACACGGCGAGTCAAAATTAGCATTCTTTGCTCCTTGAGTAATCTCTAAATTTATCTAGCTACGCGAGCATTATCCAACAAAAGTTATATTTTCGTAAACTATCGATTGAGTTTATTTAACCAAAATGCACTTCTTTTTTAGGATAACCCTGTGTTTCACGCGCTACGATGTATGCATTGTGTAATATGTTAGCAGCCATATCGACTTGCGTTGGTGATATCACCAAAGTTAAAGACTGCTGTTGCAATAAGTGATGCTGTACATCAATTTCGCCTTCAGACAACAATCCATGTGAACTGACCACAATTTCTTGTGTTCGGCTTCCTACCACAGTTAACAAACTAACCTGTTCACTATTACGGATTTTCTCGTCAAAAACTAGTTTTAATTTAGCACTTATGTCCGGTTTGATAATGAGTGCTGCCCGTTCTGCTTCCTCGATCACACTACAGACTTCAATCCCTAATAAATGGCAATGCGACATGAGAGACGGTAAATCTTGATTCAAACACTCGACGCGAACCATATCTCTTTGAATGGCTATCCCAGCAATATCATTCAAACAGTCATTACCCGCGATAAGAGTTCCCTCGCCTTCTTCAAAGCTCGAAAGCACTCTCAATGGTACATTGTGTCGCCACGCATGTTGAACACATGGAAGGTGTAAAACCTTAGCGCCTCTGCGAGCCATTTCTTCCATAGAGGGAAAGTCTAAGGTATCTAATTTCTTAGATTGCTTAACCACTCTAGGGTCGCAGGAATATACACCATCAACATCAGTATATATCTGACACTCTTTCGCTTGAAGGGCGCCCGCCAACGCAACGGCCGTGGTGTCTGAACCACCTCGCCCTAAGGTTGTGATATCACCTTTTGCATTAACGCCTTGAAAACCTGCAACAATGACAATCTGGTCATCATCTAACAGCGCTTTAATAGGAGCGGTATCAATACGCTCAATCGTCGCATTATTATGATTAGAATCGGTGTGTATTTTGGCTTGATAGCCAGTCATCGATGTCGCTTCATAACCCAACTTGTGCAACGTCATCGCCAACAAAGCCATGGAAACTTGTTCTCCGGCCGTTAACAGCACATCCAACTCTCTAGCGTTTGGTACGCTATCAACTTGTGAAGCTAAGTTAACTAACCGATTTGTTTCACCTGACATAGCAGAAACGACAACCAGGATCTGGTTCCCTTCATTTTTCGCTTCAATGATTTTTTCTGCTACATGATGGATTCGTTCAATTGAACCCACCGACGTTCCACCAAATTTCTGCACGATAAGAGGCATTTTCACCCTTCCTCACCTTCCCAAGACCAATGTCTATATATGACAAAAAAACACATACTCCGCGTCATGGCGAAGCAATAAAAAATTAACCAAGGAGTCTAACGTTACCATTAGCCTTCTTGGTTAATCTCAATCAAACCTTTTTCAAAGGTTCTTCCAATGGGCAAAATAAAAGATGCCCAATCAGTTGATTGGGCATCTTTGTATCAATTACTTAAGCTTAAAGACGCTCTTCAAGCCAAATACGTACTGATTTAAGCGCTTCAGGTAGTGCTTCAACGTCAGTACCACCCGCTTGAGCCATATCTGGACGACCGCCGCCTTTACCGCCAACTTGCTCAGCAACCATCTTAACGAGGTCACCCGCTTTAACTTTGCCGATAAGGTCTTTAGTTACGCCAGCAATCAGGCCAACTTTACCGTCTGCTACGTTCGCGATCAGGATAATGCCGCTACCCACTTGGTTTTTAGCATTATCAACCATAGTACGTAGGTTCTTGTTGTCTGCGCCTTCAATTGCAGCAACCAAAACTTTAGTACCAGAGATGTCTTCTACTTTGCCCATGATGTTTGCGCTTTCTGCAGCAGCCATCTTTTCTTTAAGTAGTTGGATTTCTTTCTCTAGCGATTTCGCTTTCTTAGCTGATTCAGCAAGCTTCTCTTCGTAAGCGTTAGCCTGAGCTTCTACTGCATCTAGAGCTGCTTCACCCGTTACCGCTTCAATACGACGAATACCCGCAGCAATACCACCTTCAGAAGTGATCTTGAATAGACCGATATCACCCGTGTTGCTTGCGTGGATACCACCACAAAGCTCAGTAGAGAAATCGCCCATAGACAGAACGCGAACTTCATCATCGTACTTCTCGCCAAACAGTGCCATCGCACCTTTTTCTTTCGCTGACTCGATGTCCATGATGTTAGTTTCAATCACATGGTTCTTACGAACTTGTGCGTTAACTAGACGCTCTACTTCTTTAATCTGTGCTGGTGTTACCGCTTCAAGGTTAGAGAAGTCAAAACGTAGGTTGTCTGGCTTAACTAAAGAACCTTTCTGAGCAACGTGCTCACCTAGCACTTCGCGCAATGCTGAGTGAAGTAAGTGAGTTGCAGAGTGGTTTAGTGAGATAGCAGCACGACGCTCAGCATCAACGCGCGCTTCTACTTTATCGCCTTGAGCAAATACGCCTTCAACTAGCTCACCGTGGTGTGCAAATGCATTACCTAGCTTTTGAGTATCTTGTACTTTGAACAGACCCGACGCTGTGCTTAGCGTACCCGCGTCACCACATTGACCGCCTGACTCAGCGTAGAATGGTGTCTCTTCAAGGATGATGATTGCTTTGTCGCCTGCCGATAGTGAAGATACTTCTTCGCCGTCAACGAATAACGCAGAAATCTCACCTGCACCTTCAGTACCTGTGTAACCACAGAACTCAGTGTTCGTGTCTACTTTGATCGTTGCGTTGTAATCAGTACCGAACTGACCCGCTTCACGTGCACGCTTACGCTGTGCTTCCATCGCCTTCTCAAAGCCTTCTTCATCGATAGTAAAGTCGCGTTCACGAGCTACATCGTTAGTAAGGTCAGCTGGGAAGCCGTATGTATCGTAAAGTTTAAAGACTGTTTCACCGTCAAGCTCTTTGCCTTCAAGTGCGTCTAATGCGTCGTTTAGGATAACCATGCCGCGCTCTAGAGTACGACCAAAGTTCTCTTCTTCGATGCGAAGTACTTTTTCAACAAGCTCTTGTTGTTTCTTAAGCTCTTCAGCCGCAGAACCCATCACTTCAGCCAGTACACCCACAAGTTTGTGGAAGAACACGCCTTGTGCACCAATCTTGTTACCGTGACGAACTGCACGACGAATAATACGACGTAGAACGTAGCCACGACCTTCGTTTGAAGGCATAACGCCATCAGCGATTAGGAATGAACAAGAACGGATGTGGTCAGCGATAACGCGCAGCGATTGGTTCGATAGGTCGTCGTGACCTACTACTTCTGCTGTCGCCTTGATTAGCTTTTGGAATACATCAATTTCGTAGTTAGAGTGAACGCCCTGCATGATTGCAGAGATACGCTCAATACCCATACCAGTATCTACAGCTGGCTTAGGTAGCGGTTCCATAGTGCCGTCAGCGTGACGGTTGAACTGCATGAATACGTTGTTCCAGATCTCGATGAAACGGTCACCATCTTCTTCAGGTGTACCAGGGCGGCCACCCCAAATGTGCTCACCGTGATCGTAGAAGATTTCAGTACATGGACCACAAGGGCCTGTGTCACCCATTGTCCAGAAGTTATCAGATTCAAACTTCTTGCCACCTTCTTTGTCGCCGATGCGAACAATCTTGTCAGCTGGAATGCCCACTTTCTTGTTCCAGATTTCGAATGCTTCGTCATCTGTCTCGTAAACCGTTACTAACAGGCGATCTTTTGGCAGACCTAGTGTTTCAGTCAGGAATTCCCAAGCAAATCCAATCGCTTCTTCTTTGAAGTAATCACCAAAGCTGAAGTTACCTAGCATTTCGAAGAATGTATGGTGACGAGCCGTGAAACCTACGTTTTCAAGGTCATTGTGTTTACCACCCGCACGTACACAACGCTGAGCCGTAGTTGCTCGAGTGTAGGCACGTTTTTCGGCGCCTAAGAAGCAATCTTTGAATTGGTTCATGCCTGCGTTAGTAAATAGCAGGGTTGGATCGTTATGTGGAACTAACGATGAACTGTCTACGATTTGGTGTTCTTTGCTCTCAAAGAACTTAAGGAACGCGTTGCGAACCTCATCAGTGCTCATGTACATGCAGCTCTTCCTGAAAATAGTCGAGTTAGAATTTTGCCGTATTGTAGAT
Source organism: Vibrio sp. 10N.286.49.C3 (assembly GCF_041469545.1). Classification (NCBI taxonomy): domain Bacteria; kingdom Pseudomonadati; phylum Pseudomonadota; class Gammaproteobacteria; order Vibrionales; family Vibrionaceae; genus Vibrio; species Vibrio sp. 10N.286.49.C3. Next base: position 5,482 of record NZ_JBFRKT010000046.1, read on the forward strand.
CATGGTTAAGGCTTCGACTAGTTTTCTTGTAGAAAAGACACCCTTGGGCAGGATTTTAGTTGAAATTCGATAAAATGAAGAATATTCCACTAGCTCAAGCGAAGAAAAATAAAAAAAACCTCGCACACTATGTACGAGGTTTATGCTGTTGATACTCAATCAAAAACCAGTAAAACCGTTATCAATAGCCTGTATTACCTGTTAGTGCTTAGTGCGTAAGATAACCACTTCATTTTGGTCTAGATTAAATGTGCCACTGCCATTAGAAACAACTACTTGGTCAGTGCCTAATACACTATCGTAAGTTCCGTTTGCCAATCCTAAATTCACCGCGTTAACCGATGTACCTTGACCGAGGTTCATTGCAACCACAACTACGTCATCGCCTGCGTTACGTTCATATACCAATACATCATTGCTTATCCAGCGCTCGATATAATCACCTTGCTGAACCGCATAGCTGTCCTTACGAAGCTTACTTAATGTTTTTATCATCTTGTAAGCGTTGGTCGTTTTATCAAAGCTTGGCATCATTTCACGGTTGTATGGGTCATTACCTTGTTGGCCAAAACCGTTGGTAGTGAAGTTAGCCGCGTAGTGCTCTGTTCCATAGTAAATACATGGAATACCACGAGAGGTCATGATAAGCGCTAAACCCAGCTCCACTCTGTCTTGTGCAAAGGCAACACTTTGGCTGCCGCCCCACTTGTCTTTACCTGCGCCAAAGTTCTTCGCATCGGAACGCAAAACCGTAGAAATACGTGACGCATCGTGGTTATCTAAGAACACCACTTGCCAATCACTGCTTGTGAATTTTTGGTCTCTCAGCTTCATGTAGTTATTAATGGCATACATGCCAGTTCCATTGTGTTGTAGCAAGGCGTTTTCGATGGTGTTTCTCAAACCAAAATCAAGCAATGCAGAGCCTGATGTATTGGCAAAATCGATAGAGGCAAAGTTTGATCCCGTTGCGTCAGCACCTGAATCCATCCACTCACCAAAGAAATAAAAATCTTTACCTTGGCTTTTCTTCGCGTACGCGTTTATTTGGCCAGTAAAATCTTGGATAAACTCTTTATCCATATGTTTCACCGCATCAATACGAATCGCATCCACCCCTAAGTCTACCCAGAATTTCGCGCCATCAATCAAGTACTGACGCGCAGGGCCATCTTTACGTTGGTCAAAATCGGTTAAGTTAAACAAGGTTTTATTACGAACTGCCCATGCGTCGTTCCATTCCCAATCTTTACCGTTTTCAGCGATCGCTCCATTATGATGGTAATACCCTGCATTATCATTTTTGTAGTCGGTAACTCGGACACCCTTTTTATAAAGTGCACCGTATTCCCCTTCATCATCAGGGTTAGAGTGATTAGGCGCATAGTCCAGCACGAGTTTCATGCCGTAGCTATCCATTTTCGTCTTTAATGCTTTAAAATCTTCAACGGTACCTAGGTGCTCATCAACTTTAAAAAAGTCACGTCCCCAGTAGCCGTGGTAACCCGCTCCACCCCGACTGTCAGGTACGTTAATGTTATCAGCTGGAGGCGTTATCCAAATGGCCGTGATCCCCATATCATGCAAGTAATCTAGCTTTGCAGTTAAACCTTTTAAGTCACCACCAAAGTATTTTTTGAAATCCGATTTGTCTGCCGAATACATGTCGGCACCCGTCGCTGTATTATTGGCTGAATCGCCATCATAGAAACGGTCAAGAAACACGAAATACATGGTTTCATCACGCATATCAAAGGGAAGTTTTTCATGGACCACCACTTTATTCGTGTCGTCATAGAAATTAATTTCGTAGGTTTTATTAGGGTCAACTGAGAAATTTGATAGAGGGTAGTTTTCAGACCAATCACCAAAGCGATCAACCTTAAAACTAGGAGAGTTCGTTCCATCACCGGTATTAAATTTTTTCACTATTTGCCAGTGGTTTGCTTTCACTTTAACCATAGATTCGGCTTGCCAGTTATTGGCTGTACCACGGAAATAGGCCTGGTTCCAATCTGCCATAGCAGGTAGGGAAGCCAGTAATGCTGATAGCACAATAAGCTTATTCTTCATGTGTCGTCCTTTATTCACGTTATGTTGGTGTAGGTTATTGTTTTATATTCTTGTCACGCGATTTAACTATCAGGTCGTGTTTCGTGAGCATGCTATATAGTCTCCCTCCCATACAACCATTACGGCCGCGTTAAATAATGTCAGAAGCGATGAAGTCAGCTGTACGAATAAAACCTTCCTTATATAAGTTCTATTTAATTGAGGCGTGACAGTATCTTGAGAATGAGTTCTCAGGATTCATTTATATTTTTATTATGCCCTTAAGCCAAAGTGAGATACTTAGGGCATATTATTAAAGTGAGGTGTTAGAACGTTCTATTGAAACCATTCATCTACGATAGTTAATGCCAATAAGGCCTGATTTTACAACGTCAGGTTCTGTTCGGTTTCACCATCAAAAATATGGCAAAAAGCAGAATCAAAATTAAAGCGTACTTGGCTGCCAATATCTGATGTACTTATGCTTTGGTTATTCACTCGCGCAACAATTTCGTTATCACCCAATTTGAAATACAGGTATTTTTCATTCCCTAAGTTTTCAACCACGGTCAGCTCACCAGGGTGTACGTTCACCATCTCATCATCAGCGGCAATATTTATGTGTTCAGGTCGAATGCCTAGACACACGGGCTTATCAATATGATCCACAAGCTTTTCTTGCAAACGTTTAGGAATAATAATTTGGGCGTTAGGGGCAAGTTCCACGTAAATATCATCACCTAACTTGCGTAGGGTTGTGTTCACTAAATTCATGGCTGGGGAGCCGATAAAACCCGCCACAAACTTGTTCTGTGGTGCGTTGTACAAGTTGGTCGGCGTGTCCACTTGCATAATGTTACCTTGATTTAATACACAAATTCGGTCGCCTAAAGTTAAAGCTTCCGTTTGATCGTGCGTGACATAAATCATGGTCGCAGGGTTACCTTCATCTTTAAGAGACTTGTGCAATTGTGCGATTTTTACACGCATCGAAACACGTAGTTTGGCATCAAGGTTGGATAGAGGCTCATCAAATAAGAACACGTCCGGTTTACGAACAATAGCTCGCCCCACCGCAACACGCTGACGCTGACCACCCGACATTTCTTTAGGCTTACGATACAGGAGATCGGTAATTTCTAGTTTTTCAGCGGCATCTTCTACACGTTGTTTGATCTCTTCTTTTGGTCGCTTTTGCATTTTCAAACCAAAGGCCATGTTATCGAAGACCGTTTTGTGTGGGTACAACGCATAGTTTTGGAATACCATGGCAATACCACGCTCTTTAGGCGCTAAATCATTCACCACTCTATCGCCAATACGCACTTCACCTGCCGAGATATCTTCTAAGCCAGCAATCATTCGCAATGTGGTAGATTTGGCGCAACCAGACGGCCCCACAAATACCATGAACTCACCTTCGTGAATATCTAAGTCAATTCCGTGTACGGCTTTAAAACCATTATCGTACTGTTTTTCTACTTTACGTAGGCTAACTGTTGCCATTTGAAACTCCGAATACGGGTTAAATCTTGATAGGTAAAAATCTTTTTAGCCAGTGACTGGAGCTCTCAAGTTACTGGCTAAAAAGACGTAAACGTTAATCATTGAACATTTAAGGTTTATGTTTAAAACATAGGCACTCTGATATTCAGAGCACCTTTCTTCTGTATCACTGCGTTCAACCACGAGTTTATAAACGGTGTTATAGCGTGGTTATAAATGGTGATATAGAGTGAGTTATGTCGGTTGGCTACATCGCTTATTTACACGCTTTAACCAATGCACGAACTGGCTTCTTATCTTCGCTAATTTCAACACTCCATAAATATTTGCCATCCTCTGGAATATTAACGGTGGTGTTTTTTGCAAAGCCACCACGTTTTAGCGTCTTCTCATAACCCGCCGTCATCGACATGCCAGCTGCGGTAAATTGTGGAGACCAGCCCATCGTTGCGAACTGCAAACTTACGTTGCCCGCTTTTTCTTCGCTTACCACTTGGTAAATACCTTTGCCTTTATGCGACATCTGACGGTTTTCCATGTGGATCCACTGACCATCAGGGAAAGTGCCTATAACATAAAGTGAAGGACGAATTGGCCCGCGATCTTCCACCGTGGCGAGATTACAATTGGCGAAAGGACCTGTTGCTTTCATTTGATCAGCTGCTGGCGTGTCAGCTGTGCTCGCACAACCCATTAACGCTGAAGATAAAAGTGCGGCTACAAGTAGAGTACGTTTCATTGTCATTTCCTTATTATTTTTTATATATGTAGGGTTCTATTCCGTTTTAGTCATCGCGAGTTAGGGCTTTAATTTTTAAGCTCTCGCTTCGGCAACCTATAAACGAAATAGTCTCGCTATTAAGCTCTTTTTCGGTACCACCGCTCTTTTGTCTGTATCAAGTTCTAACGATTTAGAGTTTGGACGGGAGTTACTGTTTTTTTGATGAGTTAATTTGTTCAATACGGCTAAGTTTTTATAATAAGAACGTGCATCTTTCGCCGGATAACCGAACAGATCACTATTGGCAGGGAAAGAGTGGCTCACACCTGATTTGGCTTTAATAACGGAGTTTTTCCCGATAGTAAGATGCCCTGCGGTACCGGCTTGACCATGAACAATGACATGATCTTCCAAGGTAGTGTGGCCCGCAAAACCAGCCTGAGATACCAGTAAACAATGCTGGCCTATTTTGCAGTCATGCCCTATTTGCACTAGGTTATCTATTTTGGTTCCACGACCAATAACGGTGTCGCCTAAAGTGCCTCTGTCGATGGTGTTATTACAGCCAATTTCAACTTCATCACCAATGATCACTCGACCCACACTTTCCACGCGTTCATAACGGGTGTTGTGCCCGGTCATGTATTCGAAGCTGTAATTACCAATGGAGTTGTTAGAGTCGATGGTGACATTGTTACCAATCACTGTGCCTTCTTTGATGACTGTATTGGCATGAATTGCAACGTTATTGCCGATTGTTACACCGTTCATGATTTTAACACCGGGCATGAAATGGCAACCTTCACCTATTTGACAATGCTTTCCGATATAAACATCGGGAGTATCTGATGTATTCCCTTGATCAAATAATTGATATTTTTGAACTTTATAATGACGCATTAGTTGATTGAGCTTCTCAGCTTCGAGCTTCTCAATCACGATTTTTGTTTTTGCTTTAGTCTGTAAAATGGCTTCTGGCCCAACAATGACATCAGCCAAAGTTTCAGATAGCCCTTTTAAATCGGCTTTAGCAAAGACAATGGCTAAGCCGCCCTCTTCTACGCTGGAAACTGGGCGAATCTTAGATATTTCTACCGTGTTATCACCTTCAATTTTTCCACCAACGATTTGGGCGATATCTGAAACTTTGATCATAATATTACTCTGTCATTTGAGTTGTGATTAATACCACTTAGAAGCGGTAAAGCGCTTGTAGATACATTGTTTCTTGTTCTACAGTTTTCTCTTCGCCTTTCAGCTTAGAGAAAGTCTCTGTGTCTTTAGCCCACTCAAGTTCGCCTTTTACCAACCAATCGTCGCCAATTGCTTGCTCATAGCCTAAAGTTGCCTTACGAATATCTTTGAAGAAAGTTTCGTTCTTTGCCCAACCGTCTGTATGTTTCGTTTCGTTTTCACCAATACGAGCACGAACGTACATAGTGCCGGCTTCTTCAAAGCTGTACTGAACGATTGGCTCAATGTACATCTCGGTGAAATCGCTGGCTTCATTGAGTGAACCGTTAGCGGTTTTCGCTTTATTTTCTTTAACTTGATAGTAGAGCTCAGCTGCAACTTCCCACTGACCAAAGCGCTTGTAAGGTTTAAATAAGAGACTGTAACCTTCCTCTTCACGAGAACCCCAAGCACTCTTATCTGAATCGTTGTATAGGTACTCTAGGTTTGAATAGAAGCCCGCTGAATATTCATTATTCCAGTACGTAAGGTATGGACGAATACTGTGCTCAGCTTTCGTGGTTTTCAAGCCGTCTACTTTCGCAGAAGTAACAATATCACCCTTTGTATATTCCAACTCATAGATCAAGCCCGTTCCCCAACCATTTCCTAGCTGAAAACTTTTATTTAATGATAATAAGTGCTTATATCCATTTTCTGTTTCTGCGTATGCGCCTTTCTTTTTCTTACGATTTTCAAGTTTGAACGCGTAAAGTGCTGTCGCATTCCACGCAGCGTTGTTATAGAAGACGTTAAACACTTCATGAGTCGTTGTACGCTCTTTAGACTTGCCACCACCCCATGATGCAAAATCAGTGATGTTTTTCTCTTCGACTTCAATCGATGTTCCAACATGCCCACCAAATTTTAAAGCGTCATAAAAAAAGATATCACTTGGAGACATAGTTCGGTCATCAGCAGCCGAAGCGCCAGCACTAATAAGTAGAGTGTTGGTGATCACTACAGACAATAATGTTTTTTTCACGGTCATTCCTTATTGATTCTTCACTGAATCATTTGTTGTTATTTGTAGGGTTATTTTTGTTCACTGTTTCTCTTTATCTATCCACTGTGTCTCTTGATAGGCTTGCTGATTTCGCAACATTTAACCAGAAAAACATAGTCGTCCGTAATGAACGCCTATTTATTGTTCTAGAATTATAAATGTTTTGCTTCCTATTGAATTTAGAAATGAGAGATCAATCACCCTTGACTGCGGAGATTATTGATCACCATCACAAACGGTAGGCTTTTCATTAATCTAAGTATCAAAACGAACAAAGCACCGTTCAAAACCCCCAATAAACAAGACATAAAACCCTATAGCTACTAGATGTAAAAAGCACAAACGGAAGGTGACAAGCATCACAAATACGCTGACATTTCAACCAGGTAATGTTGACATATTGTCGGCGAGACATACCATAGTAGTACTTAACGAACGACTACTATGATTTTAAATAGCGCGGTGTCAGTATGAAAAATTCAGGAATGAAAAAGAATCTATTCGCGGCAGCCTTAATGGCGGCAACGTTAACGACCAGTACATTAACGGCTGCAGCCGATGCAAACGCAGACACAATTCAGCCAGAAAATGGGGCTGAGTTGTTAATCTGGACCGACAAAACAACACTCGACTACATGGAGTACGCCGCTCAGTCCTTTAATAAAGAGTTAGGATACGATATTGATTTTTCATTCCGTGGGTTAGCGCCGATCGATGCCGCTTCTCGTTTGATTCAGGATGGCGGCTCTGCTCGCGTGGCAGATGTAGTAGAGATTGAACATGACTTATTGGGGCGATTAGTCGTGGCAGGTGGGGCGATGGAGAATCTGGTGTCTGCCGAACGTATCTCGAATACTTTTATGCCAAATGCGATTAATGCGTCTCAAGCTGAAGGGGTGAGCTATGGCTTCCCAGTTAGCTTCGCTACTACCGCTCTGTTCTACAATAAAGATTTACTGACTAAAGCACCTGAGACTTTTGAAGAAATTATCGAATTTTCAAAAACTTTCAACAATAAGCAAGAACATAAATACGCACTGCTTTGGGACATACAGAACTATTACGAGTCTCGTATGTTTGTCACGCTTTACGGCGCATACGAATTTGGTAATAACGGTACCGATGCAAAAGACATCGGCATCAATTCTGAAAAAGCCCAACAAGGCTTAGAAGCAATGAAAACCCTGCAAGTGGCCAACAATTCAAATCCAGTTGATATGCGCAACCCGCAAGTACGTCGTGGCTTATTTAATGAAGGAAAAGTCGCCGCTATTATCGACGGCCCTTGGGCAATCGAAGGGTATCAAGAATCAGGGATAAATCTTGGTGTTGTACCTATGCCTAAATTAGCAGGCCAACAACCACGCACTTTTGCAACTGTTCGTCTTGCGGTTGTGTCTTCTTACACTGAGTATCCGAAAGCCGCACAATTATTTGCTGACTACCTTACTTCCGACGCGATGCTGAAAAAACGCTATGAGATGTCAAGAGCACTCCCTCCGATCCAGTCAGTTATGGAAGAGATCATTGTTGATGCCGATGAAGCCACTTACGCCATTATTACGCAAGGTTTCTACTCAGACGCAATGCCATCGATTCCTGAAATGGGCTTCATTTGGTCACCAATGGCCAGTGCTATTACAGACTACTGGGTAAACGATAAACCTGCGAGTTCTGTTCTTGACCGTGCGCTTTCGATCATCGAAGAACAAATAGAATTACAAGAGTAACCTCTGAACTCCCGTCGCGACTTACAAGCGACTTAGCTCATGCGCTGTGTCATAAAGCCACAGCGCTAGTTCAGGGCGTGACCAGAAAACGAATACATAACGACAACCTAAACAATAGAGATAAACAATGTTGTTAACAGAGAATCAGCCGGCATCACGAATGCCCGCTTCACTCCTTATTATGGGGAGTACACAGATCGTAAAAGGTCATTGGATAAAAGGCGGTGTATTTTTAGCCATGCAGCTAATCACATTGTTGATTCTCCCGGAGCTGTTGGCCTCGCTAAAAGGCTTAGTCACTTTAGGAGATGTCGCTCAAGTTCGTGAAGGCTTTAAAATATTACAGGGCGATAACTCGGTCTTTATGTTGGTCGAAGGGGTCATAGCCCTACTCTACAGCTTCTTATTCATCTGTCAGTACATCGCTAATGTCCAAGATGCAAAAGTCAGCCTTAAGTCACGACTGAACCTTCGAGAACAATTTAAAGACATTTACGACCAAAAGTTCGCGTTCATCATGCTATCGCCAGCTTTTATTGCCAGTATCGCATTCATTATTTTACCAATCATAATTACGGTACTCGTCTCTTTCACTAACTATTCGGCACCTCATCATATCCCACCAAGAAACCTTGTAGATTGGGTGGGGTTTAAAAACTTTGTTTCACTATTTGAACTGAAAATATGGTCGAGCACTTTCTTCGGTGTCGCTTCTTGGACGGTTCTGTGGGCATTTTTTGCCACCATATGTACTTGTGGGTTTGGTTTTTTACTGGCGCTTGCGCTACAAAATCGAAACATTAAAGCAAAAAAAGCATGGCGCTTTATCTTTATTCTCCCTTATGCCATTCCTGCTTTCGTGACCTTATTGATGTTCCGCTTGCTACTGAATGGTATTGGACCAGTCAACGCAACGTTAAACTCGTGGGGCTTTGATTCGATTGCCTTCTTATCAGACCCTTTCACCGCAAAAATTACCGTTATCGCGGTGAGTGTTTGGGTTGGCGCACCTTACTTTATGCTGCTTATTGCAGGGGCACTGACTAACATTTCAAGCGAACTTTATGAAGCCAGTGAAGTCGATGGTGCAAGCAAGTTCCAGCAATTTAAAGAAATCACCCTGCCTATGGTGTTGCACCAAGTGGCCCCATCGTTGGTCATGACCTTTGCCCATAACTTCAATAACTTTGGGGCGATTTACCTGTTAACCGAAGGGGGCCCTATCAACCCTGAATATCGATTCGCAGGGCACACCGACATTCTGATCACTTGGATTTACAAGCTCACGCTCGACTTCCAGCAGTATCAAATCGCTTCGGTTATCTCAATCATTATCTTCTTGTTCTTGTCTGGTATTGCGATATGGCAATTCAGCCGCATGAAGTCATTCAAAGACGATGTAGGTATGTAACATGGCTAATTTAAATAGTACGGGTAAGTTAATTAACATGGACAAATACATTGGCAAAATAGGCACCCTAGTCGTGTACTTATTTCTCATTGCCAACGCATTATTAGTACTTGGCCCAGTGATTTGGACAGTGCTAGCTTCATTCAAAACGGGGAATAACTTATTCAGTTCTTCTTTCACAAGTATTGACTTTACGCTCGACCACTACCGCGCGTTATTCACGGACACACCCTATTTAGACTGGTATAAAAACACCTTTCTTCTCGCGACAGCGAATATGGTTATCTCACTGGTTGTCGTGACTATTTCAGCGTTTGTGTTCTCTCGCTACCGCTTCAATGGTAAGCGCAACATTATGATGAGCATTCTTGTATTGCAGATGTTCCCGGCCTTTCTTTCGATGACGGCTATCTACATTTTGCTATCAAAAATGGGATTGATTGATACCTATGCTGGCTTGTTATTTGTGTATGTAACGGGCTCATTACCATTCATGATTTGGTTGGTGAAAGGTTATTTCGATGCCATTCCCACTTCATTAGATGAAGCCGCAAAAATTGATGGTGCAGGCCACATGACGATTTTCCTCGAGATCATTCTCCCTCTCGCGAAACCTATCTTAGTGTTTGTTGGTTTAGTGTCTTTCACCGCACCTTGGATGGACTTCATTTTACCTACGCTTATCTTACGCAGCGAAGAAAAAATGACGCTAGCCATCGGTATTTTCAGTTGGATTTCATCTAACTCAGCGGAGAATTTCACACTGTTTGCCGCGGGTTCATTATTGGTTGCAGTACCTATCACTTTGCTATTTGTTGCGACTCAAAAACACATTACTACCGGCCTCGTCAGCGGCGCAGTTAAAGAATAATAATTAGGGATGATTTCCGCTATGGCTATTACAAATTCAGTTATCAACAAACCGATTACAAAAAGTTCAATCACAAAAAGCTCGCTGACTCACTCAGCAAAAAGTGCAGACAGCTACGCTTACAACAATGAAACGCTTCACCTTCGCTTACGCTGTGCAAAAGGCGAACTAGACAAGGTTTCACTTTGGATAGGCGACCCGTACCACTGGGCAGAAGGTGGTCTCGATGGTGGCAACCTAGGTGGCAGTGATGCACACGGTTGGGTGGGTGGCAATGAAGTGACCATGATTCATGAAGGGGAAACCGAGTACCACGACCACTGGTTTGCAGAGTTTACTCCACCGAAACGTCGTAGCCGCTATGGCTTTATTTTGTACGGAAAAGGCGGCGAAAAGATTCTATTTGGAGAAAAACGCTGCGCCGACATTTCAACGACTGAAAACGCAGAAATCGAGCTGAGCAACTTAAGTAATTTCTTCTGTTTTCCTTACATAAACCCTCGTGACGTTTTAAAGACACCGACGTGGATAAAAGACACCATTTGGTACCAAATATTCCCAGAGCGCTTTGCTAATGGTCGCCCTGAAACTTCACCTGCCAACGTGCAGCCTTGGGGAACCAGACCTGTATCCGACAACTTTATGGGTGGCGATTTATGGGGCGTGATCGATAAGCTCGATTACCTGCAAGATCTTGGCGTGAATGGTTTGTATTTGTGCCCTATTTTCACAGCCAACGCCAACCATAAATACGACACTGTCGACTACTACAATGTAGACCCGCACTTTGGCGGCAATGAAGCTTTTAAAGCACTCGTCGATGAAGCCCATAAACGCGGCATGAAAATTATGCTCGACGCGGTGTTCAACCACATTGGGTCTCAATCACCACTATGGCTAGACGTTGTGAATAACGGGGCAAAGTCCAAATACGCCGACTGGTTTTGGATCAATCAGTTCCCTGTATACCCAGATACGCCAAAAGAAGAATGGGATTTCTGGAACTTAAACTACGAAACTTTCGCCAACGTCGTCGAAATGCCAAAGCTGAATACTGAAAATGAAGAGTGTCGCGCATACTTGTTAGACGTAGCGCGCCACTGGGTAGAAGAGTTCAACATTGATGGATGGCGTTTAGACGTAGCTAACGAAGTTGACCACGCGTTTTGGCGTGACTTCCGTAAAGTCGTAAAAGATGCCAACCCAGACTGCTACATTCTTGGTGAGATTTGGCACGAAGGTATGCCTTGGTTACGTGGCGACCAATACGATTCGTTGATGAATTACCCGCTGACACAAGCCATTACCGACTACTTTGGTCTTGGCGACGTTGATAAAGAGAGCTTTGTAAATGCAGTGAACGCGTCGTACATGGCATACCCACGCAACGTAAACGAAGCGATGTTTAACTTATTAGATAGCCATGACACCACTCGCATTATCTCTTTATGTCAGGGCGACAAACGTAAAGCTAAATTAGCCTATTTATTTATGTTCACTCAAGTCGGTGCTCCATGCATTTATTATGGTGGCGAGATTGGTATGGATGGCGGCCGCGGCATGGGCAGCGAAGACAACCGAAAATGCATGATATGGGAAGAATCAGAGCAAGACTTAGAATTCAAAAACTTCATTCAAGAAATGATCGCTTTGCGTAAAGCTAATCCCGATTTTAATCAGCCTAGCATTGACTGGTTAAACGTGAAGGATGAAAAAGAGACGGCAGATAAAGAGTGTATCGCTTACCGCCGTGGCAATTTAATGTTTGTTTTAAACAACAGCGATAAAGATAAACAGATCATACTCGATGGAAAATCACTGACCATTAGCGCTTATGGCTACGTGATTGAGCAAGCGAACTAAATCCAAGTGTGTCATTAATCAAATCATGCCCATTAAAGCAGAACCAAATATAGTGATGGGAATCGCGATTGATTCCCACTCTATTTACTCGGTCGCCAGCACTTCTAACGGACAAGAGGTGTATAGAATGATGCAGCGCATTCCTGACGACCTTGCCCACTTGACCCAACATTTGATAAGCCGAATATCGAGCGTCAGCTACCGCTATGGACGTATCGCCACGATAGGCATAAGTGTATCCGAGTTTTTTTTATCTCATTGCCAATCCGCACGTAAACTTGCAAAACCAAGTCCTACTCACTCACCAGAAATCACCCAATTAACACTAAACCTGAATCAGCATTTCAAGGTCGACTGCTCGCTTGTGATGCATTCACACAGTGCGGCCATTGCGTGCGACGCTATTAGTAACGCCATGAAAAGCGCTGACTCAATTGAACAACCACTCTCGGCAGGTTCAAGTCTAAATAAGAGGGCTAGAGATTTATACAAAGAGGCCATACTCAGCGTATTTTTGGGCGATGGTTGTGGCATAAGTTTTTATCAAAATAACGAGCAAGTGCACCACCCATTAAGCTCACATTGGGCACATTCAAGGTTGCCTAATTTTCAATGGCTCGTTGATGGCTTAACTCCTGTATGTCGCTGTGGAAATGAGGCCTGCATTGAACAGTTTTTATCCGCACCAAGTATTGAGCGGCAATATCATCAAGTCGTGCTAAAAGACCAAACTTTAACGCAAATTTTTTCAGGCGTAGACCTAAGTGAACCGCATGCATCGCGCATATATCGTACTTATATCGACCAATTGGCGCGCAGTTTAGTTAATCCCATTCAGCAATTACAGCCCACACGACTCGTATTATCAGGCGAAGCAACGACCTACCCTACATTAACGGCAGATTTAAAAGTCGCATTGTCTCGCTACATTCACGTTAATGAAATTCCAGTGATTATTCACCCAAAACAAGATGAATTCACCTTTGCTCGCGGAGCGTTTCTCATCGCTGAAAAAAATCACAACAATCATTTACGCTCGTCGTGACAAGAATGGTAACCTTAGAAGGAGAAGATATTGAATAGTTTCAGAGGACAACCCGTGTCAGAGCTAGTCACCAAATTAATGGATTTTGGGTTTACCAAAACCGATGCGCTTGTTTATATTAATTTACTCAAAAACGGCCAATCCAGCGGATATAAAATCGCGAAAGAGATCTCTATCTCCCGCTCTTCTGTTTACTCGTCTATCGATAACCTTTACGCCAATGGCTACATTTTCATGTCTGATGGCGACACTAAAGAGTACGAAGCTAAATCACCAGACTTGATTTTCAGCCAGATAGAAAAAAAGACCGTCACCAATATTAATTTCCTTAAATCAGAATTATCTAAGATGATGCTGAAAGAGGAAAAAGAGTTCGTTTACAACGTATCGGGGTTCGACAACTTACTTCAAAAGGCCAAGGAAATCATTAATCAGGCAAATCTAGAAATTTACCTGAATACCGATTTTAACCTTGAGTTGTTTGGCAAAGAATTATGCGACGCCGTGGAACGTGGAGTACGAGTGATTGGCTTTTCATTCAACAAAATGGCGAGCCCACATGAAAAGATAGAACTACATTCGCGTTCTGAAAATGAAGAAACCGAATACCCTTCACACCGCTTTATGTGCGTAGCCGATATGAAGCTCGCCCTAATGTTCTCACACCGTGAAGAAACCTTAGGTTTGTATGCCAATAATCGCTTAATTGTAAAAATGATAGCAGAGCATATTCACAGCGATATTTACCTAACAGAATACGAGCGCCTGGCTCCTAATCAGCACCAACACGTCAGAGTAAATACGATTCACGAACAGCATAATGCCATGGTACTCGACGAGCTTAAGAAGCACTAACTCAGCAGATCGAATTCAATAATAAGATACGAACAAAGGTCTAGTAATAGGCCTTTCGGGGAAAGAAATTTTGACGGGAATCTATTTAATCCAAAGGGTTTCTTTGGTTATTTGATAAAGAATAGATTTATGAGTGCATAACTATAAGTCATCTAGAGCAGCCAACCACCGTCACTTTCCTCTAAACAATCAAATACCTTACATTTTTACGACTGAAACAATAAAGCCTCGAAAATTCGAGGCTTTAAAATCTTTCAAAGTCATGCTTTCTTATGAAGATGACTTAACAAAACGTTAGCTTATAGCTCTTCGTTTTCTTCTTCCTTCTCTGCATCTTTCTCTTCAAGCACAGCAGGAGTTAGCAGTAACTCACGAAGTTTAGTATCAATTTCTAGAGCAACTTCTGGGTTTTCACGCAGGTATTTACCAGCGTTTGCTTTACCTTGGCCGATCTTGTCGCCTTTGTAGCTGTACCAAGCGCCAGCTTTTTCTACTAGCTTATTCTTAACACCTAAGTCGATAAGCTCACCTTCGCGGTTGAAGCCCTTGCCGTAAAGGATTTGAGTTTCAGCTTGTTTGAATGGTGCAGCAATCTTGTTCTTAACAACCTTGATACGAGTTTCGTTACCAACAACTTCATCACCATCTTTAATCGCGCCAGTACGGCGAATATCAAGACGAACAGATGCGTAGAACTTAAGTGCGTTACCACCTGTTGTTGTTTCAGGGTTACCAAACATCACACCAATTTTCATACGAATTTGGTTAATGAAGATGGCCATACAGTTAGACTGCTTGAGGTTACCAGTCAGCTTACGCATCGCTTGAGAAAGCATACGAGCCTGAAGCCCCATGTGGCTGTCGCCCATTTCGCCTTCGATTTCTGCTTTAGGTGTTAGTGCAGCTACTGAGTCAATAACAAGAACGTCGATAGCACCTGAACGAGCCAGTGCATCACAGATTTCAAGCGCTTGCTCACCCGTATCTGGTTGAGAAACAAGAAGCGCATCGATATCAACACCCAACTTTTGAGCGTAGATAGGGTCTAGTGCGTGCTCGGCATCGACGAATGCACACGTTTTGCCCACTTTCTGTGCTGCAGCAATAAGCTCAAGCGTTAGCGTTGTTTTACCTGATGATTCTGGACCGTAAACTTCTACGATACGTCCCATCGGTAGGCCACCAGCACCTAGTGCGATATCTAGAGATAGAGAACCTGTAGAAATAGTTTCTACGTCCATTGTGCGGTTATCACCAAGACGCATGATTGAACCTTTACCAAATTGCTTTTCAATCTGACCAAGGGCTGCGGCTAACGCTTTTTGTTTATTCTCGTCCATTACTATCTCCACATAATCGGTTGTCTTAACAAGCGATCTAGAATCTATTTCTAACCCACATAGGGGTGACTAATTGGCTTTTATTATACTGTTTATTCATACAGTGTCTATACCTGTATGAAAATAATTTGTACAAATGTTACTTACCTTCCATTGATAGGTAATCATAAATAACTTGTAGGGCATGGTGCGTGGCTTGTTGGCGTACTTGTGATCTGTCGCCTGTAAATACATGCGTTTCTACTTTATCCCAACCGTTTAGTGCTTTCCAAGCGAAACATACCGTTCCAACAGGCTTATCTTCGGTCGCGCCACCTGGGCCAGCAATACCACTGATCGATACAGAGATAGTCCCATTTGAATGTTGCAATGCCCCGCTCGCCATTTCTATTACGACAGGCTCACTCACCGCACCGAACTCAACTAAGGTTTTAAGCTGTACGCCGATCATCTCTTGCTTCGCTTCATTGCTATAAGTAACAAATGCACGATCAAACCAACCAGAGCTCCCTGCGATATCCGTCACCGCGCTAGCAACCCCACCGCCAGTGCAAGATTCAGCCGTCACTAAAACGTGTTTATGTTTAGCGAGTAAGTGTCCAAGCTGTTCACTAAGATCTTGAGTCATCTGCATCATCAACTTCCCTTTATCTACTGTCATATCATTCGGATTCGCATCTTTTCGCATGTGTCGCTTTTCGCACGAAACGCTTTCACGTATCCTAAGCCGCAATAGAAATAAACGAAAGAAGTTAACTGTGAAAGCCGATCAAAAACATACTCCCATGATGCAGCAGTACCTAAAGCTAAAAGCAGAAAATCCAGAAATTCTGCTGTTCTACCGCATGGGCGATTTCTACGAGCTTTTCTACGATGATGCTAAAAAAGCCTCTCAACTCCTCGATATTTCGCTAACCAAGCGTGGCTCTTCAAACGGTGAGCCTATTCCTATGGCGGGCGTTCCATACCACGCCGTTGAAGGTTACCTTGCGAAGTTAGTGCAGTTGGGCGAGTCCGTAGCGATTTGTGAGCAGATTGGTAATCCAGCAACTTCAAAGGGCCCGGTTGATCGCGCTGTCGTAAGAATTGTGACTCCGGGAACCGTAACCGACGAAGCACTGCTTTCTGAGCGTGTTGATAACCTGATTGCCTCTATTTACCACCACAATGGTAAATTTGGCTACGCGACGCTTGATATTACTTCTGGCCGATTCCAGCTATGTGAGCCGGAAACCGAAGAAGCAATGGCGGCAGAACTGCAGAGAACCTCTCCTCGTGAGCTACTGTTCCCTGAAGATTTCGAACCTGTAAATCTAATGGCAAGCCGTAATGGCAATCGCCGCCGCCCGGTATGGGAATTTGAATTAGATACCGCGAAGCAGCAATTGAATAAGCAGTTTGGTACTCGCGATCTGGTTGGCTTTGGCGTAGAAGGCGCGAAACTAGGCTTATGTGCGGCTGGTTGTTTGATCCAATACGTGAAAGATACCCAACGTACTGCCCTTCCACATATCCGTTCACTGACGATGGATAAACAAGATCACTCGGTGATCCTCGATGCAGCAACTCGTCGTAATTTGGAGATCACGCAAAATCTTGGTGGTGGTACTGATAACACCCTTGCCGAAGTACTAGATCACACTGCGACAGCTATGGGTAGCCGTATGCTTAAGCGCTGGTTACATCAACCAATGCGCAATATCTCTGCACTCGATCAGCGCCTAGATGCGATTGGTGAAATGAAAGATTTGGCTCTCTTTACAGAGCTACAGCCAACCTTGAAACAGATCGGGGATATCGAACGTATTCTTGCTCGATTAGCACTTCGTTCAGCTCGTCCTCGCGATATGGCACGTCTTCGCCAAGCGATGGAATATTTGCCAGAGCTTGCAGAAACACTGACGCAACTGAAGCACCCGTACCTAACTCAACTTGCTCAATATGCCTCGCCTGTGGATGAGGTTTCTGAACTACTTGAGCGAGCGATCAAAGAGAACCCTCCCGTGGTTATCCGTGACGGAGGTGTAATTGCAGAAGGCTACAATGCCGAGTTAGACGAATGGCGCGACCTTGCGGCTGGCGCAACCGAATTTCTTGATAAACTAGAGCAAGAAGAGCGCGAACGTCATGGTATCGATACACTTAAAGTGGGCTACAACAACGTACACGGTTTCTTCATTCAAGTAAGCCGCGGACAAAGCCACCTTGTGCCACCACACTATGTTCGCCGTCAAACGCTGAAAAATGCAGAGCGTTACATCATTCCTGAGCTAAAAGAGCACGAAGACAAAGTACTTAGCTCTAAATCGAAAGCCCTAGCTATCGAGAAGAAGTTGTGGGATGAGTTGTTTGATTTGTTACTGCCTTATCTAGAGCGACTACAAAACATTGCTTCTTCAGTGTCTCAACTGGATGTTCTACAAAACTTAGCTGAACGTGCAGACACCCTTGATTACTGTCGTCCAACCATGACAGAGTCAGCTGGCGTACAAATTCAGGCAGGTCGTCACCCTGTGGTTGAACAAGTAATGGACGAACCCTTTATTGCTAACCCTATCGACCTCAATGATCAACGTAAGATGCTGATCATCACAGGTCCAAACATGGGTGGTAAGTCGACCTACATGCGTCAGACTGCACTCATTGCGCTGATGGCTCATATTGGTTGTTATGTTCCAGCAGAAAGCGCGACGATTGGTTCTATCGACCGTATCTTTACTCGTATTGGCGCATCCGATGACTTGGCTTCAGGTCGTTCAACCTTCATGGTTGAGATGACAGAAACCGCAAACATTCTACACAACGCGACACCAAATAGCCTTGTGTTAATGGATGAAATCGGTCGTGGTACCAGTACTTACGATGGTCTGTCTCTGGCTTGGGCAAGTGCGGAATGGCTAGCCAATCAAATCAATGCGATGACACTATTTGCAACGCACTACTTTGAGCTAACTGAGCTGCCTAACCAACTTCCAACACTGGCTAACGTGCACCTAGACGCGGTAGAACACGGCGACAGCATTGCCTTTATGCACGCTGTTCAAGAAGGTGCCGCAAGTAAATCTTACGGTCTAGCGGTAGCGGGATTGGCTGGTGTACCGAAAGCGGTAATCAAGAATGCTCGAGCGAAGTTGACTCAACTAGAAGCGTTAAGCATGGAGTCACCAACATCAAAACCAAGTGGCGTTGATATCGCAAACCAACTGAGCCTGATCCCTGAACCGAGTGAAGTGGAGCAAGCACTAGCGAATGTTGAACCTGATGATCTAACACCTCGCCAAGCACTAGAAGAGCTCTACCGTTTGAAGAAGCTGCTTTAGTTTCTTATCAAGTAGCTTGTTATTGCCGTCCGTGATTTTGATTAGACGGCATCAAATACCAAAGCCACAAACAAAAAAACGCTGACTTAAAGTCAGCGTTTTTATTTGTCTTCTATTCAAAGAAACATAATCAGTTCATTTAGTCGTTTTCTACGTTGAACAGATTTTCCATGTTCAAGCCTTGCTTGATTAGAATTTCACGTAAACGACGAAGACCTTCAACTTGGATTTGGCGAACTCGTTCACGAGTCAGGCTAATTTCACGGCCTACTTCTTCTAGTGTTGATGGTTCATAGCCTAGTAATCCAAAGCGACGCGCAAGCACCTCTTTCTGCTTAGGATTCAGCTCATCAAGCCAGAAAATCAACGAGTTCTTAATATCGCTATCTTGAGTTGAAACCTCAGGGTCTGAGTTGTTGATGTCCGGAATTATATCCAGTAGCGCTTTCTCACCATCACCACCGATAGGTGTATCAACAGAGCTCACTCTTTCGTTTAGACGAAGCATCTTGCTCACATCACCAACAGGTTTGTCTAGCTTAGAAGCAATTTCTTCTGCCGTTGGTTCATGGTCAAGTTTTTGTGAAAGTTCTCTTGCGGTACGTAGGTAGATGTTCAGCTCTTTCACAACATGGATTGGCAAACGGATAGTGCGAGTCTGATTCATTAGCGCACGTTCAATGGTTTGACGAATCCACCATGTTGCGTAAGTTGAGAAACGGAAGCCACGCTCTGGGTCAAACTTCTCTACGGCGCGAATCAAACCTAGGTTGCCTTCTTCAATAAGATCGAGAAGTGCAAGACCACGGTTGCTATAACGACGAGAAATTTTCACCACCAAACGCAGGTTACTTTCGATCATGCGTTTGCGTGCTGCTTCATCACCGCGTAGAGCTCGACGTGCATAAAGCACTTCTTCTTCAGCGGTTAATAGTGGTGAGAAACCGATTTCGCCTAAGTAGAGTTGAGTCGCATCTAAGCTTTTAGACGTAACTTCAGTCTCTTCTTTCGCTTCGGTTTTCTTAGTGACTGTTCGTTTTGCTTTTCCAAGAGCTTCCTGTTCCGTGGTTGCTTGGTTAAGATCGAACTCTTCTTTGGTTACTGCATTGCTTATACTCATAATGCCTCCCCCTGGCGAAATTAGCATGACATTACAACTTCATATGTCGCTAAATGACTATGTCACTCCATACAATACGTAATTTTTGCATATTGTATTTAAGGTAAATACCGTTTTGGATTAACTGATTTACCTTGGTAACGAATCTCAAAGTGCAGCCTGACACTGCTGGCTCCAGAGCTTCCCATTGTTGCAATCTTCTGCCCTGGTTTCACACTTTGCCCTTCAGATACTAATAGTCGGTCGTTATGCGCGTATGCACTTAAGTAATTATCATTGTGCTTCACAATCACTAGATTGCCGTAGCCTCGTAATGCATTACCCGAATAAACAACCGTTCCCCCTGCAGTAGATACTATTGGCTGACCTCGCTGTCCTGCTATGTCTATGCCTTTATTTCCTTGTTCGCCTACAGAGAACTTCTTAATTACTCTCCCTTTCGTTGGCCATAACCATTTGGATACTTTGTTACTCGTTGGTTTTGTTGGCGGTGTAACATTCTGTTTACCTTTAGAACCAACATACTCCTTTGATTTGGATTGTACAACCTTCTTTTGTGGATCTTTTTTCGCCACTTTGGTGGTTGTTTGAGCGGGCGCAGATTTAGAGCTTTTACTCTTTTGAGATGTTGTTTTAGGTTTGCTTGAGGCCAACAAAGTTGTGGATGCGGCAACAGGCGCAGCGACGGCTGCAACCGCTACCGTTGATTTACCATACGCTGGAGCGTTGTAGCTAGGACGCCATAACTTAAGGCTCTGTCCGGGATGGATGGTATAAGGTGCAGACAGATTGTTATAGCGAATCAGCTCTTTAACATCTTTATTTGTTACGTAAGCAATAAAATAAAGGGTATCGCCTTTTTTCACTTCATAGTAACTACCACGATAACTACCACGATCAATCGATGAGTAATTCTTGTTTAAGCTTGAAACTGGCGCAGGCGAATTCGCAGCACACCCAACAAGTGCACAGCTAAGCAGTAGAGAACTTCCTTTAAAAACCTTCGAACGCATCGACTTTCTATCCACCTACACCATTAATAATTTTATTAAGCTAACTCACCAGGTACAAGAGGTACAAATCGCACCATCTCGATAACACTCGATAAGAACTCATCACCGTGGCGAACAATCTTCAACAGTTGTTGTTCATCATCTCCGACCGGAATTAATAAGCGGCCTCCATCTTTCAACTGCTGCAAAAGCGCTTGAGGGATCGACTCTGCAGCAGCGGTGACAATAATCGCATCAAAAGGCGCCTTAGAAGACCAACCTTGCCAACCATCACCGTGCTTGGTTGAGATGTTGTAGAAATCGAGTTGCTTCAACCTACGCTTAGCATCCCATTGTAGCGACTTTATTCTTTCAACCGAATACACGCGATCAACCAGCTGAGCCAAAACAGCCGTTTGATAACCAGAACCCGTTCCGATCTCCAAAACGCGGCTGTCTTGTTGTAACTCAAGCAGCTCGGTCATTTTAGCAACAATGTAAGGCTGAGAAATTGTCTGCCCCTGCCCGATAGGCAGCGCATTATTATCATAGGCTTGGTGATGCATAGCCTGTGATAAAAAGCTCTCTCTCGGTAGTAAGTAAATAGCATCAAGAACCTTTTGATCCTGAATACCATTTTCTATCAGAAAAGTAACTAAGCGCTCAGCTTGTGGATTACTCACTTATTTATCCCCTAACCATGTAGTCATCGCACCCAACGACTCATGTGCCGTCAGATCAACTTGTAGTGGTGTTACCGACACAAAACCATGTTCAATGGCGTAAAAATCGGTACCCTCACCAGCATCTTGCTCCTTACCAGGAGGGCCAAGCCAATAGATATCATGACCACGTGGGTCTTTCTGCTTAATCATATCTTCAGCATGGTGACGAGCACCTAGACGTGTCACCTGAGTACCCGATATTTGTTCTAATGCTAAGTCAGGGACGTTCACGTTTAACAGGCGATTGGTCGGGATTGGGTTTGCTAAATGTTGTTCGACAATACGGCGAGCAACCGCTGCCGCTGTCTTAAAATGTTGTTTTCCAACCAGAGAAAATGCCACCGATTGAACACCTAAAAAGTGGCCTTCCATTGCTGCTGCGACTGTACCTGAATAAAGCACGTCATCACCAAGGTTAGCTCCGTGATTAATACCCGTTAAAACCAGATCAGGCATGTCACTCTTTAGGAGTTCGTTCAATGCGAAATGTACACAGTCGGTCGGTGTTCCTTGTACCGAATAGGTATTTCTAGCAATCTCTTGAACACGCAAAGGCTGTTCCAAAGTTAATGAATTTGAAGCACCAGAGCGATTACGGTCAGGTGCCACAATGATAACTTCAGCAAGATCACGTAATTCATTTGCCAGCTCATGAATACCTTGAGCATGCACACCATCATCGTTGCTGAGTAAAATCTTCATCTTGTATCCTTTCTTTTGTACCAATGCCAAGTCACTTAAATTCCAAGATTAAGTGACTTAGACCCAAGCAGAATCATTATTGCTCGTAGGTTCTTTCTACGTGTACTTCTTCAACTAACTCACGAACGATAGCGGTTGCGAAGCAGCCTGCGTCCAGAGAGAATTTAAGAGTGACATTGTCTTCGTTTACTTCCCACACTAAACCCATCGGCTTCAACGAGGCTTCACGGCGATCATGGCGCATACGGTTGCCACAAATAAGCGCCATTAGATCCGGTTCAGCATCAAGGTGTTTCTGCTCTAGAGCTTGAGACGCATCCGTCGTCGGTAACGCATTATCTCCAGCTAAAGCAACGGTAATAAACGCAGAACCATTGGCGATATCTTGGTTTACAGCTTCGATATTAGCGGCTGTCACAGCAAGTTGAGCATCGTTTTTAACTACAATATCGCCGACCAATGCCGAAGCAAACGCATCGTGCTCAATACGGTCAGAAAGAATTAAGTTGTAGATCCAAGAACGAGCTGCAGAGAGGTACAAGCTGCGCTTATTTTGATTACGTGTACGAACGTTTTCACGCCCCCAACGACGAGCTTCAGATAAGTTGTTACCTTCATTGCCAAACCTCTGAGCACCAAAGTAATTTGGCACGCCCACTTGAGCGACTTTTTCCAAACGTTTGACTACATCATCGCAGTCCGTTACTTCAGACAAAGTTAGCTCGAATTGGTTGCCAACTAAATCGC
Source organism: Vibrio sp. 10N.286.49.C3 (assembly GCF_041469545.1). Lineage (NCBI taxonomy): Bacteria > Pseudomonadati > Pseudomonadota > Gammaproteobacteria > Vibrionales > Vibrionaceae > Vibrio > Vibrio sp. 10N.286.49.C3. Next base: position 28,721 of record NZ_JBFRKT010000046.1, read on the forward strand.
CTGGACGTAACTTTTTGTTGTGGCGTGCTGTCGCCAAGATCTCAATGCTTGGGTATTGTGCAAGAAAAGCAGAAAAGTCAGGTTCACCTTTTGGTAGATGCACGCTCAACCACTGTTCTGTCACAGCATGACGGTCTTTCAAACCAGCCCAACTCACGTCTTTCGACTTAACACCACACGCTTTAGCCAGCTCGTTTGCTACAAAGCTCGTGTTCTCACCCGTTTTACGAATACGCACCATTAGGTGTTCGCCTTCACCAGTGAACTCAAAACCTAAGTCTTCATTAACGACAAAGTGTTCGGCTTTTGCTTTTAGTTTTGCTTTCGCAGTTGGTTTACCGTTTAGATAAGCCAATGAAGATAAAATATCTGACATGCTGTTCTTTTCGTGTTGGTGCTTACGCACTTTTAGTAATTAGGACCACCGCTTCACATGCGATGCCCTCTTTGCGACCTGTAAAACCTAAACGCTCAGTGGTCGTCGCTTTTACATTCACATTGCTAATGCTGGTTTCTAAATCTTGTGCGATAGCGTGGCACATAGAGTCTATATGAGGCGCCATCTTTGGAGCTTGCGCCATGATAGTAATATCGGCATTACCAATCACGTAGCCTTGTTCTTTTACTCGACGATAAACATCTTTTAGAAGTTCACGGCTATCCGCGCCTTTCCACTCATCATCAGTATCGGGGAAATGACGACCAATATCACCGGCAGCAATCGCACCTAATAAAGCGTCACACAACGCATGAAGGGCAACATCACCATCTGAGTGTGCGATAAGACCCTGCTCATAAGGGACTCTAACGCCACCTATAATTACCGGACCTTCACCACCAAACTTATGTACATCAAAGCCATGGCCAATACGAATCATCATTATTCCTTATTCTGACTTAAATAGAACTCAGCAAGTGCTAAATCTTCAGGCTGAGTAATCTTAAAATTATCTGAGCGCCCTGCCACTAAAGCGGGCGATAAACCTTTCCATTCAAAGGCTGAGGCTTCATCGGTAATCGAAACGCCTTGTTGCAACGCCTCGCTTAATGCATTCCACAGAGGCTTTGCTCTGAACATTTGCGGCGTAAGTGCATGCCATAGATCGGCTCGCTCAACGGTATGTTCGATCTGCCCTTGGGCACCTCGCTTCATCGTGTCACGAACTGGCGCCGCTAAAATAGCCCCTACATCATGGCTCATCGCGCCGGAAATTAGCTTGTCGATATCACTGAGTTGAACACAAGGCCTTGCCGCATCGTGAACCATTACCCAATCGCTAAGCTGCTGCTCAGCGATACAGTTTAGCGCAGAGAGTACCGAGTCCGCTCGTTCGCTTCCGCCAGACACTCTGACCACTTTTGGATTTTGGTTGAGTGCTAACTCCGGGTAATAGGGGTCATCATCGCTGATCGCAACGACAATTTGAGAGACTTGTGGATGAGACAGTAATTTCTCAATGGTGTGCTCTAAAATCGTTTTGCCGTTAATCTTAAGATATTGCTTAGGGCGGTCTGCTTTCATTCGGCTACCGACGCCCGCTGCAGGTACAACGGCAATCACACTTTGAAGTTGAGTCGACATTAATGGGATTCCTCACCAATGATGCGGAAAAACGTTTCGCCTTCTTTTACCATTCCAAGCTCATGACGTGCGCGCTCTTCTATCGCGTCTAAGCCTTGGCGTAGATCATCGATTTCCGCAAACATCTCTGCGTTACGAAGATGGAGCTTTTCGTTTACTTGCTGTTGAACTTGGATTTCGTTGTTCACACCGTAGTAATCAGAAATACCATTTTTACCGAGCCACAGTGTGTGTTGTAGCCAGCCAAACACTATGAGCAGTACTAAAGCAAAAATTCGCATAACACCTTTCGCCGGTTGAAAAAGAAGGAACTAGAATAAGGCACATATATACCATAATGAGCTTATTGGTGCGAGATATGTGGTGTTAGGGAATCAATAAGTCGGAGAATTATTGTCGGGATAAGTATGGTAACAATGAGATTCCCGACTCCTTCCTTCATCAGTCTAGGGAATGACGAACTTTAGATGTAACGAGGAGGAGCTTTAGAACCTAGAGCTTCTTCCCGTCATTTTCTACAGACAAAAAAATGCCCCGCATAAGCGAGGCATTTAAAAAGCTTAGATTAATAATTCGCTAGGAATTATTGACCTTTAACTTCTTTAAGACCGTTGTAAGGAGCTTTAGAACCTAGAGCTTCTTCGATACGGATAAGTTGGTTGTACTTAGCAACACGGTCAGAACGGCTCATAGAACCAGTTTTGATTTGACCTGCAGCTGTACCTACCGCTAGATCAGCGATAGTTGCATCTTCAGTTTCGCCAGAACGGTGAGAGATTACTGCAGTGTAGCCAGCGTCTTTAGCCATCTTGATAGCAGCTAGAGTCTCTGTTAGAGAACCGATTTGGTTGAACTTGATAAGGATAGAGTTAGCTACGCCTTTCTCGATACCTTCAGCAAGAATCTTAGTGTTTGTAACGAACAGATCGTCACCAACGATTTGAAGCTTGTCGCCTAGAAGTTCAGTTTGGTGCTTGAAGCCATCCCAATCAGACTCGTCAAGACCATCTTCGATAGAAACGATTGGGAAGTTGTTCGCTAGCTCAGCTAGGTAGTGGTTGAACTCTACAGAAGTGAAAGTTTTACCTTCACCCTTCATGTTGTAGATACCAGCTTCTTTGTCGAAGAACTCAGATGCTGCACAGTCCATAGCAAGAGTAACGTCTTTACCTAGTTCGTAACCAGCAGCTGCAACAGCTTCTGCGATAACTTCTAGAGCTTCAGCGTTAGACTTAAGGTTAGGAGCGAAACCACCTTCATCACCAACTGCAGTGCTGTAGCCTTTAGACTTAAGAACTTTAGCTAGGTTGTGGAATACTTCAGCGCCGATACGTAGACCTTCTTTAAGAGTCTTAGCGCCAACTGGTTGGATCATGAACTCTTGGATGTCAACGTTGTTATCTGCGTGCTCACCACCGTTGATGATGTTCATCATTGGTAGAGGCATAGAGAATTGACCAGCAGTACCGTTTAGCTCAGCAATGTGCTCGTAAAGAGGCATGCCTTTCGCAGCAGCAGCAGCTTTTGCGTTAGCTAGAGATACAGCTAGGATAGCGTTCGCACCGAACTTAGACTTGTTTTCAGTACCGTCTAGGTCAAGCATGATTTGGTCAACGTCAGCTTGTGCTTTAGCGTCAGAACCTACTAGAGCTTCAGCGATTGGGCCGTTTACAGCTTCAATAGCTTTAAGAACACCTTTACCTAGGAAACGTGATTTGTCGCCGTCACGTAGCTCAAGAGCTTCGCGTGAACCAGTAGATGCGCCAGATGGAGCAGCAGCCATACCTACGAAACCGCCTTCTAGGTGTACTTCAGCTTCTACAGTTGGGTTACCACGTGAATCGATGATTTCACGACCTAGAACTTTAACGATCTTAGACATTGAATGTTTCCTTCTCGTTGAATATATAAATGTCAAATTTAAAGGTAGCAGCACAACTTACGCAGCTACCTGTATTCCTTTTTACTTCTCTAATTCGCCGCGCTGGAACTCGCCAGCTGCTTTAACGAAACCTGCAAACAATGGGTGACCATCGCGAGGTGTTGAAGTGAACTCTGGGTGGAATTGAGCAGCAACGAACCATGGATGGTTCGGATTCTCGATAACTTCAACCAGTTTCTTGTCCGCAGATAGACCCGATACTTTTAGGCCCGCTTTTTCAATTTGTGGACGAAGATTGTTGTTCACTTCGTAACGGTGACGATGACGTTCATGGATCGTCGCGCTACCGTATAATTCGTAAGCTTTTGTCCCTTTCGCTAGGTGACAAAGCTGTGAACCAAGACGCATTGTGCCGCCAAGGTCAGATGTTTCTGTACGCTCTTCAACTTTACCTTCGCCGTCAGTCCACTCAGTGATAAGACCAACAACTGGGTACTTAGTTTCAGTACAGAATTCAGAAGAGTGTGCCCCTTCCATTTTCGCAACGTTACGAGCGTACTCGATAAGTGCTACTTGCATACCTAGACAGATACCTAAGTAAGGTACTTTGTTTTCACGAGCGTATTGAGCAGCAAGAATCTTACCTTCAACACCACGATCACCAAAGCCACCAGGAACTAGGATTGCATCTAGGCCTTCTAAAACTTCTACGCCACGAGACTCAACGTCTTGTGAATCTACGTATTTAATATTAACGCTTAGGCGATTTTTCAAGCCCGCGTGTTTTAGCGCTTCATTTACTGATTTGTATGCGTCTGGTAGTTCAATGTACTTACCAACCATACCAATCGTCACTTCACCCGTTGGGTTAGCTTCTTCGTAAATTACTTGTTCCCATTCAGACAGGTCTGCTTCTGGAGCTGTGATGCCGAAACGCTTACATACAAGTTCATCAGTGCCTTGAGCTTTAATAAGCTGAGGGATCTTGTAGATAGAGTCAACATCGCGCATAGAAATAACTGCATTTTCTTGCACATTACAGAACAGAGCAATTTTCTTACGCTCGTTCGAAGGAATGTTGCGGTCTGAACGACAAACTAGAATGTCTGGCTGAATACCAATAGACAGCAGCTCTTTTACAGAGTGTTGCGTTGGCTTAGTTTTCACTTCGCCCGCAGCTGCTAGGTATGGCACTAGAGTAAGGTGCATGAACATTGCGCGTTCACGGCCTAGCTCTACTGCTAGCTGACGAATCGCTTCCATGAATGGTAGAGATTCGATATCACCAACCGTACCACCAACTTCAACTAGCGCGATATCGTGGCCAGCTGCGCCAGAAATTACACGTTCTTTGATAGAGTTAGTGATGTGCGGGATAACCTGAATAGTTGCACCTAGGTAATCACCGCGACGCTCTTTAGCGAGTACGTCTGAGTAAACACGACCTGCAGTGAAGTTGTTACGCTTAGTCATCTTGGTGCGAATGAATCGCTCGTAGTGACCAAGGTCAAGGTCAGTTTCAGCGCCATCTTCCGTAACGAACACTTCACCGTGTTGAGTCGGGCTCATTGTGCCTGGATCAACGTTGATGTAAGGGTCAAGCTTCATCATAGTCACTTTAAGACCACGAGCTTCTAAAATAGCCGCAAGAGATGCTGCTGCAATACCTTTACCTAGAGAGGATACAACCCCGCCAGTAACAAAAATGTAATTTGTCGTCATGTTTAACCTGAAATTGGTTGAATGAGGGAAATGGATTACTTCTGGACGGGATGAAAATATACCAGAAGCCCCTTATCGCCACAACGTGAAATCTATCACACTGCTATTTTTTATTTTTTGCTTCAAATCAATTCATGATAAAAGCTTTGATGATCTTTTCTCCGCCACTTTGACTTCATCCCATATGGAATCAAGCTGTTGTAGAGAAAAGTCGGTCAAAATTTTATCTTGCTGACGAACTTTTTGTTCCACACCTTTAAAGCGGCGTGAAAATTTCAGATTGGCTTTATTGAGAGCCGTTTCTGGATTTTTACCCAAATGTCGCACTAAATTGACGGTAGCAAACAACAAATCACCCAGTTCTTCTTCAACTAAATCTTCGTTTGGCGTTACTTGAAGCGCTTCTTCTAGCACCTCATCAACTTCCTCTAAAACCTTATCAGCGACCGGGCCGATAGAGTCCCAATCAAAGCCAAATTTCGCGACTTGCTTTTGAATCTTTGTAGCACGCGAAAGTGCAGGTAGAGAGTTTGGTATTGAGTCTAGAATACTTTCTTGAGTTTTGCCTGCCTGTGCTTTCTCTTTGGCTTTTTCAGCTTCCCAGTTGGCATTAATTTCTTCATCACTGGCAAACTCTGTATCAGAAAATACGTGTGGATGACGGCGCGTCAGCTTCTCATTGATACCGTCGACCACATCAGAGAACTCAAACAAGCCCTGCTCTTTCGCCAATTGGCTATAGAAGATCACCTGAAACAACAGGTCACCCAACTCTTCTTGTAAGTTTGGCCAATCTTTATTGTGAATCGCGTCCACCACCTCATAGGTCTCTTCGATCGTATGCGGCACAATGGTTTCAAAATTTTGTTTTAAATCCCAAGGACAGCCACCCTCAGGATCGCGCAGCTTAGTCATGATCTGTTCAAGTTGTTCAATCGGGTGATTCATCGTTTTCTTCCTATTCACTGTCTTTGATTTTTAAATTTAAAACTTCACTAAAACTAAAAAAGGTGAGCAGCCAAAACCACTCACCTTTCTATTTTTTCGGTCATCCTCAAGAGCGAAGAATGAGCGAGTTGGGGATCTCAAATCGCTTGGCGAGATTCCCTATCACGTTCGTCCCTCACTGTAGGGAATGACGACTATCTTTGTTTTACTAAGTAATTGGCTCTTCTAACAAGGCAACAAACTTACGAGACTTCTGAGCATAGCTTGCCTATGTGATGAAGCGAGTATAGTGCAGTTAACACAGTTAGAAGGCCAAGTACGACGTAAAAACTAGCCTAGGCGTTTTACGCTCATAACATCTTTGATCTGTTCTACTCGGCTTGTCACTCGACTCAGAATTTCAATATTGGTCACTTCCAAATCGAAATCCATCACCGACAGCTGACGTTTATAGTCAATACGGCTCTTCATTGTCGTCACACTGACTTTTTCGTTCAAGAACAGGGATGTGATGTCTTTCAACAAGCCGGTACGTTCTAGCGCCTCTACACGCAGTGTTAAGATATACGAGCCTACAAAACCATCTCCCCACACCGTATCGATGATACGTTCAGGGGCATGTAGGTTAAGTTCACTTAACTGCTCACAATCGCTGCGGTGTACTGAGATACCACGCCCTTGAGTAATGTAACCTTTGATCACATCCCCCGGGATAGGCTGACAACAACGAGCCAAGTGGGTCATTAGGTTATCAACACCTTCAACAACGACAGCATCCTTTTTCGGACGGCTCTGATGCGCTGGCTTATTGTCAGACTCAAGCAACTTCTCGAGTGCTTTCTTATCTTCTTCTTCAGCCGTCGGCTTATTGACCAGAGCATTGATGTGATTAACCACTTGGTTAATACGCAAATCACCGCTACCAATACCTGCATACAATTCATCAGGTGTATTGACGTTGAATCGTTTCAGCGCATATTGCTCAGCATCTTTCAGTGTTGCGCCGACTCTGCCTAGCTCGACTTCTAGGATGTCTCGTCCAGCTTCGAGATTTTTCTCACGACTCTGAGCGCGGAACCAAGCGTTAATTTTTGCTCGAGCTCGACTTGAATGAACAAAACCTGTGGCCGGATTTAACCAATCACGTGATGGATTCGGTTCTTTTTGAGTAATGATCTCAACTTGATCGCCCATCGCCAACTTATGAGTAAACGGAACGATTCGACCTGCGACTTTGGCACCGATACAACGGTGTCCAACCATCGAGTGAATGTGGTAAGCAAAATCCAACGGCGTTGCACCCATTGGTAAATCGACCACATCACCGCGTGGTGTAAAGGCATAGACTCGGTCATCAAAGACTTGGCTACGTACTTCATCCAGCATTTCGCCAGAATCCGACATCTCTTCTTGCCAGTCGATAAGCTTACGCAACCACGTGATTTTCTCATCGTAGCCACTGCGTACACCGCTAGAAGCACCTTCTTTGTACTTCCAGTGCGCAGCCACACCTAACTCAGAGTCTTCGTGCATTTGCTTGGTACGGATCTGAATTTCGATGGTCTTGCCTTCAGGGCCAAGAACTACGGTATGAATTGATTGGTAACCATTGGGCTTAGGATTCGCCACATAGTCATCAAATTCACTTGGAAGATGTTTATATTTGGTGTGAACCACACCTAGACCGGCATAACAGTCTTGCAGTTGGTCGGCAATAATACGTACCGCACGCACGTCAAAAAGCTCATCAAACTCTAAGCCCTTTTTCTGCATTTTACGCCAGATGCTGTAGATGTGTTTGGGACGACCGCTGACTTCAGCATTGATGCTTGAACGGTTCATTTCTGATGTTAGGTCATCAACAAAGTCAGTGATGTATTGTTCGCGCACGATACGACGCTCTGACAGCTGTTTGGCAATCTGCTTGTAGGTATCTGGTTGTTGATAGCGGAAAGCGTAATCTTCAATTTCCCACTTTAGCTGACCAATGCCTAAACGGTTTGCAAGAGGCGCATAGATGTTAGCACACTCTTTCGCTGCCGCACGGCGAACAGCATCAGGGGCCTTTTTTACCTCGATGAGGTTGCAAATTCGTTCTGCTAGCTTGATGACGACGCAGCGGAAATCATCGACCATGGCCAGTAACATTCGACGAACGTTATCTACTTGTCCCGAGGCAGCACTGCCTTCAAGGGTAACGTTGAGCTGGCCCAAAGCTGCCATTTCTTCAACGCCATCAATTAACTTTACGGTTTCTTTACCGTAGCTTTCTTCAAACGCTTCACGTCCAAAAACGCCGCTTGAAACAACGGGGAAAAGTTGCGCTGCAATTAAAGTGGCACGGTCCATCGACAACGTAACCAAGATTTCGATCATCTCACGTCCACGCCAAAGCAGGAGCGACGCTTGCTCGTGATCTTTTAATAGCTCTTCACAGTGACGATAAACTTTGGTCAGTTTATTCGAGGTTTTTACGTCTTGATTCAGTGACGCAATCCAACTTTCTAGCTCAAACTGTTCGCTTGGGTTTAAATGTGCGCTTCGTACCGCAACCATCATGCCTTCCTAGTTATTATGTTTTATACCCAATTCAATATGACTAACTGATTCCAAGTTAGTTCGACTCATATTGATATCAGCGCAGGCTTCCCTGCGCCTTTGTGATTCATTTTTAAGCCTTATTTAAGGGCTTCTAAGCCTTGATAAAGAGAGCCATCGATTCTAGATGACTGGTATGGGGAAACATATCCAACATACCAAGTTTGGCTAATTGATAGCCTTGTTTTTCTAAACTCTCAGAATCTCTCGCTAGAGTAGCAGGATTACACGAAACATAAACCACACGCTTCGCTCCTAACGCTGAAATTTGATCAACGATCCCACTCGCTCCAGCACGTGCCGGGTCAAGCAATACTTTATCGAATTTCTCTTTTGCCCAAGGCTGTGAAGATAAGTCTTCTTCAAGGTTAGCTTGGTAAAATTCCGTATTGCTTAACTGGTTTAACGCTGCATTAGATGTGGCTTGCTGAACCATTTCATCAACGCCTTCTACACCAACCACAAACGCCGATTGTTGCGCGATAGGCAGACTGAAGTTGCCTAAACCACAAAACAGGTCAAGCACACGCTCATCCGCTTGAGGCTCTAACCACTCAATCGCTTGAGCAACCATCTGTTGGTTCACTTTCTGGTTAACTTGTATAAAGTGGTTTGGCTCAAAAGGTAAGGTTACACCGGTTTCACTATAGCTTGGCGAATCACCCACCAAACGAACCAACTTATCGGTTTCTGGCATCGAGTACAGCGTTGCACCTTCTTCTTTCGCGAGCGTCATCAACGCTTGCTCATCTTTTTCAACCAAAGGTTTAAGGTGACGCAGCACCATAACAAGGCCAGTATCACCCAACACCAATTCAACATGTCCTAAAGACGTAAGGCTACTGAAAGTGTTCAGTAAACTTTTCAGTTTTGGCAGCAATACATTAAGGCGAGGGTCAAGCACCGCGCAGTCGGTGATGTTTTCAACCTGTTTACTTTGTTTCTTACGGAAACCAAACTGAAGCTGCTGTGTCTTCTTATCAACAAATAGACTGATACGCGCGCGACGACGATAACCGGTTTCATCACCGACAATCGGCTGGGCGACTTCGGTGTTAGCCGTTTGGTATTTGCTCATCAGGTGCGTCAAAGATTGTGATTTATGCTCAACCTGAGATGAGTAACCGAGATGTTGAAGATGACAGCCACCACACTGATTAAAGTGCTTACAGAATGGCTTTAAACGCAGCTCACTCGGTTGAAGTAATTTGATGAGTTTTGCTCGCGAAAACTTACTTTTGCTCTCAGTAAGTTGAATAACCACCTTCTCACCGGGCAATGCGCCATCAATGAAAACGGGTTTGTTCTTCTGATAAGCGATGCCAGCGCCATTGTGATCCATTCGTTCAACCAAAACCGATTGATGCTTGGTCTCGAGTTGAGTTTTCTTTTTTGGTTGGAAAAAACGTGCCATTGCTTGTGCCTAATGTATCTTTTAATAAGTAATTGGTATCCAGGACTCACTATTCTGTCTTGGAATCATTGTCGAACGTCACGGCTTTGATTAAGCTTACCGTTCACTTAACCGCCATTGTGTGCGTTATTTTCCCATATCCAGACCTCGATGTAATTAAAGAACATGACCAGATATGGCTTAAGAGCCCGTGTAATTACCTTAACTCTAGCTCCAACCCTAATTATTGGGCTGCTATTGAGTGCATTTTTCTCATTTAACCGCTATCAAGACCTTGAGGGTCAAGTGGTTAACACTGGTACTAGCATCATTGAACCACTAGCGATTGCGAGTGAGTCTGGCATGAAGCTCGAAAGTCGAGAGTCTGTTCGTCAGCTGATTAGCTATGCTCATCGAAAAAATTCTAAGCTGGTGCGCAGTATTGCGGTGTTTGATGAACGTCATGAGTTGTTTGTAACGTCAAACTTCCATCCTGATTTTGAAAGCCTGACCTATCCGAAAGATAAACCGATTCCGCATTTAAGCTCATCGAACCTGCTCGATAACACGCTGATTCTTAGGACACCCATCATCGCTGAGGGACAATACATCAACTCAGCTAATGGCCAGTCTCAAGCGAACCAAGCGATCGGTTATATTGCGATAGAGTTAGACTTGTCGTCACTTCGATTGCAGCAATATCAAGAAGTGTTCTCTGCCTTCTTGGTGCTGATCCTTGGTCTTGGACTTTCTGGGGTATTTGCCTTCCGCTTGATGCACGATGTAACCCAACCGATCACACACATGAAAAACATGGTCGATCGAATTCGTCGTGGCCACTTAGATGTGCGTATCGAAGGCAAAATGCATGGTGAGCTTGATTCACTGAAAAACGGTATCAACGCGATGGCGGTCTCGCTATCAGAATATCACGTCGAGATGCAGCACAGCATCGACCAAGCAACATCTGATCTGCGTGAAACCCTAGAGCAATTAGAGATTCAAAACGTTGAGTTAGACATTGCGAAAAAACGAGCTCAAGAAGCCGCTCGTGTTAAATCCGAGTTCTTGGCGAATATGTCTCATGAGCTTAGAACACCACTCAATGGTGTGATTGGCTTTACTCGTCAGATGCTCAAGACACACCTATCGAACAGCCAAACCGATTACCTGCAGACCATTGAACGCTCGGCCAACAACCTACTCAGCATCATCAACGATATCTTGGACTTCTCGAAACTTGAAGCCGGCAAACTCGCTCTAGAAAACATTCCATTTGAATTCCAAGCGAGCCTAGAAGAGGTGGTTAACCTTCAAGCCACTAATGCTCATGAAAAAGGTCTTGAGCTTACACTTAAGATCGACCCGAAAGTACCACCAGGCGTTGTTGGTGATCCACTGCGTATCCAACAGATCCTGACTAACCTCGTGGGTAACTCGATCAAGTTTACCGAGCGTGGCAACATTGACATCAGCGTTGAACTTCGTTCACAAAGCGAAGACAACATTGAGCTGCAGTTTATGGTTCGAGATACGGGCATTGGTATCTCAGAGCGCCAACAAGCACAACTTTTCCAAGCCTTCAGCCAAGCTGATGCGAGCATCTCTCGTCGTTATGGTGGTACAGGCTTAGGTCTGGTAATCACCCAAAAACTGGTCAGCCAAATGGGCGGAGAGATCAGCCTAACCAGTCGTCTTCACCAAGGTTCAACCTTCTGGTTTACTTTGAGACTATCAACGACTGATATGCCGATGACTGAACTGATTGAGACTCAGTGCCTGCAAGACAAGCAGCTGCTGCTTATCGAGCCAAACATGCAAGCGGCGTCGATTACTCAGCAAATCTTAACCCAAGAAGGCTTGGTGGTAACGTATCGTTCGGTGATGCCTGACGAGTCGACCTCGTATGACTACGTTCTACTCAACCTAGCCGCGAACCAAGAGTATCAATTTGATACCGTGAGTGGTTGGGCGATTGGCGCGAAGAAAATCGCTCAGAACGTCATTATTGGTACGCCAAGTACCGAGCTTGCATTAGGTGAGCAACTGATGAAAGAGGTTGATGTCCAATGCATCACCAAGCCTCTCTCTCGCAAGAAGTTGCTGCAAACTTTGGTATCGAATCAAGCTCCAACCTTAATTGCACCCGCTATTGAAACACATTCAGAAGAGAAACTACCGCTTACGGTATTGGCGGTCGACGACAACCCTGCCAACCTTAAACTGATTACTGCGCTGCTAAAAGAGCGCGTAGAGACAGTGATCAGTTGTACTAGTGGTCAGAAAGCTCTCGACAAAGCGACAGAGACTCCATTTGATGTCATTTTCATGGATATTCAAATGCCGCAGATGGACGGCGTGACCGCTTGCCAAAAAATTAAGGCGTTGGCGAACAATGCAAACACGCCTGTGATTGCTGTTACTGCGCATGCAATGATGGGAGAGCGTGACCGACTACTTGAAGCAGGTATGGATGACTACCTAACCAAGCCTATCGAAGAGCATGTGTTACAACAGGTTCTTATTCATTGGAGCCCTACCTCTGAGATTGAGCACATTGATAAAATAGACCCAGATCACCCGGCGGTCTCTGCTGAAATCGACCACAACTCTGTTTCAGAAGTTGAAGCCAGCGAGCACAAAAACATCATCATTGATTGGCAAGCTGCTTTGAAACAAGCCGCCAATAAAGAAGACCTCGCACGCGATATGCTGCAAATGCTCGTAGATTTTATTCCTGAAGTTTATGAAGCCGCGGAAAAAGCGATCGAAGACAGTGACTACCCCGTTGAAGCGCTGACACACATCATCCACAAGATGCATGGCAGCAGCTCATACAGTGGGGTACCAAGGCTTAAGTCGGTATGTGCAACGATAGAGAAAGAACTTCGTTCAGGCACTTCTGTTGAAGACATTGAACCGGAGCTTTTTGAACTTCAGGATGAATTAGATAAGGTTCAAGCAACCGCGATTCATTATTTGAAACCAGCCAAGACCTAGCGAATATTTCTTACTCACAAATATTCATTAAACGATTTACCAGCCAATAAAAAGCAGAGCTCATGAGCTCTGCTTTTTTCTGTCTAGAACCTAGAGCACCAGATATAATACCAATCACAGTAAGTAAGTGATCAAAAATAGCGTAGGAAAAAAGCTTGAGAACAAGGCAGGATTTTTCGATAAGTAGTTATTCTACAATCAAAAATTCTAACGAAGTTATCGAGTTTTTTAACAAGCTAGGGTGAACAGTTATTTACTACGATTGGTATAAAGTAGCGGTAATCTATTTACGACTCGAGTAGTACCGTAGCCACCGCATAATGGCGCTCATCAGAGATAGTCAGGTGAATCGACTTTGTACCACTCGCATCTGCGATTTCACGCGCTTTTTTATGCAGGCTTAGAACTGGCTTGCCATGCTCATCGTTTGAAATCTCGAAATCGTGGAAGGTCACACCAAGAGCGATGCCTGTGCCTAATGCCTTAGACGCCGCCTCTTTTGCAGCAAAACGCTTTGCAAGGTAACGCCCTTTTTGCTTAAGTTGCTGGAATACTTCAAATTCAGAATCGGTCAAAATACGCTGAGCGAAAGCCTCACCACTTCGTGATAATGCCTTTTCAACACGTTCAATTTCTGCGATATCTGTACCTAATCCAACAACAGCCATGTTTACCCTACTACCAACTTCTATCTATTAACTTTTCGATTCTACTGATTAACCGCTTAACGCTTACAACTAAACGAATGCCGAGTTAAAGAACTAAGCGTTGTTGCGCGCTGTTTCCATCACGGCTTTCATGTCTGCAACGGCTTTATTCAAACCATCAAAGACTGCGCGGCCCATGATCGAGTGACCAATGTTCAACTCGTAAATCTCAGGAAGTGCCGCAATTGGCGCTACGTTATGGTAAGTCAGACCGTGACCCGCATTCACTGTAATACCAAGGTCGTCTGCGTAGCTTGCACCTGCAGCAATCTTTTTAAGCTCGTCTTGTTGGTCTTCTTCAGTTTTAGCATCAGCATAGTGGCCAGTGTGCAGTTCAATGAACGGTGCGCCACACGCTTTCGCAGCATCGATTTGCTCACGATCGGCATCGATAAACAGAGATACTTTGATACCAGCAGCGGACAATTTTTCGGTCGCCGCTTTGATCTTTTCAAGTTGACCAACTACATCCAAGCCACCTTCAGTCGTTAGCTCTTCGCGTTTTTCTGGAACTAAGCAAACGAACTCAGGATTAGTATCGAGTGCAATTTGAACCATCTCGTCCGTTACGGCCATCTCTAAGTTCATGCGAGTCTGGATTGTCTCAGCAAGAATACGTACATCGCGATCAACAATATGACGGCGATCTTCACGCAAGTGAATCGTAATGCCGTCAGCACCCGCACGTTCAGCAATTTCAGCTGCGTGTACTGGGTCTGGATATTTAGTACCACGTGCATTACGTAGAGTTGCAATATGGTCGATATTAACGCCTAAAAGGATTGAGCTCATTTTCCAATACTCCGTGCTCTAGAGAGGGCTATTGTTGGCATAAATAGCTCTCTACTTTTTAATGGTTTGCCGCCAAGATACGGCTTTAAGGCTATGCGTGTAAAGCGTTTTGCCGCTTTTAACTGCTCTTTAGTGATAAACCTACGCTCACTGATTGCGATAAGTTCATCGCCCATAAAAGTCAGGTTATCTCGACGCACCGAAGCGATGAAGCCTTTCTGCTCTCGATAGCGATAAGTCATGCTCGGATCAATCGCTTCGCCAGTGCCCGCGCAGTGTAAAAAGTCGACGCCATACCCCATAGCGGAAAGTAGAGCCAATTCAAAACGACGCAGTGCTGGCTCAGGGTTCTCATTATGAGCGAGTTCTGTTAAGGCATGAAGATAGTCATGAAAAAATGCGGGCATGGCCACTTCGGCCATCAACACTCGCCCAACTAATTCATTAACGTACATTGCTGAATACAGATTAATGCCGGCAAGAGGAAGCCCCAAGCTGATCGGTTCAGCTTGGCGCAACGTTTTCATTGAACCATTGCCAGACCACTTAAGCAGTAGCGGCGTAAAAGGTTGCAATGCACCTTTCAAATTAGAACGCTTACTCCGCGCACCTTTAGACATCAACGTCACCCGACCGTACTCTTCGCTGAAGACGTCCAGAATCAGGCTCGACTCACTGTATGGTCGACGGTGCAACACAAAGCATCGCTGTAACCCTTCGCTCAATCACTTACCCTTCTTACAGATACAAAAAGAGAGAGTTCGCACTCTCTCTTGTATTTATATTCAATTCAACTTTCTTAATATCAGAAAGTGACGTTCAATATATTATAGATCGTCGATGTAGCCTAACGAGCGAAGTGCACGCTCATCGTCAGCCCAACCAGACTTAACTTTAACCCAAGTCTCTAGGTAAACCTTACGACCGAACAGTTCTTCCATGTCGATACGAGCTTCACGACCAATCGTTTTGATCTTCTCGCCCGCTTTACCAATCACCATCTTCTTCTGACCAGTACGTTCAACAAGAATCAAAGCATTGATGTGGAAACCATCGTTATCTGGGTTGTAATCAAAACGCTCGATTTCAACCGTTACTGAGTAAGGTAGCTCTTCGCCTGTGAATCGCATCAGTTTTTCACGGATGATTTCAGAGGCCATAAAGCGCTGTGAGCGATCCGTTACGTACTCTTCTGGGAAGTGGTGCGTCGCTTTTGGTAAAGAATTACGAACGTGCTTACGCAGTACATCGATATTCTTACCTTGCTTCGCCGAGATTGGCACAACATCAAGGAAGTCCATCTTCTTAGACACTTCCATCATGTGTTGCATCACGTCTGTACGGTCTTGAACGTTGTCTACTTTGTTAATACAAAGGACAACTGGGAAATCTGTTTTTCTCAGCTTATTCAGTACCATCTCATCGTCGTCAGTCCAGTGAGTACCGTCAACAAGGAAGAATACTAGATTCACATCGCTCAGTGAGCTGTTCGCCGCACGGTTCATCAAACGGTTAATTGCACGCTTTTCTTCAATATGAAGTCCAGGAGTATCAACGTAGATCGCTTGGTAATCGCCTTCAGTTTCTACGCCCATAATACGGTGGCGTGTCGTCTGAGGTTTACGTGATGTGATCGAGATTTTCTGACCCAAAATATGGTTCAGAAGCGTCGATTTACCTACGTTTGGTCGACCCACGATAGCGATGAAGCCACAGTGTTGGTTTTCCGGTAGGCCCGTTTTTTTGCTATCAGATGAAAAGAATGCATCGATATCGAAATCTTGATTGTTATCAGACATTGCTTAGTTGCTCTAATGCTGTTTCAGCAGCCGCTTGTTCTGCCTTGCGGCGGCTAGTGCCTTTACCGATAACAGGTTTATCCACACCTGCCACTTCACACTCAACCGTAAACTCTTGGTTGTGTGCTTCACCTTTAATATTAGTCACTGTGTAGACAGGTAGGGGATTTCTTCGGCCTTGTAAAAACTCTTGTAAGCGAGTTTTTGGATCTTTTTGAGATACACCAGGCTGAATAGACTCTAGGCGAGATTGGTACCAGCTTAAAATAATACGGCGAACAACCTCGGTATCACTATCTAAATAGACAGCACCGATGATCGCTTCAACCGCATCCGCTAGAATAGAATCACGACGGAAACCGCCACTCTTCAACTCACCTGGACCTAATTTTAAGTAATCTCCTAGTTCGAATTCACGACCTAGTTCTGCCAATGTATGACCACGTACTAATGTTGCGCGCATGCGGCTCATATCACCTTCGTTTACCTTAGGGAAACGGTGGTAAAGATCATCAGCGATAACAAAACTTAAAATTGAATCGCCCAGAAACTCAAGACGTTCGTTATGTTTACCTGCGGCACTGCGGTGAGTCAGCGCCAAATGGATAAGATCGGCATCATTAAACTGATAGCCAATCTTTCTCTCTAGTTTATCAATTGGAGAATTCATGCTCTCTCGATGTGTTATGTGATCGATTAATGAATCCCACCGATGCGATTAAAACGCACACCAGTAGGAATCCATGTTGGAAGTACACTGTCTGAACCACGTTCGAATTCGAAGCTGATCCAAATAGCAACGGCCTTACCAACAAGGTTTGCTTCAGGGACAAAGCCCCAGTAACGGCTGTCAGCACTGTTGTCACGGTTATCACCCATAACAAAGTATTGGCCTTCTGGAACGATCCACTCGTTAACACCATTGCGAGGTTGATATGCTTGCACACGATCACGGCGTAATGGGTTAACTAAGATTTGGTGCTCCACGTCACCCAGTTGTTCATTCAACTGAATTAGAGGCACACCATCTTGAATAAATTGGCTTTCTTCAACGTTACTCAACTTCACTGGTTTACAGTTACTGCCACCCTTCGCTTGAATGCAGATTTCTTTATTGCTGCTGTAGCGAATGGTATCACCCGGCATACCAATAACACGCTTGATGTAGTCGATATTCGGCTGAGGTGGGTATTTGAATACGATTGAATCACCACGTTCTGGTTTGCCTGTTTCTACCAATTGAGTGCGCCATACAGGATCTTTTAGACCATAAGCGTATTTTTCTACCAAGATGAAATCACCAACCAATAGTGTTGGCATCATCGATCCAGATGGAATTTGAAACGGTTCATAAATAAATGAACGCAAAACCAAAACAAATGCAATTACAGGGAAAATGGACACACTGTTCTCAACCCACCAAGGCTGAGCCGTAACTTTTGCGCTGGTTGCAGCGTCTAGGCCATTCGACTGTGCTTCAACGTCAGCCAGTTTTTGTTGGCGCTTCTTCGCCCACACAAACTTTTCCAACGCCCATACAATGCCGGTCACTAGAGTTACGATCACTAAGATAAGCGAAAATGTATTAGCCATTGATATCCCTTAAATTTCATTTCTTTAAAAATAACGAAAGTGAAAGAGTATAACCCTTTCACTCTGCTTAATATTTCTAATCCGTATCAATCATGCTGACTAAATGCTGGGGAGATTACGCAGGAAAAATCGTTTAGTTCGAGGCGCAAAGTGCAGTGACTAGTGGGCCTAATTGCAATCTTTGCAACAAAGAAATAAACGATTTTAACCAGTAATGTTCAGCAGATAGTTAGTGCGATTGATACCTAGTCTTTGCCAACATGAAGGATTGCTAAGAATGCCTCTTGAGGCAGTTCAACGTTACCGATCTGCTTCATACGCTTCTTACCTTCTTTTTGTTTCTTAAGAAGTTTCTTCTTACGACTGATATCACCACCGTAACATTTTGCGATTACGTTCTTACGCAGTTGTTTCACTGTAGAACGAGCAATAATGTGGTTACCAATCGCGGCTTGAATCGCGATATCAAACATCTGGCGAGGGATGAATTCTTTCATCTTCTCAACCAGTAGACGACCACGAGACTGGGCAATATCTTTGTGTGTAATGATCGCCAGTGCATCAACCGTTTCACCATTCAACAATACATCTACACGTACCATGTTTGATGCTTCGTAACGTTGGAAGTTGTAATCCAATGATGCGTACCCGCGAGACGTTGACTTCAGACGGTCGAAGAAGTCTAGAACCACCTCAGCCATTGGAAGATCGTACGTCACAGCAACTTGGTTACCGTGATAAACCATGTCGACTTGCACGCCACGCTTCTCAACACACAGTGTGATCACGTTGCCTAGGTAATCCGAAGGTACCAGAATATTACAGCGAGCAATCGGTTCACGAATTTCTTCTAAGTCATTAATAGCAGGCAGTTTAGCCGGGCTATCAACATAGAGAATTGTGCCATCCGTTTTTACAACTTCGTACACTACGGTTGGTGCCGTTGTGATTAGGTCTAGGTCGTATTCACGCTCTAAACGCTCTTGGATGATCTCCATGTGAAGCATTCCTAAGAAGCCACAACGGAAACCAAAGCCAAGTGCTGCTGAACTTTCTGGTTCGTAAAATAGTGATGCATCGTTCAGGCTTAGTTTGCCTAGTGCGTCACGGAAGTTTTCGTAGTCATCAGACGATACTGGGAATAGACCTGCGTATACCTGAGGCTTCACTTTTTGGAAACCAGGTAGACGTTCTGTGCTGCCGCCTTTTGCAAGCGTCAACGTATCACCAACAGGTGCGCCAAGGATGTCTTTAATACCACAAACAACCCAGCCAACTTCGCCAGTATTTAGCTCAGTTGTGTCGATTTGCTTAGGTGTGAAGATACCTAGACGGTCAACACCCCAAACTTGGTCTGTCGACATTACTTTAATCTTGTCGTTCTTCTTCAGCTTACCGTTCTTGATACGAACCAAAGAAACAACGCCTAAGTAGTTATCGAACCAAGAGTCAATGATCAGAGCTTGTAGTGGCGCTTCTGGATCACCTTCCGGTGGCGGGATAGCCGTTACGATGTTTTCAAGAACGTCATCAACACCGATACCGGTTTTTGCAGAACAACGCGTCGCTTCCATCGCATCGATACCAACGATCTCTTCGATTTCTTCAGCAACTCGTTCAGGTTCAGCTGCAGGTAAGTCAATCTTGTTCAAGATTGGCACTACTTCCAGTTCCATTTCGATCGCGGTGTAACAGTTTGCTAGAGTTTGAGCTTCAACACCTTGGCCGGCATCCACTACAAGAAGCGCGCCTTCACAAGCGGCTAGAGAGCGAGATACTTCGTAAGAGAAGTCTACGTGTCCAGGGGTATCGATAAAGTTAAGTTGGTAAGTTTCACCATCTTTAGCTTTGTAATCTAAAGTCACACTCTGCGCTTTAATTGTAATACCACGCTCGCGTTCTATATCCATAGAATCGAGGACTTGAGCTGCCATCTCACGTTCACTTAACCCTCCACAAACTTGGATTAAGCGGTCAGAAAGGGTCGACTTACCGTGGTCGATGTGGGCGATAATCGAAAAATTACGAATGTGCTTCATAGGCTTGGTGTGACTAAACTCTTTGAATAGGGATAATAAGAAAGCCGCAACGCGTCCAATCTACAGTCAGCATTGGTGGCGGCATTTCAATCAAGTTGGCAGATTCTACCCAATTTAAGGGCAATAAGCATCATAAATTAGATGAGAGACTTGCCTAGGATTCTAATCAAGACAACTTCTTGCTTGGATTTGTCTTCCATTGGTTTAGCTAAGCGCTTCGCCAAACCAATACCACCAGCAGTAAACAGCGCTGCAGTTAAGATAACAATGCCCTCGCCCCCTTGGAGTAAGGGTTGTAACAAGAGTTGTCCAAAACCAGCACCAACCATCAACATGAAAAGCGGGATAAGATAAACAATAGCCGCAGACTGAAGTAGGCTTTTTTCTGGAAAGCCAATTTCTACGATCTGGCCTGCTTTGACTAGGCTTTGGGTTTTAAGCTGCCAAAACAAGGATTTATTGCCAACAGCCTTGGTCACAATACCCGTTCCGCAGCTTTTTTGAGATGAGCAACTGCTGCAACTGGTTTGTTGTTCGCAGCTCAGTTGAACAAAATATTGCTTACCTTTTTGTTCGACTGAGCTAACGGTTGCCAACGCAGTCATCATTGCGCTGGTGCCGGTTTATTGAACGTGACGGATTGAGCGATACGCTTGGCCGTTGCTGGCGGAATATCACCAACCACAGAGATTTCTTTGTCGCCAATCACTAAGCTGTGCAAGGTTCTTCGCCCTTGGCGTACCAGCTGTCCTTTCAATGAATGTTCGTCTTTATCGGCGATATAAACCGAAAAGCTAAATAATCCATCACTGAAAAGCTGGCTTTCAACCATTTTTTCGGTCGCAGCCATTTGGTAACGGCTGAGTTCTTTCGACTTAAATCCTTCTGGCACCCACGAGGCCTGCCAGTCGGTCTCGCTCACCAAGCCTTCTGGCAATGACAAAACCTTCGGCAATTTAGCTTGATTCAAGCCGCCCATTGCTTCTGCAATTTTATCGTTCACGACATAAGAGATAGTGCGGTACTGCTCAAGCACTTCGCCATCACGATCCAAAAGATCGGCACGCAAAGGAAGGTTGGTTTTCTCGTCGACCCAAACCACATAAGAGTATCGAAGGCCGTCTTTCGGCACTACGCGTAATACTTGCGTGGTACTGCCCGCCTCACGAGAACGCCCAACTTTTACAAAATCGTAGTATTGATTGAGAGAATCGATATCTCGATTAATCATCGGTATGACAGGTGCAACCATGCTGCCAGACTGAATAGTAAATGGCTCTGTACCCGGTTCGATGTAGCTAACTTCATTGCCACGTCGAATAACCTCACGAACAGGGCCGCTTAGATAAACAAGGTGTGCAAGTTGTTGGTCGTCGTTAACTGCATGACGATAAAGCAGAGGTTCAATACTGCTCTTCTTTATCAATATGTAGGAGAGTTCGTAATTTAGATGCTGACTGGCCTCGTTCATTTGATGTAACAAGGCCTTTGCAGTGGTTTCCTCTGCAAAGGCTGTTGGAGACATCAAGCTGAACAGTGTCAGTGCACTGACCAGGATTTTCTTCATTCAATATCCGATTCTAGGTGTGCATCTTCCATTGGCGATGCATCACTGTTTAATCTTAGTTGTAGCTCATAATCTTCTAACAATGCATGAACGCGTTTGCGTTGCTCTTGCATGTTAGCTTCAGATGCAGGTCTCTCAACAGAGTCACGCGTTAAGCTTACTGGTTCCGCAGAACCTGCAAATGGAATCGTCTGGAGTACAGGCAACTGCTCTGGAGCTGCGGGATCGCTGCCGCCGTATTGCTGAACACCTAATACAACTGCTAATGAAACACACGCTGCCACGGCAACTTGTCCAAACTGTTGTAACCACGCAGGAAGCTGACGCTTCGCTTGCTGAGGTTTAGGCTGCTCTTCTATCGGAGCAACAATAGGTTCAACATTCACTTGGTGCAGGTTCGACATTGAACCATGTGCAGGCTCATCATCAAGCGCTGCCGCTACACTGTTAGCAATGTTCCACTCTGGAGTTTCTGGCGCATCCCCACGCATAACATCACCAATTAAATGGTAACTCTGCCAGGTATCCATGCTTTCTTGATCAGATTCGAGATCTACTATGAGAGCTTTATCGATCGTTTCACCATCCATGAGTGCCGAAAGCTTTTCTTTATCAGCCATTATTTTCACCATAATTATTACAAGTTCTAGCGTTGTAAAAGAGGTTTAATTTTCTTTTCTACCGCTTCACGAGCTCGGAAAATACGCGAACGTACGGTTCCTACAGGGCAATCCATTACTTCTGCAATCTCTTCGTAGCTCAAACCTTCGAGCTCACGCAACGTCATTGCAGTTTTTAAGTCTTCGGGTAGCGCTTCAATCGCTCCAAAAACAACTTGTTTCAATTCGTTTGACAGCGTTAAGTTCTCAGGGTTCGATATTTCTTTTAACGCGCTGCCTGTTTCGTAATATTCTGCATCTTCTGCATCGACATCTGTTGCTGGCGGCCTGCGGCTCTGGGCAACAATATGATTTTTAGCGGTGTTCACGGCAATTCGGTACAACCATGTATAGAAAGCACTCTCACCACGAAAGTTAGGTATCGCGCGGTAAGCTTTAATAAAAGCTTCTTGTGCTACATCAGGTACATCACCGGAATTATTCACGTATCGAGAGATAAGATTACAAACTTTGTTTTGATACTTAACCACTAATAAGTTAAATGCCTGCTTATCTCCACTCTGAACTCGCTCAATCAACACTTGATCGGTTAGCTGCTCGTTCATTCGAGCGGGTACTCCTATTGTTATAACCCTTACCTTCACAGATATGGGTACTAATTATGCGAAATGTAGTATTGACACCACCGTCTACAAGAGCACTATTGTGACTAAGCCAAATACCGAAAGTTCCAACTTTCCTAAAATTATTTGCCATTATTGTTTCACAATGTGATGTAATAAAAATAGTTATCCCTATCAATTTGGGGAAACTTGAGCAAAAGCAATGGTATTGAGCAATTAAATATTTCTAGATAGCTGTCTATATATTGATTTTGTGTCGTGTTTTAGGATGACTAGGGAAAGATTATAACAGTCTTACCCAAACTCCTAAAACAAGACGAAGTCAATTGAGCATGGACAACTCGACTATAGCCCGGGATTTAATAAGTTTTATGAACGCAAACCGTGAACATCAGTGTGATGTATTAGTGGTAGGAAGTGGTGCGGCAGGCTTGTCATTAGCCTTACGCGTAGCAGAACATGCAAAAGTAATTGTATTAAGCAAAGGACCACGCAGCGAAGGATCGACGTATTACGCACAAGGTGGTATTGCGGCGGTGTTCGATGAATCGGACAGTATTGAGTCTCATGTAGAAGATACTCAAATTGCTGGGGCTGGGTTATGCGAAGAAGATACAGTTCAATTCATTGCTGAAAATGCTAAAGAGTGTGTGCAATGGCTGATTGATGGTGGTGTTCCATTTGATAAAGATGAGAACAGCACAGAAGGCCAACCAAAATATCACCTCACTCGTGAGGGCGGCCACAGTCACCGCAGAATTCTGCACGCTGCCGATGCAACTGGCATGGCGATGCAAACCTCACTGCAAGATAACGTCAAGAATCACCCAAATATCGAGATCTTCGAGCGTCACAATGCGCTGGATTTAATCACTGAAGATAAGATAGGTGGTTCGAAAGACAAGGTTATCGGTGCCTATATTTGGAACCGTAACCAAGAACACGTTGAAACCGTGCGCGCTAAATTTGTTGTATTAGCAACAGGCGGCGCTTCAAAGGTTTACCAATACACCTCTAACCCAGATGTCTCTTCAGGTGATGGTATTGCTATCGCTTGGCGTGCGGGTTGTCGTGTGGCAAACCTTGAGTTCAACCAGTTCCACCCGACTTGCTTATTCCACCCAGAAGCGCGTAACTTCCTACTAACGGAAGCATTGCGTGGTGAAGGTGCCTATTTACGTCGCCCAGATGGCTCTCGCTTTATGAAGGACTTCGATGAGCGCGGTGAATTGGCTCCACGTGATGTGGTTGCTCGTGCGATTGACTTTGAAATGAAGCGCTTAGGTGCTGACTGCATGTATGTTGATATCAGCCACAAACCTGAAGAATTCATCACGACGCATTTCCCAATGATCCATACTCGCTTGATGGATTTGGGGATTGATATGACCAAAGAACCGATTCCAATCGTACCGGCAGCTCACTACACTTGTGGTGGTGTCATGGTGAATAAGCAAGGTCAAACCGACTTAACTAACCTATATGCAATTGGCGAAGTGAGTTATACCGGCTTGCACGGTGCAAACCGTATGGCTTCAAACTCACTGCTTGAGTGTGTGGTATACGCGTGGGCAGCCGCAAAAGATATCGTTGAAAACATCGACCAATCTCAACTGTGCGCTGAACTTCCGGCATGGGATGAAAGCCAAGTCACAAACAGTGATGAAGAAGTGATCATTCAACACAACTGGCACGAGCTAAGACTGTTCATGTGGGATTACATGGGTATTGTTCGAACGGACAAACGCCTTGAACGTGCAATGCGCCGCATTCAGATGTTGCAGCAGGAAACTCATGAGTACTACAGCTACTTTAAGGTTTCAAATAACCTATTAGAACTGCGTAACTTACTACAAGTGGCTGAGTTGATGGTTCGCTGTGCAATGCAACGTAAAGAGAGCCGCGGCCTACACTACACGCTGGATTACCCAGAACTTGCTGAAGACAGCGGCCCAACCATTCTGACACCAGAGAAAAACCAGTCTTAATTTTTGGTCATGGAAAAAGACGACAGGGAGCCTAGCGCTCCCTTTCTTTTATCTTTGGTTCTTGTTTATCCAATGCTTTCGTTTATCAAACGGACTCGTTGTAAATGCGCCAAGAAGTGTCGATATTCACGTTCATTGCAACTATCTCGCCACAACAAGACTGAATATCCGCACTCAAACTGCAATTTAACGAAGAACTGCGCCCAAATCTTATCAACGGACTTAAGTGTGTAGGCTTGTTCATTGAGTCGGACCTCGCCATCTTCTTTATAGTCAAAGCACCCATGTGCTGTAATCAAGATTACATGATTGGCTTTAAACAAA
Organism: Vibrio sp. 10N.286.49.C3; assembly: GCF_041469545.1. Lineage (NCBI taxonomy): Bacteria > Pseudomonadati > Pseudomonadota > Gammaproteobacteria > Vibrionales > Vibrionaceae > Vibrio > Vibrio sp. 10N.286.49.C3. The sequence goes on from NZ_JBFRKT010000046.1 coordinate 53,898, forward strand.
CTGAACACTAAAGCTAAACAATAGAGGGCAACAGCGAGTGGAATAGAAGAGAAAACGATGAAAAACAAAAGGCACCCAAAAACAGTGCCTTTTGCAAATAATGCGGAATACGAAGGGTTAAGCTGAAGCTTAACGAACCTTGCTGAGGTTATGCGCGACAATTTTATCAACCATTGAAGCATGGCCTAGGTTTTCACTGCGTCCGTGTCCCATTACCCAAGTAAACAGGTCTGGGTCATCACACTCTAATAGAGAAACAAACTCACGCTGCTCCTGCTCTTGCAATGAATCAAAACACTCTTCGAAAAATGGCATGATAACTACGTCAAGTTCCAACATGCCACGACGGCAACCCCATTTAATTCGTGCTTTCTGCTCTGCAGTGTACATTGGCTATCCTCACCTATAATTTTTCTTTCTCGGAGTGTAACAAGTCATACGCTCTGCAACTACTATGTGAGTCACAGTCCCTATCTAAGCTCACAAAAAAACCTAAGCTGACAAAGAAACAGAACCGGATTAACATAGAGCCAAATAAAATTCTTAGGAAAGATAAAATGGATTGGAAAAACACATTTCAGCCGCTCGCTCATACGCAAAATGAATCGCTTCCAGAACTGATGATGACACACGTGTCAGATTGGAGCGCAATTACCATGATAGGCGATGACAAAAAGTCGTACCTACAAGGTCAAGTAACGTGCGATGTCGTCACTCTTCCTAATGATGAATCCACGTTAGGCGCGCATTGTGATGCGAAAGGAAAGGTTTGGAGTATCTTTCGTTTGTTCCACCACAATGGTGGCTACGCTCTTATGCAGCCTAAGTCTGCGATTGAAATCGAATTAGTTGAAATCAAGAAATACGCCGTATTCTCTAAGGTTGATATCGAGCAAACGTCTGACGTTGTTATCGGTGTGATGGGCGCGTCAGCTGATCAATACATTGACTCAATTTCAGAAAGCCAAGGTAAAGTGCGTGTAATCTCTGGTGGCACCGCTGTTCAAGTCTCTGACAACCGTTGGGCTCTACTTGTTACGCAAGAAGCAGCAGAAGCCTTGGTATCAAGCAGCACTGCAGAAAAAGTATCAGAAGCGCTTTGGCAGTATCATGAAATTCTTGATGCTCAGCCGAACCTATCGAAAGCAGAGCAAAACGAACACATCCCTCAAGCACTCAACCTGCAAGCGATTGGCGGTATCAGCTTTTCAAAAGGCTGTTACACAGGTCAAGAAACAGTTGCTCGTGCTAAATACCGTGGCATGAACAAGCGTGAAATGCGCATTGTTTCAGGAACGAGTTCAGATGTATTGTCTCTAGAGAATACGATTGATCTAGAGCGCAGCGTAGGTGAGAACTGGCGCGGTGCAGGCCGACTATTAAACGTCTATCAATTTGCTGATAATCAGGCGATTGGTTTGATGGTGTTGCCAAACAACCTTGATGACGATGTTCAGCTTCGATTGACTGCACAACCTGAGAAAATATGGAACATTCTGCCACTGCCTTACAGCCTTGACGAAGAGTAGCCACGTGGAAACACTGATTACACAATGGTTGGATCAACAGCAGGTGGACTATCGCCTGCTGGTGCAAAGCAAGCCAACCACCAGCATCGAAGAGACAGCGCAAGAACGAGGTATTAATGCCTCTCAAATGGTCAAGTGCATCCTGCTTAAGGATATGGGAAACCAGTATGCGTTGGCCTGTACTCTTGGCGATCGCTCTATCGATCCAAAGAAAGTACGCTCGGTACTGAATTGCCGTCGAATGACCTGCGTATCACTCGCTGATGTTGAAGCCATCACCGGCTTTAAAGCTGGATGTGTTGGGCCTATTGCTCTAAAGAGATACATGCCGATCATTTTTGATCCTTCCATTCAGAGCAACTCGACCGTTACCATTAGCTCGGGAGATCGAATGGCTGGCGTTGCGTTGGATCCCAATGATCTCATAGCACTATGTGCACCGATCGTCGCTGACATCAGTCGATGAACGTTTCGAACAGATCATGCTTCGCAAACTTCATTTCAATATTTCATTGAGTACATTTTTAGTGTGAACTTCGTCATAAGAAAAACACACCCACCCTAAATAGTTACTCAAAATAAAAGCATAAGTAGTCACAAGGTTGAATTTGCGTTATTGTAATTTTACTGACTAGCCTTTAAGCAAATCAGTACAAGTGAATCCACTGAGTAACATCAGTATCCACTTTTGTGTAATGCATCTGTGACTATTCGCCCGTTTTAGATGGGCTTTTTTTTTGTTCAAAATTTACAATTTGATTACACAAACAAAAAAATCCCGCCTATTCTTATACTTGTAACATTAGCACTGCTTAATACCGGACAGGAAAGTTCGTAGCAGTTCACTACTCAGTACTATTTTGGGGAGGAGCTCACGTAAAAATAGATATTTACTGAAGAAAGTGCTTAGAACAGCACAAATATCTAATTAACGTCAACTCTACTGCATATTACTCCATGCTTATCACAATAATTATCTCGGAGTTTTTCTATAATATGCAGGCTAGGTAAATATAAGGATAATTAAAAATGAGACTGTTTAAGCGCTATACACCGAGTATGATTGCTAAACATGTAAGTCGACTTTTCAAAGGACGAATCTACATTTACGGCGTAGGTAAATTTGAGTTTGATAACGGTAAACTCGTACTACCAGACCGAGCAGAGAAGCGTCACTTCCAAACCGTGAAAGAAATAAATAGTGAAATCATGAAACTGCGCTGCGCGTACGCATGATCTGATAGTCTAAAGAATTAAAAACAAAAAGGGTTGGCATTATGCCAACCCTTTTTTCGTGTTCAGATTGAGTCAATGGCAATCAGCTCCAGCTGCTGTGACCATCAACAACGGCTCACCCGTGCGCGACTATTGATTTGCGATTGTTGATTATTGGTGCGTAACTGGACGCTTGGCTAGATCAGGAAGATTGCCCGACAACCCCAGCGCTCGCTTCATTATCTCATCTTTCGCACCCGGTAATTGACCAGCAAGCTTCATACCGATACCACGAATCAGCTTCTTAGCCGGATTATCGCCTTCAAACAGATCTTTAAAGCCCTGCATTGAAGCAATCATTTTCGCCGCCTCAGCTTTTCTCCAGCGCTCATAGCCACGAAGGTTGCGCTTGGTGCCAATATCCTCACCAGAAGCCCATAGCGTTAACAGCTCTTGCGCTAAGCTTGCTGCGTCTAATAGACCAAGGTTCACACCTTGCCCTGCTAATGGGTGAATAGTATGAGCAGCATCACCCACCAAAGCGACACGCTCTACAGCAAAGTCACGTGCATAACGCATGCGCAGTGGGAAGGCAAAACGGTCACCAACCACTTCGCATAATCCAAGCTTTGAGTCGAACTCTGCCGTTAGCTGCTTATTAAAATCAGCATCCGACATTGATACAAGCTTCTCGGCACGATTAGGCTCCGTAGACCAAACTATCGAGCTCATATTCGTTGGTTGCATTGGCAGGAACGCCAACGGCCCTTGCGGTGTAAATATTTGACGAGCAACGCTATGGTGCTGCTCTGAGGTTTTTATGTTCGCGACAATCGCACTGTGGCCGTAATCCCAATGAGTTAATGGGATATCTTGTTGCTTGCGAACCCAAGAGTTTGCACCGTCAGCTCCAACAACTAACTTTGCTGTCAGCGCTTGGCCGTTGTCTAACGTTAGCCATGCTTCGCTCTCACCAATCGCCATCGTTTTACACGTTGCAGGCATGTATAGGCTGACGTTATCTTGCTTCTTAACCTGATCAAGCAGCGCTAATTGGATTACGCGGTTTTCTACAATATGGCCTAGGTTAGGCTGTGCTAAGCGTGTTGAGTCAAACTCAATGCGAGCAAAGCTGTCTTGTTCCCACACTTCCATCGCTTGGTAGGGCGCAGCACGTCTTTGTTCGATACCTTGCCATGCGCCTAGATTGCGAAGAATCACTTCACTCGAGCGGCTCAATGCCGACACACGCACATCAGGCAATTCGCTAAGCCCTTCGTTAGGCGCTCTGCCTTCAATGACCGCAATTCTTAGATCGCTGTCTTTCAGTGCAGCCGCAAGCGCTAGGCCAACCATGCCACCGCCAACAATCGCGATATCAACACTTTGCATCATTATTTATTACCTTATCTTTCTACTAGGCCAAGCGTATGACGCAAAAGTGGACCTTTAAGTGGTGGGAGGTTATCAATTACGGCTAACCCAAGGTTTCGCCCAATACGAGCGGTCAAAAAATCGTTTGAGAACAGATGAACTAGGCTTGAAGTCAACGTAATCGTCGTGTCTCTGTCTTGTTCTCTGCGCTTTCTAAAGTTAACAAGACCTGTGTAACGACCTACATCATCCAATTGAGTACATAATTCTTCCGCCAAGGAAGCCACATCACGAATGCCAAGATTAAAACCTTGCCCCGCAATAGGGTGAAGTGTTTGAGCAGCATTGCCAACAATGGCAAATCGATGAGAGATATTTTGCTGTCGGTGGCGAAGAATCAGTGGGTAGCTCGCACGCTTACCGACTTTCTCTAATCGGCCAAGTCGCCAACCGAAGTCATTCTGTAACTGCTCAAGAAATTCGTTGTCGTTTAAGGCCACCACTTTTTGTGCTTGTTCCGGTGACAAACACCAAACTAGCGATAAACGGTTGTCGCTCATCGGTAACAGAGCAACTGGCCCATGATGAGTAAAACGCTCAAAGGCTCGACCTTGATGGGGCTCACTAGCAACAATATTGGCAATCACAGCGACTTGTTCAAAGTCATGTTCGCTCAATGGGATATTCAGTTGCTGACAACAGGTTGAGATAGCACCGTCAGCTGCAACCAATAACTTAGTGCTTACTGTCTGCCCACTTGTCAGCTCAATCGTCGTTAACGATTCATTACGTTCAACGGTTCTAACAGACTCAGGGCAAAGCATCGTAATTGCAGCTTCTGATTCAAGCTTCTGCTGATAGATTCGCCCCACATCCGCCAACTCCACCACATAGCCAAGCGCATCAACAGCAAGATCTTCACTGTAGATGTCTGTCATCCCAGCATGACCTCGATCTGATACATGAATATCTTTGATCGGGGTTGCTACGGGAGCGATAGATTGCCACAACTGCAAAGAATCGAGGATCTGCACCGTGCCATAAGACAAAGCAATCGAACGAGAATCAAAGCCTGGGTGAGCTTGATGATCAACCTGATAAGGCTCTACTACCGCGATCGATAGAGAACCTTGACTAAGGTGATTCAGAGCAAGGGCTAAGGTCGCCCCCGCCATTGCGCCACCAGCAATTACAACATCATACTGAGCCATTATAACCTCAAACCGACAAGCGGATTAATGAATGGTTGGAGCTGCATCTTCAGATGGGCGAGCACCGAATTCAGCATGAATCGTTAGTGCACACGCTTTTACGTGTTCAATAACGTGCTCTAGAAGCTGCGCTTGCTCTTCCATATCATCGTCTTCGTCAATGCCTAGCTTTGCCATCTCTTCAAGATCAGCTAATGCTTCTTTGGTACCGTCAGACGCTTTATTCAATTGAGCGCCAACCAAGCCTAAACCAGAGATAAAGTGGTTAATCCAATCTGACACACCATCAGCCAAATCAAACAAGCTTGCGCTTGCGTCTTCATCAGGCAGCAACATAGACAGTTCCATGCCTGAACCTGTGATTTCGCTGGTCGTCACCTTTAATGTCGCTTCCGCTAACGTTAATGCGCGATCTGGCCACCCCATGCCTTCATTGGTGTAATCAAAGATAAGTGGTTGCCAGCTTTTATCTGCTAGGTTTAAGCCTCCGCTCAACATACCCGTTAATAAACCATGCATCTCAGCAGGATTTACGGCTAGGCTTGCCGATTGAAGTTCAGTCGCAACCGTTAGGTAGTCAGGTAAAGTAGTTTCGCTCATCAGATAGCTCGCTCAGTTATTCTTTATATCGATAGTATAATCGTACCACTTCACCCCAATTCTGGTAAGCGTCGATCCTGAGCAATTGAAGGATGACTGACTACCAATTGTTCAATTTGCTGAATTACTGTGTGCTCAAGCTCTCATTTACAAACAGTCACTCTGAAAAGCTTGAATCTTAATAGCGGTTTACCTATAGTTTCTCCCTCAGAGGAGATTGCTTCCTCATCGGTACTTGCACTTTTTCTTTCTCAAAAAATGATAAAGAGCAACAGCCTTAAATAGTGCGTTAAAGAGTTCATCCATCATGAGTAATCAAGCGGTAGACGTTGAAATATTAGGAAAACTGACTCGAGTGAATTGTCCCCCAGGGCAAGAAGAGTCATTGATTGCAGCGGCGGCCGATCTTGATAATCGATTGAAAGAGATGGCTGAACGTACTAAGGTAACCAATGAAGTGAAGCTGCTAACGATCGCAGCTCTGAACATTTGCTATGAATTACAAACCAAGAAGTTTGAAGCAAATGATGAACAAAACGCACTGACCGAGCGAATGGAACAGCTCACGACATCACTTTCAGATGTCCTCAGTAAAGTTAAGCACGGACAGCAATAGCGTACACAAAATTTACCCTGGAGTGTTTGTCAGAGGATTCACGTCCCCGAGCCGATAAGCAATCCCTAAGGGTTAGTACTTGAGTGCTATTGAGCATGCTCGGTCCGCCGAGAAGCCTACGGTAATCATTGCTGATCCGCCTTGAACTCGCTGGTTCAAGGGCCATCTATTCTCAACGGCACTTTGGGGTATCCCTTCTTATGAAGACGCTCACACGCAGCGAATTTCGCAAACAGATCCGCATCAAACGTAACTCCCTATCTAGCGAACAACAAACTCAATCCGGGATAGACTTAGTTAAGCAGTGTGCTCAGCTTGATGAAGTTCAATCTGCTCAGCATATTGCACTCTATATATCCATCGATGGCGAACTCGATACCCAGCCTTTAATTGAATGGTTATGGGCGCAAGGTAAGCAAACTTATTTACCAGTATTGCACCCCTTCTCGGCCGGACACCTGCTGTTTCTGCACCACTCGCCAAGCACACCGACGGTTTTGAATAAGTACGGAATCGTTGAACCTCAGCTCAATCAATTGCTCGTCAAACCATGCCAACAACTCGATCTTATTCTCACACCATTAGTGGGCTTTGACTCTCAGGGGCATCGCTTAGGAATGGGCGGTGGATATTACGATCGCACCTTGGCTCGATGGTTCGAGACGGGTAATGGCGCAACGCCAATTGGTTTGGCTCATGATTGCCAGCATGTCGATACACTGCCAATTGAAGGTTGGGACATTCCGTTACCTAAAATCGTGACTCCGAGTAAAACTTGGCAATGGGAAAACAACCATTAAAGCGCTATAATCGCGCCGCAAACGTTAACCTCGATATCCAAAAGTTACCCCAATATCTAAACGTTAACTTCATCATTACGCAAACGATCAATTCAAAGCGCAAGACCTTATTCAGGAGAATGGCATGACTCAAGATGAAATGAAAAAAGCAGCGGGCTGGGCAGCACTTCAATATGTTGAAGAAGGCAGCATTGTAGGTGTAGGTACTGGCTCAACAGTAAATCACTTCATCGACGCACTTGGCACAATGAAAGACAAAATCAAGGGTGCGGTTTCAAGCTCTGTAGCCTCTACTGAAAAACTAGAAGCGCTAGAAATCAAAGTATTCGAATGCAACGACGTATTCAAGCTAGACATCTATGTTGATGGCGCTGACGAGATTAACGGTTCTCGCGATATGATCAAAGGCGGCGGCGCTGCTTTGACTCGTGAAAAAATCGTAGCAGCTATCTCTGATAAGTTTATTTGTATCGTTGATGGTACCAAAGCAGTTGATGTGTTGGGTAAATTCCCACTGCCTGTTGAAGTTATCCCAATGGCACGCTCATACGTTGCTCGTGAATTAGTAAAACTTGGTGGTGACCCAGTTTACCGCGAAGGCTGCACAACCGATAACGGCAACGTGATCCTAGATGTGTACGGCATGGCGATCGAAAACCCAAAACAGCTAGAAGATATCATCAATGGTATCGCTGGTGTGGTAACGGTTGGTCTGTTCGCTCACCGTGGTGCTGATGTAGTTATCACTGGCACGCCTGAAGGTGCAAAAATCGAAGAATAAATAATAGAAGATTGAGTTTTTCTGTTACTTCATTACAGACGGTGCCCTAGGGCGCCGTTTTTTTTGCTTTATTGCTGTAAAATTATGTCTTATTCCGTAATTTTCTTACCCAAAACATTTTTTTTTTGTTACTTTATTGTTCAGAAGACGCACAGGGAAAACGTTTGTCTCCTAACAAAGTGGTGAATTTGTTCCCCTTTCAGCCATTTTGTAGCACGTGCGCCGCATTTGCCCAACCTTTCCATTTTAAGGACGAGAACAATGGCCAAAGTTTCACTGGAAAAAGAAAAAATAAAAATTCTACTTCTAGAAGGTCTTCACCCTTCTTCTGTAGAAGTACTGCAAGCCGCTGGTTACACAAACATTGAGTACCACAAAGGCTCACTACCTGAAGATGAACTTCTTGAAGCAGTTAAAGATGCTCACTTCATTGGTATCCGTTCTCGCACCAACATCTCCCAAGAAGTTATTGATGCGGCTGAAAAGCTGGTTGCTGTCGGTTGTTTCTGTATTGGTACTAACCAAGTCAACCTTCAAGCAGCAGCAAAGCGCGGTATCCCTGTTTTCAATGCACCGTTCTCCAACACTCGAAGTGTTGCCGAACTCGTTCTAGGTCAGGTTCTATTACTGCTTCGCGGTATCCCAGAGAAGAATGCTCTTGCTCACCGTGGTATCTGGAAAAAGAGTGCAGACAACTCTTACGAAGCTCGTGGTAAGCGTTTAGGTATTATTGGCTACGGTCACATCGGCACTCAGCTGGGTATTATTGCTGAAAACCTTGGTATGCGTGTTTACTTTTACGATATCGAAAACAAGCTGTCTCTAGGTAATGCCACTCAAGTTCATACTATGACCGAGTTGCTGAACAAGTGTGACGTGATCTCTTTACACGTACCTGAAACCAATGAAACTAAAGACATGATGGGTAAAGAAGAGTTCGAGCGTATGAAGCCTGGCTCTATCTTTATCAATGCAGCTCGTGGCACGGTAGTTGACATCCCTGCTCTGTGTGGCGCTCTGGATTCTGGTCACCTGTCTGGTGCGGCTATTGATGTTTTCCCAACAGAACCAAAAACCAATGCAGACCCGTTTGAGTCTCCATTAATGCAGTTCGATAACGTGATTCTAACGCCTCACGTGGGTGGTTCAACTCAAGAAGCACAAGAGAACATCGGCGTAGAAGTTGCTGGTAAACTAGCGAAATACTCTGATAACGGCTCTACGCTATCAAGTGTTAACTTCCCAGAGGTATCACTGCCATTGCATACAGGTACTTCTCGTTTGCTACACATCCATGAGAACCGCCCAGGTATCCTAACTCAGATCAACACCATCTTCGCAGAAGAAGGGATCAACATCGCGGGTCAGTACCTACAGACTGCAGCAGATATGGGTTATGTTGTTATCGATGTAGAAGCCGATCGCTCTGAAGAAGCACTGCTTAAACTGAAAGAGATCGAAGGCACAATCCGTGCTCGTCTTCTTCACTAATCATCGCACTCAAAATGCATAAAAAAGGCTCTCATCATGAGAGCCTTTTTAGTATTTGGCCTATCGTAAGTAACTAGATCATCATGATCCAAAACCTTCTATAAAGCTGCTGTTACTCTTCGATCTGATAGATCACATTGACACGATCACGAATGGTGATCGTTGAGTCTTCATAAGAGTTCGATTCTGTTCTTGCATCCATCGCCATTGAACGCATTAGCACAGGCTGAGAAGATTGTGCGTTGTAATCAACACGCCAAACATCACCGAGCTCACGCTCAAAACCACTCGCTAATGATTTAGCTTTTGATGTCGCATCTTTGATCGCTTCTAAGCGTGCTTGCTCTTGATACTTGGCTTGGTCACGAACTTGCAGTTGGATATTATCGATCTGGTTAATACCCTGTCCTATTGCAATATCCATGTACTCATTGAGATTAGCGAGCTCATTCACTTGAACGCTCACATTACGTGAAGCGCGGTAGCCAACCAATTCTGGTTTGCCATCTTTGGGATAATGGTACTGAGGAGATAGGTACAGATTAGAGCTGTGTACGCTCGCCTCATCTACGCCGGCTTGGTGCAGCTTATTTAGAAAGCCCGTTACCACTTTATCAACAGTACTTTTAGCCTGTTCAGCCGTCATCGTTGACTCTACCACTCTCACTGAGAATGTCGCCATATCCGGTGTCGCGATGACTTCACCATAACCTGTTGTTGAAATATGCGGAAAGGATGGAGAGTCAGCCAGTGATGGAAAGCTCACAGCACTCAACGCAGCCGTAAGAGTAAGAGACGTTGCTAACATCTTTGGTACAAACTTCATTAGGTAGACCTATGCTAAACAAATGTCCTTCCATCATAGAGTAATTTATCGTTTAGCCAATCCTGATTGTGCACATCTAACAGAACTTTGACGCTGAAAAAACCAACAACTTACTGAGGTAAATGATTGTGAGCAAAACTTAATATCGCTTGGGATACCTCTTTTAGCACCCCACTCTCAAGCTGCCAATGGTGCCAATAGATGCGATAAGACAGCAGAAAACCAGGGGTAATATCAATCAAAGCACCAGACTCTAGTTCCTCGATAATCTGCAATCGAGGAATCAAGCAATAGGCAACACCCGATAATGCCAAGCGCACAAATGCTTCTGAACTGCCGACCGTATGATTGATCACACTGTCTCTGGGTACATTGAAATGATCATGTAGAAATTTCTTATGCAGATCATCGTATTGATCATAGGAAACCGCAGGCGCTTTGCTTAAGGTGGCGTAGTTTACGCCCTCTGAAAAGTAACGCTGATGAAACTCAGGGCTCGCCACACACACATAATCCATCCTACCGAGGTAGTCTGCACTGCACCCAGGAATCGCTTGAGGTTCTAAACTGATCGCACCGGCAACCTCACCGCTTTTTATTTTTTCAATGGTTCTAGACTCACCATGAATCGCGAGGTTCAACTCGACTTGACGAGACTTCATCACATCCGACAGTGCAGGTAACAACCATGTCGCCAAACTATCAGCGTTGGTGGCTATGGATATAGATAGTGGTTGAGTACCCTCTTCATTCATTAACTCAGGCACAAGCTCGTGCTCTAACAAGCGAACACGACGATACAAACCCAACAGCTTTTTTCCTGCTGGTGTAGGCCTTGGTGGGTTTTCTCTCACCAGCGCAGGCTGGGCTAACCACTTTTCTAGCTGTTTGATACGTTGGGACACCGCTGATTGGGAGATGTATAACTGCTCAGCGGCCCTCTCAAAGCTACGTTGTTTCACAACGGCATCCAGTGCTTCAATCCATTTATAATCCAATCCACGCATCAATTTGCTTCCTTTTTAAGCTAACCCAACACCACATTAGCAACTCTAATAATGGATTAAAATCATTAATTATACTTATTTAAAGGGTCGGAGTATCTTCGCCACATAGCACGCAAATATCGTTAATTAAGTGGAGGTTAAAATGAGTTTTTGGGGTTTATTGCAAGGTTTTGGTCTAGGGGCAAGTATGATAATCCCGATAGGCGCACAAAATGCGTACGTCCTAAATCAAGGCATAAAACGCAATCATCATTTAACGACTGCAACGATTTGTAGCCTGCTCGATACCCTGTTTATCTCATTGGGTATTTTTGGTGGCGGAGCAATTCTGTCTCAAAATGAATTGCTGCTTACCTCTGTGACATTGGGCGGTATCGCTTTTCTAACGGTATATGGTTTGCTATCACTGCGCAGTGCATTCAAAACGCGCACCAGTGATGAATCAAAAGGTGAGGTATTAGCTCGTGGCAAACGCACCGTTATTTTGGGTGCATTAGCTGTAACAGTATTAAACCCACACCTCTATTTGGATACCGTGGTGATTCTTGGATCTATTGGTGGGCAATTTGAAGGCAACGACAGAGTTGCGTTTGCGATGGGGACTATCTTAGCTTCATTCGTGTGGTTTTATTCCCTATCATTGGGCGCAGCAAAGCTAGGTCCAACGCTATCGAAACCTAAAGTTAAGAAAGGCATCGATATCGCAGTAGCAACCATGATGTTCGCTATTGCACTTGTGCTCGCCAATGGACTCATTGAGCAATACGGGTAAACCTATTCTTCTTTAGTCATCAAACAAACTTTACTCATCCAACAAAAAAGGCGAATAACCTAAGTTATCCGCCTTTCCTTATAGAAGCTAATAGCTATAAAAACTAACTAGAAATTAAGCTTCAACTTTATTCATGTGTACATCCATTTGCGGGAATGGGATTTCGATACCTTCGTTATCCAAGCCTTCTTTGATAGCTTGCATAAGGTCGAAATAAACATTCCAGTAGTCAGCTGTGCTAACCCATGGACGAACAACAAAATTAACTGAAGAATCAGCTAGCGTGTGAACACCTACTTGAACACCTGGATCTTTCAATACGCGCTCATCAGATTCACAGATCTTAGTCAGTAGCGCTTTTGTCTTCTGAAGATCAGCGTTGTAAGAAACACCAATTATTAGGTCAATACGGCGCGTCGCATGACGAGAATAGTTAGTGATTGGGCTACCGATAACGCTTCCGTTAGGCACTACAACCATTTTGTTGTCTGGTGTTGTTAAAACAGTTTGGAAGATCTGAATTGAATCAACTGAACCCGCTACACCACCAATTTCCACGTAGTCACCAGACTTGAATGGACGGAATGCAACGATAAGTACACCCGCTGCAAAGTTAGATAGTGAGCCTTGCAGCGCAAGACCAACGGCTAAACCAGCTGCACCAATAACAGCAACTACAGATGCAGTTTGAACGCCTAAACGACCAAGTGCAGCGATAAGAACAATAACAAACAATAAGTAACGAACTAAACCGTGGATAAATTCCACAACAGCTCGGTCCATCTTCTTCTTCTCAAGAACCTTAGATACGCTATTCGCGACTGCTTTAACAATCAAGTTACCAATAAATAGAATTATCAGTGCAGAGATAATGTTTACACCGTATTGGATAAATAGATCTGAATTATTTGTTAACCACTGCTCGGCCTGAGATAAACCATCCACAATTGGAGTCTCAAGCGCTGTCGAACTATCAGCCATAATGTGCATCCTCTATATAATATGCTATGAGCTAAACTGTCTTAAGCCAAACTTACTTTTACAATAATAAACAGTTTAACTCCTGTTAAGTCACTGTGTTAAAAGTAAATTAAAGCCAAGTCCTTTTTATAAACTGAACCAGGTCCAGTTTTTCGGCACGATATCCTATCTTTGACCGATTGCAAAGTCATATTTATGTAAGCTTTTGAATTAATAAAACTTACCAATAAACGCAAATACCGATAACTAAAAGACTACGAAATTTATTCACCGTAGGCTAGGTTTTTCACATATTTAATACAAGTTTTTATCAGACATAAAAAAACCCGCTCAATGAGCGGGTTTTTAAAACTTAAAGAGTACTTAATTCAAAGAATTATAGTACGTCTACAGCGTTAAGGTCAGCGAATGCTTTCTCAAGACGAGTAACCATTGAAGACTGAGCAGCACGTAGCCATACGCGTGGATCGTAGTACTTCTTGTTTGGCGCAGCTTCGCCAGTTGGGTTACCGATTTGACCTTGTAGGAAATCGAAGTTATCAGCAGAGTACTGACGGATACCATCCCAAGTTGCCCACTGTGTATCAGTATCGATGTTCATTTTGATAACACCGTAGCCGATAGACTCTTGGATTTCTGCTTCAGAAGAACCAGAACCACCGTGGAATACGAAGTTTAGAGCGTTAGGTGCAATACCGAACTTCTCTGCACAGTATGCTTGAGAGTCACGTAGGATAGTTGGAGTAAGTACAACGTTACCAGCTTGGTAAACACCGTGTACGTTACCGAAAGATGCAGCGATAGTGAAACGTGGGCTAACAGCCATTAGCTTCTCGTATGCGTATGCTACGTCTTCTGGAGAAGTGTAAAGCTCAGATGCGTCCATATCAGAGTTATCAACGCCGTCTTCTTCACCACCAGTACAACCAAGTTCGATCTCGATTGTCATGTCCATTTTAGCCATGCGAGCTAGGTAAGTAGCACATGTTTCGATGTTCTCTTCTAGAGACTCTTCAGAAAGGTCTAGCATGTGAGAAGAGAATAGAGGCTTACCAGTTTGTGCGAAGAACTCTTCACCAGCGTCTAGTAGACCGTCGATCCATGGTAGAAGTTTCTTAGCAGCGTGGTCAGTATGCAGGATAACTGGAACACCGTAAGACTCAGCGACAGCGTGTACGTATTTTGCACCAGCTACAGCACCAAGAACTTGTGCGCCTTGACCTTCAAGTTTAACGCCTTTACCTGCGAAGAATGCAGCGCCGCCGTTAGAGAACTGAACAACAACTGGAGACTTAACTTTAGCAGCCGCTTCTAGTACTGCGTTAATAGAGTCAGTACCAACAACGTTTACTGCAGGAAGAGCAAATTTGTTTTCTTTTGCTACTTCAAATACTTTCTGTACGTCATCGCCAGAAATTACACCAGGTTTTACAAAATCGAAGATCTTAGACATGGAAATAGTCCTATTTATTCTATTCGTTTTAAGATAAAAAACTTAAGTTTAAAAATTTGCAATCGTTTGCTCACAACTTCCGCTATTCTAGCAAATAAGTGTGATATGCAGCAAACGTTAAAAGGCGAGATTCGTATCTCGCCTTTCTAAATCAATTACGCTTTAGCACGCTCTTCAAGCATTGCTACTGCAGGAAGTACTTTACCTTCAACAAACTCAAGGAAAGCGCCGCCACCAGTAGAGATGTAAGAAACATCTGCTTTGATACCGAACTTGTCGATAGCCGCTAGCGTGTCACCACCGCCTGCTACTGAGAAACCTTCAGAGTCAGCGATTGCTTTAGAGATACCAGCTGTACCCGCTTCGAAGTTCTTGAATTCGAAGACGCCTACAGGGCCGTTCCAAAGAATCGTTTTCGCGTTGCCGATGATTTCAGCTAGAGCAGCAGTTGAATCTGGACCAAGGTCGAAGATCATGTCGTCGTCTTGAACTTCAGAAACGTGCTTGATTTCAGCTTCTGCGTTTTCGTCGAATGCTTTAGCACATGCAACGTCAGTCGCTACAGGGATAGCACACTCTTTCATTAGTTTCTGAGCCGTTTCAACTAGGTCAGCTTCGTATAGAGACTTACCTACGTTGTGGCCTTCAGCAGCGATGAACGTGTTCGCGATACCACCGCCAACAACAAGTTGGTCAGCGATTTTAGAAAGAGATTCTAGAACGGTAAGTTTAGTAGAAACTTTAGAACCACCAACGATAGCCACTAGCGGGCGAGCTGGGTTGTCCATTGCTTTGCCAAGCGCTTCAAGCTCAGCAGCTAGAAGAGGACCAGCACATGCTACAGGAGCGTAAGTACCCACACCGTGTGTAGACGCTTGAGCACGGTGAGCTGTACCGAATGCATCCATTACGAAGATGTCACATAGTGCAGCGTATTGCTTAGAAAGAGCTTCTTCGTTCTTCTTCTCGCCTTTGTTAAAGCGAACGTTTTCAAGAACCGTTAGTTCACCAGCGTTTAGCTCAAGACCATTTACGTAATCTTTCGCTAGTTTAACGTCACAGTCTAGTGCGTCGTTTAGGTAGTTAACTACAGGAGCTAGAGAGAACTCTTCGTTGTACTCGCCTTCAGTAGGACGACCAAGGTGAGAAGTAACCATAACTTTTGCGCCAGCTTCTAGGCAAAGTTTGATAGTTGGTAGAGATGCTAGGATACGTGCATCTGAAGTTACTTTACCGTCTTTTACTGGTACGTTTAGGTCAGCACGGATGAATACGCGTTTACCTGCAAGTTCCAGGTCAGTCATCTTGATCACAGACATGATTTGTCCTCTCAAATTTAAATAAAAATAAAGTTTTGGAAACTCAGCAACCCTGCTAAGCCTATAAATTATTCAACTGGTAATGCTTTAACTGCTAATAATATGTGGACACTTAGTATTTATTTCAAGCTAAAAAATAAATAATCCACACATTTGCTTCTAGGTCTTACTTCTTGCCTTCTGAAGCTTGCATTGCAAGAACCGTATCCAGCATTCGGTTCGCAAAGCCCCATTCATTGTCACACCACACCAGCATTTTCACTAAGGTGCCATTGCTCACTCGAGTTTGTGAACCATCAACGATTGCGCTATGGGGATCGTGATTAAAGTCGATGGAAACGAGCGGCGCTTCAGTATAGTCAACTATATTGTGTAATGTACACTGGGAAGCATTAACAATGGTTTGATTTACGTCATTAACTTTCACATTTGTATTAATTGTGACACTTAAATCCATCGCAGTGACGTTTACCGTCGGCACACGCACAGATATCGCTTCGAACTTGTTAGAAAATTTCGGGAAGATTCTTTCAATACCTTTATGCAATTTAGTGTCGACAGGAATGATAGATTGGCTTGCCGCTCGAGTACGACGCAAGTCGCTATGGTATGCATCAATAACTTGCTGATCATTCATTGAAGAGTGAATGGTCGTAATGGTACCTGACTCAATACCAAAGGCATCATCAAGTACTTTAATGATAGGGACAATACAGTTAGTGGTGCATGAACCATTGGAAACGATTCGGTGGTCAGCTTCGATAGTATCGTGATTTACACCATAGATAATGGTGTTATCAAGGTCGTTAGCACCAGGGTGTGAAAACAGTACCTTTTTAGCTCCAGCAGCGATGTGCGCTAGGCCATCATCTCGGCAACCGTAAACACCGGTACAATCGAGAACAATATCGACTTCAAGATCACGCCAAGGCAACAGTTCAATATCAGCCAGGTGTAAGATACGAATGGTATCAAACTCGCCTTTATCTTCAGCACCAATGCCATGATGAACATAAATGTGCTCTTGATCGTTTGAGATTTTCTTGCCGAAGCGGCCGTGACTGGTGTCATACTGCAATAGGTGAGCCATAGCGTCAGGTTGAGCAAGCTCATTGACCGCTACTACTTTGATTTGTTGGCTTTTGCCACTTTCATAGACAGCGCGCAATACATTGCGCCCTATTCGTCCAAATCCATTTATCGCGACTTTTAGCATAGTTCCGTACATCTAACCAAAATTTCGTGCAACAGATGATAACTGAATCCTACTCAAAGCGCATTAGTTGAATACTAAAGCTGTCATAACTTCAAAACTTTAAATATAAATAGACGCCACCAACCATAACGTTGATAGCGTTACTATTTATGTATAAGAGACAACAAGCTTGTTGCCATCAGCTTTATCGGAAGTAGCCCGTGCTTTTAACTTGGGTTAGTTGATAGTGCACTTGGTGACTCACCAGTTCTTTCACTCATAAGATCAGCCACAAATTGAGCTCTTGAGCCCAAAATAATTTGCAGGCCACTTGAACCTACTTTTATGACCCCCATAGCACCTAGGTCTTTGATTCCTTGTTCATTCACAAGAGCCTGATCTTTAATCTGTAAACGCAATCTCGTAATACATGCTCCTATCGAAGTAATGTTAGCGGCACCACCAATCAAGATTGTGATTTCACTAGCTAAATCTTCATTGTCCAAAGTGATCGCCTTACTTTGAGTATCCTCACGTCCTACTGTTTTCAAATTGAACTTTCGAATAGCAAAACGGAAAACCGTGTAATAAATAGCGGCCATGGTTAGCCCCCAAAGAATCACATTGATCCAGTTAGTTTTGAACCCATCCATCGCGGGAAGAACACCAAAAGACACGAAATCAATAATGCCGGCTGAGAAGGTTTTACCAATATGAACATCCAACGCATAAGTCACCGCGTACGACACCCCTGCCATGATTGCAGAAAAAACATAAAGTAAAGGTGCGACAAAGATAAAAGCAAATTCAACGGGTTCTGTTATACCTGTAACAAACGAAGTAAGAGCAGCAGAGCCTAAAATACCTGCTGCAATTTTTTTATTTTTATCATTCGCTTCATGATACATAGCTAAACATGCAGCAGGGAAAGCAAACATGTAGATAGCAAAATTACCCGATAGGAATTTTCCTGCTTCTTGGTATTCACTGGTTGAGAACGTTTTTACTCCATCTTCAAGCATTTTAAACCAAATGGTATGATCGCCATTTACAATGGTCCCCGCGGCAGTTGTGTACTCACCGAAAGAAAACCAATAAGGGCTATAAAAAATATGATGGAGACCAACTGGAATTAAAGCGCGCTCCATAAATCCGTAGATGAAAGTTGATACGTACATGTTTCCGCCATTCGCCATATGCGATAGCGCATCAATACCTGATTGAATATATGACCAAATATGGGGTAAAACTAAACCAATTAGGAATGCAGAAAACGCAGTCACAATCGGTACAAAGCGTTTACCGGCAAAGAAACCAAGGAAATCAGGCAGCTTAGTATCATAGAAACGTTGATACATAACGGCTGCGAGGATACCTGCAATGAGTCCGCCAAAGACACCTGTTTGCAATGAAGGAATACCCATCACCATTGCATAACGGCCACCTCCCATCGCCATCTCAGGTGTAATGCCGAGCGCCACCCCCATTGTCGCATTCATCACGACCATGGCGACAATCGCGGCTAAAGCGGCAATCCCTGACTCCTTAGTCAAACCAACCGCGGCTCCTACCGCAAACAGTAAGGCTAAGTTATCAAATATAACGCCACCAGCACGCATCATTAGGGGGATGTCGAGCTTAGCACCGAAGGCAAGTAATAACCCCGCTGCGGGTAATATAGATATGGGCAACATCAATGCTTTACCAATTAAGGAAAGCTTAGATAAGCCGCTTTTAAAACTATCTAGCATAATAAAGTCCTTTAATATCGTTAGAATACCAACGAACTTTATCAAGCTAATTGAATCTCAAGGTTACAAATAGCAAGTAGTTTGTAACCCGATTTTTACAATAGACCTAGGCTGGAAAATGTCGAAGGTACATAGTAATTTCTAGCTAGACATTTAAAGTCAAAAGAAGAACAAGAAGCTAACGAAACACCTCATTATTAATAGCATGTAGGTGTCCAATAAGTGTTTCCGCTGAAATGGAAGAGTCCATAAAGTAGCGATATAACTCGTTGGATACCGCATTCTGAAGAACAGGGTTAACAGCCATTGAATCGGTCAAACTTGGCATAGCTGTACCTTCAGAACTCGCATGAATGTAATCTTGATAAGATTGCTGTTGGCATCGTGATAATTCATTCACAGGTATATTTGCTTGAGCAGGTATTGAACCTTTCTTTTTACTGAAGTCTAAAAGAAATTGGGGAGAAGATAACGAGGTCAATACCGATACCATATTATGATCTTCACCCGTTACTTTTGTAAAAAATGCCAAGCTATCAACATTGTAGATAAAACCTTTTTCCGTAGAAGGGAACGCTCGACATTCTATGTAATCTGGAATTTCACCTTCTGCACTAATAAACATCTCTCCCAGAGCCCAATCACCTGTAAATTGAAAGGCAAACTCCCCTTCAAGCAAAGATTTGGTCCCCTGATCCCAACTAATACTCGGTAAATCACTACCGACAATATTAGCCAGAGAGCGAAAGCGCTTAAGCGCCTCAAGTGTTTTATCGCTATTTAATGCGTCAGGGTCTAAATCCACAAATGCCTGTCGATAATAATTTGCTCCACCTACTCCGAATGCAATATTTTCAAAAACTTGCACAATTTGCCAAGAGTCTTCTCCCAAAGCCAAAGGATTAACCCCCTTACTTTTCAGCGTAGTTAATGCTAACAGTAACGAGTCCCACGTCTGAGGTGATGAAAGTTGATGCTGATTTAGTACCTTTTTATTTATCCACATCCAATTTAATCGATGGATATTCAAAGGTATGGCGACAAAATTCCCGTCATATTGGTGAATGGCTTTAATATCAGGATACAGCGACTGATCCCACCTCTGCGATTCTGCGACTTCATTGACATCATTTAAAAAACCTAACGCCGCCCATGACTGAATAGCCGGACCTTCCATAAGAGCAATATCAGGGGAATACCCGGCAATCGCTCTGGCTTGAAGAATCGCTTTGGCAGGTGCACCACCACCGCCACTGATTGGTTCACTTTTTAATGTATAAGGCAGAGATTCAAATTGCTTCTCGATGACCGACCACGCTTTTTCTTCTCCAGCAGCCGTCCACCAATGCAGCATTTCAACAGAGGGGGAAGAAAACGCGGGGTTCGTCGATAACAAAAGACTTAACAGTAACCATTTTTTCATAGAGCATTCACCAAAATAATGTCCACCTCAAGCCCACCTTCTGGTGAATTAGATAACTGAACGTCCCCACCGTGTGCCCTTGTGATACTACGAGCAATTGCTAGTCCCAAACCTGAACCTTCAATGCCTGTGTCATTGTCTCTAAAGTAAGGTTCAAAGACTTTTTCTAACATATCTTCTTTGATTCCTTTTCCTGCATCACGCAGTACGATTTGAATAGAATCAGAGTGAGAAAACATACTGATGTCGACCGTATTTCCATATTTAACGCCATTATCAACCAAGTTGAATAAACAACGTTTGATTGCTAGTGGCTTGCCATAAAGCTCAATCCTTGGCAGATCTATCAGGCTTACGCATACTCCATTTTTGTTATGAACGGCAGCGCATTGGTCAAGGATATCGTTAATATCAATCCACTCTAACTCTTCGTGGATGTCATTATCTCGCATATATTGCAAAGCCCCGTTCAACATCATATCGACTTCGCTCAATAGCTTTTCAAACCTTAACTTTGTTTGCTCATCATCCATCATTTCAGTTCGTAACTTTAAACAGGCTAATGGTGTTTTAATATCATGGGATATCGCATTAAAAAACATATCTCTATCCCTCAAATACGATTTGATTCGACGGTTCATTTTATTGAAAGCATGAATAGCCGCTCTAGTTTCTGAACTGCCTTCTTCCTTGATTTCTTCAATCTGCATTTGCGAGCCCATAAGGGTAGCGGAGCGAGCCAAAGAACGAAAAGGACGAATTTCCTTCTGTAAGACAACATAAGAAACCCCCATCAGCATGAAGGTAACAATAAGAAGAAATATGACTTGTCTGCTATCAATAAAACTATCGGTCAAACTATCAAAAGACAGCGGTAGAACAGTGGCTAAATAGAGCCATTCATTCTCTGAAAACTCCACCTGAATCACAGCAATAGGCAAATCCAATTTACCTAATACCAAACTGTAGTCTTTCCACAACGCCGGAAGTTCATAAAGCTTGATACCAGAGTTAAACACCCGTAAATCTTCTCGCTTAGTTAAAGTGACATGTACTTTGCGTGAATCTCTAAGTTGCTGATTCAAAAGTTCAGACGCTTGTACTTCCATCTGAGGAACCAATGAGTAATCAGATAAAGAAGTGATAGGAAGTTTATGGTTATTTATGGATATGAAAAACCTTGTTCCTCCTATATTTCGTAGCTGTTCCAACACCAAGTGACGGTAATTAATGGGTAAGCCAGAGAAGTAATTAATAGTATCTGCTGCAGCTGATGATATAGCTGTCATGGCGTGGCTAGCTGACTCTTTTTTTGATGCTGATGTTGCCGTAAACCATACCGCACCTGCCAGTATTTCAGCCATGAGAATAACCATGAACGTAGACAGGGTGATACGCGCAACCATTGACTGGTGTATGTTTTTTTTCAAAATTTAATACGATTGATATGTGAATCGATCACTAACATATAGCCGCGATGCCTTACCGTCATAATCGTGTTACGGTCATCGTCTCTTAATTGCTTCCTTAACCGG
This sequence comes from Vibrio sp. 10N.286.49.C3, assembly GCF_041469545.1. Lineage (NCBI taxonomy): Bacteria > Pseudomonadati > Pseudomonadota > Gammaproteobacteria > Vibrionales > Vibrionaceae > Vibrio > Vibrio sp. 10N.286.49.C3. The sequence goes on from NZ_JBFRKT010000046.1 coordinate 75,777, forward strand.
CTAATTTGTACATCAATGCCTCTTTCTAGTGGTTCCGCATCCCTCCCCCAAAGAGCTTGAGCAATATCATTTCGGCTTAATAATTGGTTGGGGGAATCCAACATGAGCGTAAGCAAGTTATAGTCAGCACTAGAAAGAGATACCACCTCTCCATCTTCATGTTTCAGTTGTCGTTTAAGAGTGTCAAACGTCCAATCCATGAATTTCAGAGTCCGTTCACCTTGGCTATGGCTAAACGTGGAACGCCTCAATAAAGCTTTGATTCTGGCTAATAGCTCACGTGGGTTAAATGACTTAGTAATATAGTCATCAGCTCCAATTTCTAATCCTGCTATTCGATCAGCATCGTCGGTTACTGCGGTGAGCATAATAATGGGAACTTGAGATTGAAGACGTAGTTTCTGGCACAAGGTCAAACCATCATCTCCAGGTAGCATGATGTCTAAAATAATGAGATCTGGAGTGACAGTTTCAAGCTTCTTCCACATCTCATTGCCTTCAAGAGCTGTGATAACCGTAAAGCTTGAACGTTCCAGATATTCACTAAGAGCATCAAGAATGTCCTGACTATCATCGACCACCAAGATTACTTTGTTTGTCATGCTAGACCTTTCATATGAAAACAACGCGCCAACATTCTCTTACTTCGTTATATCTTTCAAGAATATTAATAACGAAATGCGCTCAAACTCCGCAATGTAAGCGGTTCGTTACAAATGACTTTGTGCACAGTTAACTCTATTGCTAAATACCTAAACAAGTACTGAGTGCAGGAGTAGGTAACATTTCCTCACTAAATCAATTAAGCGACATACCTCGACAAAATGAATTTATAAATCTAGCGAATGTAATAGCTATTATGCAATGATATCTAAATGAGTCTGACCTAATTCTACGGCTGTTTCTAACCTAGTTTTCTCAACCAAAGGAAAAGGTTATGTCTGGATTCCCAGCGACTCATTTTTGTAAAACGTGCAATAAAGAAACGCCACATAGTGAAGTTCTTGTTCGCCAAACAAGCAGCTATGATACCGACAAAACTTTGTTAGGAAGAATAAAGCTGTTTGCTAATTCAATTATCAATGGTGGTCATTACTACAACATGGATCGTTACGTTGAATGTAAGGTCTGTGGGACTAGAGAACTTGATAATTGGGGAAATGAATTCGAGTAACTCATGTTTCTGAAAGCCAAATAAAAAACCGAGCCAGTGGCTTAATGCCGATCAGTTAAAG
>NZ_JBFRKT010000047.1:0-100617 GCF_041469545.1 Vibrio sp. 10N.286.49.C3
CTTAAGTGAACGGCATTAATCACAGGATGGGCTTCTTATTATCTAATTTTCTTAGATAAGCTAACGATTACTCAACAGTAACCGCTTTCGCAAGGTTACGAGGTTGGTCAACGTCAGTACCTTTGATTAGCGCTACGTGGTAAGACAACAACTGCATCGGTACTGTGTAGTAGATAGGTGCTGTTACTTCACTTACGTGAGGCATCTTGATGATCTTCATGTTCTCATCGCTTTCAAAGCCTGCATCTTCATCTGCGAATACGTAAAGTAGACCGCCACGAGCACGTACTTCTTCAACGTTTGATTTCAGTTTCTCTAGCAAGTCGTTGCTTGGTGCAATAACGACGACTGGCATATCTGCATCGATAAGAGCCAAAGGACCGTGCTTAAGCTCACCAGCCGCGTATGCTTCTGCGTGGATGTAAGAGATCTCTTTCAGTTTAAGAGACGCTTCCATCGCGATTGGGTAGAACTCACCACGACCCAAGAATAGTGTGTGGTGCTTATCTGCAAAATCAGGTGCTAGCGCTTCGATCTCTTTATCAAACGCTAATGCTTTTTCAATATCAGCAGGCAGTTGATGCAGTGCTTGAACGATCTCAGCTTCTTTCTCTTCATTGATGCGACCTTGTAGACGACCAATTGACGTTACCATCATCAGCATAGCCGCTAGCTGTGTCGTGAAGGCTTTAGTTGAAGCAACACCAATCTCAGTTCCTGCGCGAGTCATGAAGGCAAAATCAGATTCACGAACCAGCGAAGAACCCGCTACGTTACAGATAGTCATTGCTGACATGTAACCTTTTTCTTTTGCAAGACGAAGTGCAGCAAGCGTATCCGCCGTTTCACCAGACTGAGACAGAGTCACCAATAGGCTGTTCGGGCGAACAACGAAATCACGGTAACGGAATTCAGAGGCAATCTCTACGTCACAGCTTACGCCTGCTAGAGACTCAAACCAGTAACGAGCTGCCATGCCTGAGTTGTAAGACGTACCACATGCGATGATCTGCACGTGTTCTACCTTGCTTAGGATCTCTTCCGCTTTAACACCGATTGCATTAGTGATTACAGAAGTGTCAGAGATACGACCTTCCATTGTGTTGATCAGCGCTGTTGGCTGCTCAAAGATCTCTTTCTGCATGAAGTGACGGTATTGACCTTTATCACCTGCATCGTGTTCTGCGTTTGATTCAACGATTTCACGCTCTACACGCTCGCCCGCTACATCAAATACTGTTACATCACGACGAGTCACCTCAGCAACATCACCCTCTTCTAAGTACATGAAGCGACGAGTTACGCTTAATAGCGCTAGTTGGTCAGAAGCAAGGAAGTTCTCGCCCACACCAAAACCGATAACGATTGGGCTACCAGAACGAGCAACAACGATACGGCTAGGATCTTTACGATCAACCGCCACTGTGCCGTATGCACCGTCTAATTGTTTTGCTGTTTTTTGCAGAGCTTCAACCAAAGAAGCTGACGTGCGAAGTTCCCACTCAACAAGATGAGCGATAACTTCTGTATCTGTTTGTGAAGTAAACACGTAGCCACGCTCTTGCAGCAGAGCGCGCAGTGTTTCGTGGTTTTCGATAATGCCATTGTGTACAACAGCAATGTCGCCCGACATGTGAGGGTGTGCGTTTGCTTCAGAAGGCTCACCGTGTGTCGCCCAACGTGTATGAGCGATACCAGTACCGCCAATAACATGTTGTTGATCGACTGCGTCTGCTAGCTCTTGTACTTTACCAAGGCGGCGTACACGAGTTAGGTTAGATTCGTTATCAACTACAGCGACACCCGCTGAATCGTAGCCTCGGTATTCTAGGCGGCGAAGGCCTTCTACTAAAATTTCAGCTACATCACGCTGTGCTACTGCACCAACAATTCCACACATAGTTTCACTCCATCAATTTCATTTTATTCCTATTGGCAGCAAGCAAAGGCCAGATCTTTATTAAGATCAATTATAGGAAGGTAAATGCATAATATTTAAATTTGTTTTTACGCTGGATCGGTCAGGATCACTCGAACATCATGTGATTCGATACTTGCTTTGGATTCTTCGCCTAAGTCTGTATCGGTAATTAAGATGTCAATGTGTTCCCATGCCAGCTCTAAGTTCGGGATCTTTCGTCCCACCTTTTCCGACTCAACCATCACGATCACTTCTCGTGACACTTCAGCCATTACTTTACTTAGGCCAACCAATTCATTGAACGTGGTTGTGCCTCTATCAAGGTCGATACCATCAGCCCCGATAAATAGTTGATCAAAATCGTAAGCTCGAAGTACTGATTCTGCGACTTTGCCTTGAAAAGAATCCGAATGGGTATCCCAAGTGCCGCCGGTCATTAGCAGTGTTGGTTCGCTTTCCAACTCATTAAGTGCATTAGCAACGTGCAACGAGTTGGTCATCACAACCAAACCACGCTTGCTATTGAGCTGCTGAATTAGCGCTCCTGTCGTGCTACCACTATCGATCACAATGCGGTTATGGTCGCGAATTAAATCTGCTGCGGCTTTCGCCAATGAAATCTTTCGAGTCGAAACTTGTGGACCCAGTTCTTCGTTGACAACCTCTTTCGGTAATGAAATCGCACCACCATAACGGCGCAAAAGCTGACCATTTTTCTCTAAAGACGCCAAGTCCTTTCTAATCGTGACCTCTGAGGTTTCGAACTTAGCGGATAATTCATCAACACTAACCTCCCCTTTTTCATTCACTAGGTTAGAAATTGCATGTCTTCTGAGCTGGGTGTTTCGTTTCGACATTTAAAAAAGGCCATTAAGTTTCGATGTGAAACATATTATAGTTACAACGAAACTATTTAGTCCATTTATTTTGATCCAAAAAATTAATAAATAGCGATAAAACCTTGTCCTAAGACAATTGTTAAGCAGTGATATTGAACTCATTAGGTGGTAGAATCCGCACCCGAAAAGAAAAAAAATTACAAAACTGACTGTTATTTTTTTGCAACTTACCGCCTATATAGTGGGGTGAGTCACAGAAAACCGATATTGAATCAAAATCTTTTGGTCATAAAATGACTAAAATTGATGAAAGACTTACAACTCTGAAGGACATATTGGAAGTCCCGCGCTTTTACACAACAGGCACAAAATGTTGATGTAGCGGACCAATCTTCAGACCTTAAATAAATTTCAAATTGTAACAATACTTACCGGAGAGTACCTTCCATGAAAAAGACCAAAATCGTATGTACGATTGGCCCTAAAACTGAATCTGTAGAGAAGCTAACTGAACTAGTAGATGCTGGCATGAACGTTATGCGTCTTAACTTCTCTCACGGTGATTTCGCAGAGCACGGCACTCGTATCGCGAACTTCCGTAAAGTAATGGAAAATAATGGTGAGCAACTTGCGATCCTTCTAGATACTAAAGGTCCAGAAATCCGTACTATCAAACTTGAAGATGGTAACGACGTAGATCTAGTAGCTGGTCAAGAGTTCACTTTCACAACTGACGCAACAGTTGTTGGTAACAAAGACGTAGTAGCAGTAACTTACCTAGGTTTCGCTAAAGACCTAACAGCAGGTAACACTATCCTTGTTGATGATGGCCTAATCGAAATGGAAGTTATCGCAACAACAGAAACTGAAGTTAAGTGTAAAGTTCTTAACAACGGTGCTCTAGGCGAAAACAAAGGTGTTAACCTTCCTGGCGTTTCTGTTCAACTTCCAGCTCTTTCTGAAAAAGACAAAGCTGACCTTAAGTTTGGTTGCGAGCAAGGCGTAGATTTCGTTGCTGCTTCTTTCATTCGTAAAGAAGAAGACGTTAAAGAAATCCGTGAGCTTCTAAACGCTAACGGCGGCGAGAACATCCACATCATTTCTAAGATTGAAAACCAAGAAGGTGTAGATAACTTCGATTCAATCCTTGAAGCTTCTGACGGCATCATGGTTGCTCGTGGTGACCTAGGTGTTGAAATCCCAGCTGAAGAAGTAATCTTCGCTCAGAAGATGATGATCGAGAAGTGTAACCGCGCACGTAAGATGGTTATCACTGCAACTCAAATGCTTGACTCTATGATCAGCAACCCACGTCCAACTCGTGCTGAAGCGGGTGACGTTGCGAACGCAATCATGGATGGTACTGATGCAGTAATGCTTTCTGGTGAAACTGCTAAAGGTAAGTACCCAGTTGAAGCTGTTACTATCATGGCTCAAATCGCGAACCGTACTGATTCAGCTCTTAAAGCTGAGCTAGGTTCTCGTCTAGACAGCCCACGTCTACGCATCACTGAAGCAGTATGTAAAGGCGCTGTAGACACAGCAGAGAAGCTAGCTGCTCCTCTAATCGTTGTTGCAACTGAAGGCGGTAAGTCTGCACGTTCAGTACGTAAGTACTTCCCAACTGCAAACATCCTTGCTCTAACAACTAACGAAAAGACAGCTGCACAGCTAGTTCTAACTAAAGGTGTTAAGCCAGTTCTTGTTGACTCTATCGAGAACACAGACGCGTTTTACATCAACGGTAAAGAAATCGCTCTACAATCTGGCCTAGGTAACAAAGGCGACATCGTAGTTATGGTTTCTGGTGCTCTAGTCGCTTCTGGTACTACAAACACAGCATCTGTTCACGTTCTATAAGAATGAACCGATTCGCATAAAATATAAAAGAGGGCTTCGGCCCTCTTTTTTTATGAAACAAAATCTTGCCTAACTTTTCAGTACGCTGTATTATCAATCACATTAGAACTACGTACTGTTAAACTCCAATAAACTCTTCCTAAGAAACGGATTAGCAGACTAGAAATCAAATATACATGAGGTTTGTAATGTCTAGTCCTACGCTTACTGACAAAGTATCAAAGATGATTCGCCAAGATATTCTCAATGGTGAATTAACCCCAGGTAAAAAACTCGTTGTAGCTGATCTCAAAGCACGATACAACGTCGGCGCATCTCCAATTCGCGAAGCCTTAGTGCAACTATCTTGGAGTAAATACGTAAAGCTAGAGCCACAAAAAGGCTGCTGGGTATCACCGGTATCAAAGAAAGAACTCAATGACCTATATGAAAGCCTTCGTGTTGTCTCTTCTGTTCTGCTTAAAAAGGCAATTTCAGCAGGCGATGAAAGCTGGGAACTGGAAGTATTAACCTCCTACCACAAGCTATCACGCATACAATATGTCTCAGAAGAGTTTGATTGTGTTGAGTGGGAAGAACGTCACCAGCAGTTTCATGCAGCGTTACTTGAAGGCGCAGACTCAGAGAACATGTTTAAGTTCTTTGATGATCTTATCAATCAAGTAAAACGCTACCGCTTCCTAGCGATGTCAGCGAAAAGCACATCTGATGATCTGTTCAATATTGATGAGCATGAAATGATCATGAAGCTGGTACTTGCTAAAAATGTCGATCAAGCGACAGAACTATTGGATCAACACCTGTTAAGTTCAATGAAACGAATTGAAGAAGTTATCGAAGCCGCATAATGTCAAGATAGATTCTAACCACATAAAAACGGAGCCTAATAGCTCCGTTTTTTATTTCCAGCATTACGGCTGAACTACCACCCAAAAAACTCTTTGTGATGAGTATTGAGTAGCACAACCATAGGTAAAAAATACAATGCACTCAGTTGAAAGCCAAGAACGGCTAATGTACCTATGGTTAACCTCACTAAAAAATCGACAAACATACCACGCCTCTTTCAATCAGACTGTATGATCCCTAAACCCTTGCTTCAGCGAATCTGATTCAACTAATGCCTTTCAAGACTTTGATAGGGTTAGCTAACCAGTTGAATTAATTTAATTTTGCCATCCTTTTACATCTAGTAAACACTCTATTAATCGCATCTTTTATCATAAGATGACATGAAGCAAGACTATTTGATTATTGTTCAGTTTAGCTCAAATCACCGCGAGCATTAGACTTTAGTCTAATCATATAAACTTTGTGATTTAAGTCTCTCAAAAATGAGATTTCCAATAAATATAGATGCATGGTACTGGAGGGGATCAAGCACAGTAAATAACAGGGCACTCTATAAAAAGCGCAATAGCGCCCTAATGGAGAGCTACAAAGAAATGAATGGCAATAAGAAAGTATGGACAAACGATGCTTACTTCCAGAAAGCAAAAAGGCCCAAATTAAGGGCCGTTCGTATCAGTAAAATCGCTATTTTTTTCAAACGATTAAATGATCAGTTTTAGCTTAAAAGCAGCCTTAAATCTTTCTTCGTTAGGCTTTCAACGCTCGTTCACCACGTGCGATGCCAACAACCCCACTTCGAGCCACTTCAAGTACTTCCGTTACTTCAGACAATGCCTGAATGAAAGCATCCAGCTTCTCGCTAGTGCCGGCCATTTGAACCGTATATTGCGAAGCCGTCACATCAACGATTTGACCACGGAATATATCCGCTGTGCGTTTCACTTCAGCGCGAGCAAAGCCGCTAGCGCGTACTTTTACCATCAGAAGTTCACGCTCGATATGCTCAAGCTCAGACACTTCTTGTACCTTAAGTACGTCGATTAACTTGTGTAGCTGTTTTTGGATCTGCTCAAGCTGCATTTCGCTCGAGTTAGTGGTGACATTCAGACGAGAAAGCGTTGGATCATCCGTAGGGGATACATTCAAAGACTCGATGTTGTAGCCACGCTGAGAAAACAAGCCAACCACACGAGATAGTGCACCTGGTTGGTTTTCCATTAATAGTGAAAGGATGTGTCTCATATTATGTTCTCTCCGTTTTGCTTAGCCACATGTTATCCATACCCTCGCCTTTGATCTGCATTGGGTATACGTGCTCGGTGTCATCCACACTAATATCGACAAATACCAAACGGTCTTTCATCGCTAGTGCTTTTTCCAAACCTGATTCCAGTTCATCCGGAGATGAAATACGCATGCCAACGTGGCCATAAGCCTCAGCGATAGCAGCAAAATCAGGAACAGAGTCCATATATGAATTAGAGTAACGACCTTGATAAACAATGTCTTGCCACTGTTTTACCATGCCTAAGAAACGGTTGTTAAGATTAATAATCTTAACGGGAATATTGTATTGCAGCGCAGTCGACAGCTCTTGGATATTCATTTGAATACTGCCGTCACCAGTAACAATCACAACTTCTTCATCAGGTTTCGCAAACTTAACGCCCATACCAGCAGGTAAGCCAAAGCCCATCGTGCCTAGACCACCAGAGTTAATCCAACGGCGCGGCTTGTCAAACGGGTAATACAAAGCAGCAAACATTTGGTGTTGACCTACATCAGAAGCAACATAGGCATCGCCATTGGTTACTTTATGCAGCGTTTCAATAACTTGTTGTGGCTTAATTCGACCCGACGTTTTGTCATACGCTAAGCAGTCACGTTCTTGCCACTGTTTAATTTCACTCCACCAGCTTTCCATCGCTTCTGCATCGTTAGTTCCACCTTGCTCAATAAGCAGGTTAACCATGCTTTCTAGTACTTTTTCCGCTGAACCTACAATCGGTAGATCCACTTTAACGTTCTTAGAGATAGAAGATGGATCGATATCAATGTGCATGATCTTCGCATCAGGGCAGTACTTATCTAGGTTATTGGTCGTTCGATCATCGAAACGTACGCCAATACCAAAGATCAAGTCCGCATTGTGCATCGCCATATTGGCTTCATACAAACCATGCATGCCCAACATACCCAAAGAGTTCTTATGAGTACCAGGGAAAGCGCCAAGCCCCATTAGGGTACTTACCACGGGTAAATTCAGTGCCTCTGCTAATTTTAATAGCGGCTTATCTGCCTCAGAAATAACCGCACCACCACCGACATAAAGTACCGGTTTCTTCGCTTCAAGAAGGGCTTTTAGCGCCTTTTTGATCTGACCTTTATGACCCGTAACCGTTGGGTTATATGAACGCATTTTGATCGTTTCTGGGTATTCATAAGGAAGCTTAATTTGTGGGTTTAAAATGTCTTTTGGCAGGTCAATAACCACAGGACCTGGACGTCCTGTCGTTGAAATATAGAATGCTTTTTTAACGACTTCAGGGATATCTTCCGCTTTCTTAACGAGGAAGCTGTGTTTAACGATCGGGCGTGATACACCAACGATGTCACACTCTTGGAAGGCGTCGTTACCAATAAGGTTATTTGGTACGTTACCAGAAATAACAATCATTGGGATTGAGTCCATGTAGGCTGTTGCAATACCAGTAACGGTATTGGTCGCACCTGGACCAGAACACACAAGTACTACACCCGGCTTACCGGTAGAACGAGTATAGCCATCTGCCATGTGGGTAGCGGCTTGTTCGTGTCGTACTAATACGTGTTTAATTTCAGCAGTTTTAGCATGCAGCGCATCGTAGATATCAAGTACAGAACCACCTGGATAACCAAAGATTTGTTCTACACCCTCTTCAATTAGAGACTGCACCACCATCTCAGCGCCGGATAACATTTCAGCGCCGGATGACATAGCTGTTTCAGGTTTTGTTGTCATATTGCTCTCCTCACCAGTTTCCAATCACATTTGGTGAACATGTTGGGCTGGTTTTTCATAGTCTAGGGCTTATTCGTAGCCTAATTCGAAATACTTCCACTTTTTCGGCTATGGCTGTCTGTAGTGATAACAACAAACAGTAATACGAAACAACTTTAACGCTTTATTATCATCTGGTCTAACGCCTGTTATTCGGCAACTGTGCCAAAAAACCAACTATTAGCTCAAAGCATCAAATAAAACCCAACACAGGCTTTCACACTAGGTTTAAATACTGCCTACTTGATAAAAAAAAGCACTTAATATTTCAACAGTTCGCTATTTATCGATAAACAGCGAGCTTGTTGGTGTGCGCTTTCGCACATTGTGCTGTGTCATTAGATACAAAAAATCCCCCTAAAAATGCAATCACATTCGTAGGGGGATTTTTAAACAACTGAAAATTTATCTAAACAGAAAACTACTTATCTTTAGGCTTTTCGTTGTACATTTCTTCGATTTCGTCTTGATACTTATCGTTAATAACCTTACGACGCAGTTTCTGGGTCGGTGTTAGCTCACCATCATCCATAGAAAACGCTTTTGGCAGCAACTTAAACTTCTTCACTTGCTCAAACTTCGCTAGCTCTTGTTGTAAGTCATTCACACGCTTCTCTAGCATCTCTACTATTTGGTGATTTTTAACAAGTTCCACACGGTCATGATATTTGATATTAAGCTCTTTGGCATACTCTTCTAGCGAGTCATAACAAGGAACAATCAGTGCAGAAACGAATTTGCGCGTATCAGCGATAACAGCAATCTGCTCGATAAAGTGATCTTTACCAATTGCGCCTTCAACCACTTGCGGTGCAATGTACTTACCGCCAGAAGTCTTCATTAATTCTTTGATGCGATCAGTAATGAATAGATTACCATTTTCATCAAAATGACCCGCATCACCCGTTTTTAGGAAACCATGCTCGTCAAATGTCTTAGCTGTCTCTTCTGGCATCTTGTAGTAGCCACGCATCACCATTGGGCCACGAACAAGGATCTCATCCTTAGCGCCAATTTTCACTTCAGCGCCCGGCATCGACATACCGATCGAATCAGGGTTAAAACAACGGTCATCCCAGCACGATACTGTTGCCGTGGTTTCTGTCATGCCGTAGCCAAGTTTTACATTGATACCAATCGCGTGGAAGAAGCGACCAATGGTTTCATCAAGCTTCGCGCCACCACATGGCATGAAGTTGATGTTACCACCTAACAGAGCTCGCAGTTTAGATAACACAAGCTTGTCAGCAAGCGCATGGCTCTTCTTCAGCATGAATGATGGTGTACGACCTTCTTGATGACAAACAGAAAGCTTCGCGCCCATGTTCACCGCCCAAGTAAAGAGTACTTTACGAATAAACGGTGCTTTAGATACCTTCTCGTGAATCGCTGAGAAAATCTTCTCGTAGAAGCGAGGAACAGCAGACATAACCGTTGGTTTAACATCACTCAGTGCGTCACGAACTTGCATGGTGTCTTGCAGATAGCAGTTGGTTGCGCCTTTATAAAGGACATAGAAAGTCCAAGCGCGTTCAAATACATGTGATAGAGGTAAAAAACACAATGAGACGTCGTCTTTGCTTAAGCTGAGACGCTCATCATGGCCTTTTAGTTGATAGCCAACATTAGTGTAATCAAGCATTACACCTTTAGGCTGGCCTGTTGTACCAGAGGTATAGATAAGCGTCAGTAAGTCATCCATGCTGGCATCCGCAAGACGAACATCAAGCTCAGCTCGCTGCTCTTCAACACCACGAGCCATGAACTCTTTCCAAGAGACGGCAAAGCGATGTCCTTGCAGATCGATATCATCAGACATCGCCACAACAACTTCTAGCTGTTCACACTCTTCAAAAAGGCTAACCGCCGCATCGAACTGAGCTTGCTCGCCAACGAATAAGATCTTCACATCTGCATTTTGGATAATGTAAGAAGACTGCGCCGCTGTGTTGGTTGGGTAGATTGGTACCGTTACAAGGCGCGCTTGTAAGGATGCGAAGTCAGCCACAGTCCACTGAGGCATATTGTTCGAGAAGATACCGATCTTATCCTGAACTCTCAATCCTTGAGCCAATAGCGCTAATGAAAGCGTATCGATTTGTTGTCCAAATTGTTCCCAGCTAATACCTTGCCATACATTGTCTACTTTGTGCTTCAAAGCTGTACGGTTGCCGCCTTGGGCAATTTGGTCACGAAGTCTTTTTACGATATGAAAATCTAAATTGGCCATCTCTTTACCTTTGGCTTACACCTGTAAGCTTTTTTGAGCGCACAAGTGTACCTCTGATCATGGAAAAGGCAACTGATGAAGCTCAAAGTTATAAGTAATAGTACGTCTCACGCTAAGTTTTCTATCAACAAAAATAGCAGGTACAAAAAAACCCCAAGCCAGACTCCTAGCTTAGGGCTTATAAATCATAGGAATTAGTGTCTAGTTAAGCGCCACTACTTCGCCACAGATCATCATTAACTGATCTCGTAACCAGATGTGTCCTTTGTCCTTTTCACTTGATTCGTGCCAGCTAAGGAAGCCAGAAATCGCCGCATTATCGAATGGGAAATCTAAAATCTGAAGCTGCTCTTTGTTTGCTGCATGTTCTACCATCCAACGAGGAGCGATTGTTACAAGTTCAGATTGACCAACAACGTAAAGAACGTTGCTCAAGCTCGTACCTTCGTAGAAAGGCGTGCAATCTAGGTCACGGTAAGCTTGCTCAGAGAAGCTACGTTGACCGTGAATGCGAGACAGTTTAGCGTGCTTTTCGTTAAGCAACTCTGCCGCTGAAACTTCACCGTTGATGCGTGGGTGAGAAGCAGAAGCGACCACAACCAATTCATCTTGGAAGATTTCAGTGCTTGAGAAACCTTGCTCATCAAAACGCGAGTAATCAATAACGAAGTCAATTTCTTGGTAACGCATGCGCTCAGAAAGTTGACGGTCAAATTCCGCATCCATGTGCAGATTAACGCTAGGTGCTTGGTCGTTGATTGTCGACATAATCTTAGGTGCAAAACGCATGTCGCAAGGGCTACAAATTGCAAGTTTGAACAAACGAGAAGACGACTCTGGTGAGAATACAGAACTTGGCAATTCGTTGCGTACTAACTGCAGCGCTTGGCGGATTGGGCCAAACAACTGACGAGCACGTTGAGTCGGTTGAATACCACGACCTTGACGCATGAATAGCTCGTCGTTGAACATTACTTTCAAACGAGCAACAGCATTACTTACCGCTGGTTGAGACATGCCCAGATTATGAGCTGCACGTGTAATATTTTGCTCTTGCATAACTGCATCAAATACAGTCAAAAGATTTAAGTCGACTCCACGAAGTGTGCTTTCCATTCTGTAGCTTGCAATTGCACTCATTGCGTCTTTTTTCTCTAACATTCAAGTTGCCTCTTGTCGGTTCGACAGGGTTAAATTGGTAATGGTGTGGGAATAGATAACCACTAATTCTTATATTTATCAGACCGATGTTTTTCGGATTGCCATTACTATTAACCAATAAATCTCGAGCTACCAACAAGATTGATAAAGAATAATTTAATTTTACCTTAATGATTAAACAACACCTAAAAATCAGTTGCTTATGGAGTTATAAAAAAACATAAAATGCGTCACTTATGAGTTTCATTTCGACTTATTTAGCTGTCCTATCGTTTTGGTTACATTTGTTACAAATTATTGAACTCGTGAATCGTTCAGCTAGGCAATTCAGAAATAACACTTATGGGTTACGTGAGTGATGCATAACTAGGAAAATCCACCTTATCCCAAAGTTGCTTTCTCAAGTCATCTTGGTTGGACCATTTGCCCGCCAAAACCCACTCAACAAGTGCACTTGCCACGTCAGGGTAAGTGACCCTTTCAGCCTGCTTTTCACCGAGCCAACTACGCAAGATAGCCGCGTCTAAAAAACTCATGGTTTGAGCCAACCCGAGCGCTTCAAGCGTCGCCACATTACTTTGTTGTTCGAACTGTCCCTCAAGAGGCTTAAGAAGCAACTTCTTACCTAAAGTTAAGGCTTCAGATGGCAATTCAAAACCGCCGTTGGCCACCACACCAGAGCACTGATTGAGATCGAATTGGAAGCCGGCATGACTGAGTGGTTTGAACTCTATATTTTCGACTCGGCTATACTCAATCACATTCGGGTGATAACAGACAAAGTGATGAGAAACAAACTTCATCAACAACTCAGAGATCGCATCAAGATCCTCAAATGGTAGATAAACCAAGGTGAAGTCTTGTGTTGCTTTCGCTCGCTCATCACACGCTGGCGTGTGAACGATAGGTGGCAATATTGGCTGTTCAAAGTGATACCAGTGCAAACCAATAGAGTGCTCAGTTGGGGCGAAATGTTGAATCACGGAATGTTCAATCCAGTTGCCCCCTTCTTTAGGTACATCATAGCGGAACGCATTCTGGTGGCTTATACCAATACATGGCACACCTTTCCTCTTAGCCGCCCATGCCGTCACAGGTTCAAAATCATTAAGCACTAAGTCATAAGGCGCAAGATCGATCTGGTTAACCTCGCGGAGAAATCGCCAGATGTTGTTCTTGATGAATGTCTTGCCGTATTTAACCTTCCCCTGCTCGCTGTAAAAAGTTAAACCGCTGCGGGTCTGATAGTTGCCAAACGCTTCCATCGAAAAGAATTTACTCTCGTCTCGCCCAGAGAACAGAAAGTCGACATCAATATTTTGCTGACGAAAAGCGACGGCCATTGCTCTCGCTCGAGCGATGTGCCCATTCCCTGTACCTTGTACGCCATATAAAATTTTCATTCAGGTTCCTTGAAGATTAACAATTCGAGCTCTGCTGTCTTTGCCTGTGTCTTTTTAATATGAACAACAGAACAAACAGCCATACAACTAAGCGCTATAAAATGAAGTAAATGGCTAGGCTTGTGCACGCTATACCCAGCGCTGCACCAATTAAGACATCCGTTAAAAAGTGCACACCGAGTAGGATTCGAGATCCAGCAATCGCTGTCGCCCAAATCAAGCTAAAGAGATAGAGACTTGGATAAAAATGTCCGATTAGAGTCGCCATAACAAATGCAGCAGCAGAATGCCCAGAAGGCAGGCTGTATTTATCTGATGGCACAATGTGAGAGTGAAGCAATGAAGAGAATTCAGCGGGTCTACGGCGCTTAAGAGTGTTCTTGGCTAACCAATAAATCGGCAGCTCTATCGCAAAAGCGGCTAGACCAACCATTAAAAATTCACGACCTGTATAGCCATCAGCTAACAGCGCAATCAGAGCGATCAACACATATAAGTGACCATCCCCAGTATGAGACACCGCTTTACTCAGTGTTGCATGTTGCCCGCTATAACGGTTCTTTAAACAGAAAACAGAAAATGCCACATCCCAGCGGACAATAGGTTCGATAGTACGCATACAATCTCCTTAACAATCCTTATTCAGTTAAGGCTCAAGTTATGCTCCTGAAATGACAGTTAAGTGACGTTTTGAATGAACTAAAATGAATTTTGAGGCGAATTGACCGCTTTCGCTAAGCAAGCTGATGGGGCCTAAAAACTGCCGATAAAAATAAAGCGACCCAAGGCCGCTTTATTCTTCTACGTTTTTACTTCTTTATATAAGCAAGCAAACGCTACTTCTATCGTGTTAATGGTTATAGCGTTCGCTAATGATAATAGCGCTAAAGGCTATAGCGCTAATGGCTCATGCTTTTTCACTAAACCAAAGTCCGCCAGTATCGCGTAAGCGGCAGGGATCATAAACAACACCAGTAAGGTTGAAGCAAATATGCCAAACACAATTGAAATAACCAGAGGCTGGATAACCTGAGCCTGCAAGCTGGTTTCCGTCAACAGCGGTAGCAAACCTGCCGCTGTGGTCATTGAGGTCAAGAATACCGCACGGAAACGCTCACGACTGGCCTTCACCACCGAGTCATGAACGCTATCTCCCTCATCAACATGGTGACGAATGTATTGCACTAGCAAGATGGAATCATTGACCACGATTCCGGCAAGCGACACAAAGCCCATCATGCTCGGCATGCTTAACGCGTGCCCTAACAGCCAGTGACCAACAACTACACCAATGAAGGCCAGTGGAATCGCTAACATTACGACGATCGGTTCCAAGTAGCTTCGGAACTGATAGCTCAGAATCGCAAACACACCGAATAAACCCAATAGGAAGCCTTTACCCATTGAGGCTCCGGTCTTCGCCGCATCTTTGGCTTCCCCTTCAAAATCAAAGCGTAAGCCCGGATACTTTTGAATAAGCTTGGCTGCTTCATCTTTTTGGAACTGAGCCAAAATTGCTGAAGAGCTCGCTTTCTTATTATCAATATCACCAAAGATACTGATGGTTCTCAGCCCATCGATACGTTGGATTCGTACGTAGTTACGTTGGAAATCTAGCGTTGCCAATGTCGCTAGCGGAATCTGGCTGCCATCTGCAGTGATGATTGGGAAGTTAGCTAGTTGCTGCAAATCCCCTGCCTGTTCTTTATCAAGGCGTACCTCAATCGAAATGTTCTCGACCCCAATTTGGATTTCATCCGCAGTCTGACCAAAGAAGGCCGCACGCAATTGGGAAGCAATCATCTGCCCATTAACATTGTAGGTTTCAGCACCTGGGCGCAGTTTAACTAAGATCTCTTCCTTACCCATGCGCATGTCATCAAGCACGCCGTGCACACCATCAAACTGATTGAGGTACTCTTGAATATCTAAAGAAGCCGATTTCAACGCGGCAAGATCATCATGTTTGGCGCGGATCTCGATAGCACGACCGCCCGGCCCCATCGTCGGTTGTTTGAAAACTAGCGAGATAGGATCAGCCAAATCGCCGATGTCTTCCCGCCATGCATCAATAAAATCATCGATCACCGTGTTGCGACTCTCTGCACCACGCAAGTCTAAGCGCACAGTGGCTAAGTGTGGGCCTGATTCATTGGCATCTGCGTTTGCATTGAATTGGCTGGTGATATGCTCAACCAATTTATTACCGTCCTCAACCTCTTCACTCCACTGCTCATTCAAACGTTCAGCAGATGCGACTATTTTATCGACGACTTTCTCGGTTTGAGACAGTGATGCACCCGGTGGAAGAATGATGCGAGCCTCGGCAATATCACCATCCAACTCAGGGAAAGGTTGGAATTTGACAACGCCACCTGCAATCAAGGCTACCGAAAGCAGCAGCAGGGTAAGCACTCCGCCCATAAAGGCATAGCGGAACGTCACGACCTTCTCGACCATGTTCATCAAAGTGGTATTGCGAAAGTTCTCAAACTTCTCAAGCAGAACGACTTTAAAGCGCAGCGCTGGCTTATCATTTTTTTCTTTGTGTAATGAATGAGATAAGTGATTTGGTAGAATAAGAAACGCTTCGATTAAGCTCAGCGACAACACCAAGATAAGCACCTGAGGCACCGCTTTAAGCACCGCGCCCATTTCCCCATCAAGGAACAGTAAGCTACCGAAAATACACACAGTGGTTAGGAAAGAAGACAAGACTCCGGGGAGCACTTTCTTCACACCGTTGTACACCGCATCGTCAACGTTTTGCCCCCGATCCAGATGGGAAGCTATAGATTCGGCTATCACTATGGCGTCATCCATCATGATACCAATCGCCATTAATAAACCGACCAGTGACATAATGTTGATCGACAAGCCCAAGTTAGCCATTAAGAACAAGCCACCAAGGAAGGCTACCGGCAAACCTGCTGCAACCCAGAATGAATATCGTAAACTGAAGAACAGCCACATGGTTGCGAACACCAACACAATACCTTGCCAGCCATTACGCACCATCATGGTTAGACGATCCCAAAGTACCGACGAGAGATCGTTGGTCATTTGTAGTGTCACGCCATCGGGCGCAATCGCGCTTTGATCTTCAACGAATCGAGTCACGTTCTCTTTAATTCGTAACGCATCATCTTCTTTGTTCTTACTGATTTTCAACAGAGCAGATGGCTTACCATCAAATAGAACCTTCTGTTCATCAAGCTCAAAGCGGTCGGTTATTTTGGCTATGTCTCTCAAACGAATCACCGAGCCATTAGGCGCAGATCCAACCACAATACTTTCCAGCTCAACCGGTGTAATTCGTCTCTCATCAAAACGAATCAGAAAATTTTTGTCTGGCGTCTCAACGTTACCGCTTGGCAGTTTTACATTCTGACGGCCAATTTGGTCGGCGATATCACCGACACTCAAACCCAACTGGCGAATGGCTTGGGTATCCAGTTCGACACGATATTGGTGATCGGAAAAACCACTAACTTCGACTAAAGAAACGTCGTAATCGAGCTTCATGGTTCGTTTGAGATCTTCGGCGTAAGCTTTGAGTTCAGGCCATGAGGTTTCGGCTGTAATCGCGATATCAACTACCGGTTCATTCCAATCCAACTCTTGAACAACCGGAGATTCAATCTCACTAGGGAAATCATTGATCGAGTTGATCTGAGTTTGAACGTCCACCAGCATTCGGCCAATGTCCGCTTTCTCATTTAACTTGAGAATTAAACGAGCGCTGCCTTCGATGGCTTCACACTGAGTCTCTTCAATGTTGGCTAAGCCGTCTACTGCATCTTCCATTCGCACACATAAGCTCTCTTCCACTTCTTGTGGTGATGCGCCGGGATAAACGATCGCCGCCATAATGTAAGGTGGATCATAGGCAGGAAAGGTTTCACGTTTGATGGTTGATAGTGAGCTTATACCCAAAATCAACAACCCAAGCATCAACAAGTTTGCTGCTGTAGGGTGCCGAGAGAAAAACTTGATCATGATGCACTCTCCTGAGTATCTGATTCAAGCTCAGCCTCTTCAGAGTTCGACTCTTTCAGTAACATGCCTTCGATTGCAGGTAAAACGTCATTGAGAATTAACTTATCACCCGCGTGCAGTTCACCATCCACCACCACTTGGTTATCTCGACGATAAAGCACTTCAACATTCACCACTTGTAAGCGCTGGCTGTCATCCATCAGATAGACCTTATCACCGTGCAGAGTGCGCTCTGGGACAACCCAACTAAGGTTGGCCAAACCTTCAATCTCCGCTTTAACAAACATACCATTGACTAAAGGCGTTGCGCTGTCTGGTTGCAGTTGTGAGTAGTCTTGAGCGATTTCAAGAATGATCCCTGCTGTTGCTTGGTTCTCATCAACGGTTTCGCTGATTCTCGCCACCTTTGCAGGCCAATTGAGGTTAAGGCTGCCACTGTTTAACTGAATACTTGCTTTGATCGGCGCTTCATAAGGGTTTGGTATGTCTGCGGCATCACGAGGGAATTGAGTAAAGCTTGAGGCTAAAGTTTGCATATCGTGAATAGAGAGTTGCGCCTCAACTTCCATAACCTTAATCCCGTGAGCAACAAACATCTCTTGCTGAAGATTAACCACTTGGTTTTGTTCAATATCGACCTGCGCAATTCGCATCGCTCTAGGCAAGGTGATGGTCGTTTTATCCAAAGAGCGTTGCGCCTCTTTTACTTTAGAGACATTCACCTTAATCACTGCTTCCGCAACACGCTTTTCATCTGGCATCAATGCAATTTGGTTATCAATATCCAATACAAGCTTCTGTTGAGACAACGCACTTTGTTGTTGCAGGTCGACATCCGATTGAGAGGTGAGCCCTTTCTTGCGCAGATCTTGTTTACGTTGCAGCTCTTTGTTGCTGATCACTAAGCGGTTCTTTTCGATCTTTAGGGTCTGCTTAAGGTTATCTTCTTCTTGATTCAATTTAGCTAATGAGGTCTGGCTTGATTTAAGATCCGCTTCGGCTTGTACCAGCTTTAACTCGTAATCTAAGGGATCGATCTTAAGTACCTCAGTACCCGCTGGAATGATCTGCCCTTTTTCTAGGTCTGGATGTCGATAAACAATCTGCCCTGTCACCTCGGCAATGGCTTTCCATTCAACTTTAGGGACTACTTTGCCAAAGCCCACTGCCAACGGCGCGATCATTTGTTGTTCTAAACTGACGGTTTCGACTAGACGAGCCCTATCTCCCGCGGGCTTAGTCGGCAGATCAGGCTTTAAGCTAATCGCAGTCACAAGGCCGATGACACCAACCGCAAGTGCTGGAAAGAAGAGTAGTTTTTTATTTATTTTCATTATCTTTTGTCCTGCACTGCAGAAGGGCTCGGTGCGTTGATAAAGCCTTCGGTCATCAATTGAATGTTGTGTTCGATTAAACGGTTAAGAAATTCTTCATTAATCTCAATACCATGGATTGCTAATAGAGGGGGCGGAGCAATGAATGGAAACACCATCAAGCTTATATACGAAACTCGACACAATTTTGGATCCATGTTCTGTTTTAAGATGCCTTGTTCAACCAGCTTTTCAAAAATGACATCTTGGGCTGGCTTGGCGACATCGAGAAAAACCTTTTCGAGCAACTCTCTTTGCACTTCAGAGGGAGGCATATTCATCACTTGAGCAATCAAGCGAGGAAACTTGGGCACCTTGACCATCTCTTTATAGTAAGTCCGCATTAAATCAAGAAAGTTCTCATGGCTGCTTTCTTCAACCAATCTCTGCATTTGCAATTGCATCGGTCGTAGCGTTTCACGCAGCATCGCCTCAAATAATCCAGCCTTACTGCCAAAGTAATAACGGATCATCGCAATGTTCACACCCGCACGATCAGCAATCAGGCGTGTCGAGACCTTGTCGTATGACTGAACGACAAACAGATCACGAGCATGCTCAATCAATAGTTGTCGAACATCTAAGTTCTGTTGAGGTCGCCCCGCTTTTCGTGCTGTCATGGCATCAACCTATCTCTATAATTAATCATTCGATTAATTATAGAGATAAACAGGCATAACAGTAGAAGATTAATTACTCACTATTTAATCAATTGATTAATTACTTTAGTCACGCTTGTGATTTTTTTGGTGAATCGTTCCATTAAAAATATTTACTACAAAGTTTTAACCTACACATCAGCCAAACGATAAACTAACCCGCCAATACAAAACCACCATTCAGGTGATATCGCTAACACTTAAACAAAAAACAGCACAAACAAAACCAAAACACTGCCAATGCACGCTGATATTGGATTTTCTTGTTTGACGCTCAGAATAAATTACGGTAAATATGGTGTTAACAGTTTATTTACGGATATTTGTGTAATGATTTTTTCTTCTTCTCTACTGCTGAAACTTCTCCTTATCGTGAACCAATCGCGCGGGTAAGTTGTGGGTCAAGAACTACACAAATATTAAAACCCGCACTGAGCGGGTTTTTTTGTAACTGGCACTTTTAAAAGAACATCATTCTTAATAATAATTTGGATAGCAATCGATTCATTATCGATATAAGGAAGCACCCATGAACGATCAAGTAATAATTTTTGATACTACCTTACGTGACGGCGAGCAAGCATTGGCTGCAAGCCTTACGGTAAAAGAGAAGTTACAGATCGCGTATGCTCTTGAGAGACTGGGTGTAGATGTTATCGAAGCTGGCTTCCCTATTTCTTCTCCGGGTGATTTTGAGTCAGTACAAACCATCGCTAAACACATCAAAGACAGCCGTATTTGTGCGCTTTCTCGTGCCGTAGCGAAAGATATCGATGCCGCTGCCGAAGCGCTTAAAGTTGCTGACCAGTTCCGTATTCATACCTTCATCTCAACATCAACGGTTCACGTACAAGACAAATTACGCCGCAGCTACGATGACGTAGTAGAGATGGCAGTGAAAGCAGTCAAGCACGCTCGTAACTATACCGATGATGTTGAATTCTCTTGTGAAGATGCCGGCCGTACCCCTATCGACAACCTATGTCGCATGGTTGAAGCCGCGATTAACGCAGGCGCGAAAACCATCAACATTCCAGACACAGTGGGCTACACAGTACCAAATGAGTTTGGTGGCATTATCAAGACGCTATTCGATCGCGTACCCAACATCGACCAAGCGATCATCTCTGTTCACTGTCACGATGACTTAGGTATGTCGGTTGCAAACTCAATTGCTGCTGTGCAAGCGGGCGCTCGTCAAATTGAAGGCACAATCAATGGTATTGGCGAACGTGCTGGTAACTGTTCTCTAGAAGAAATCGCAATGATCATCAAAACTCGTCAAGAGCTTTTGGGTGTTCATACTGGTTTGGATCACAAGGAGATCCACCGTACCAGTAAGTTGGTAAGTCAGCTTTGCCACATGCCAATTCAAGACAACAAAGCAATCGTCGGTGCTAACGCATTCAGCCACTCTTCAGGTATTCACCAAGATGGCATGCTAAAGAACAAGAACACTTACGAGATCATGACGCCTGAGTCTATTGGCTTGAAAAACAAAGCCTTGAACCTAACAAGCCGTAGTGGCCGAGCCGCTGTTAAGAGCCACATGGACGCTATGGGTTATAAAGATAATGAGTACAACCTAGATTCATTGTACGAAGACTTCTTGAAGCTTGCTGACCGTAAAGGCCAAGTGTTCGATTATGACCTAGAAGCATTGATGCACTTCGCGAATCTACGTGATGAAGATGACTTCTATAAACTTAACTACCTAAGCGTACAATCTGGTAGTGTTATGTCTACCACCAGCATCAAACTGCAATGTGGTGATGAAGAGAAATGCGAAGCCGCTGTCGGCAATGGCCCTGTTGATGCTTTATACCAATGTATCTACCGCTTAACAGGCTACGAAATAGCGTTGGATAAGTTCGACCTAACTGCAAAAGGTGAAGGCGAAGATGGCTTAGGTCAAGCGGACATCATTGCTAACTATAAAGGCCGTAAGTACCACGGTACTGGCGTTTCAACCGATATCGTTGAAGCTTCTGGTCAAGCGTTGCTACACGTTATCAATAGCATTCAACGCGCAGACACTATTGCTGAAATGAAGCAGCAAAAATTCGCGACAGTTTAAGACCCCAATAACAGAGCCCTAGAGCCGATGTTGTTGGCTTTAGGGACAAAATTTAAAACGAGCCAAAAAGCTCAGTAACAAGAATTAAAGGATTAACATGACAGATAAATCATACAAGATTGCCGTACTACCTGGTGATGGCATTGGCCCAGAAGTAATGCAGCAAGCACATAAAGTGCTAGACGCGATTGAAAAGAAGCACGCGATTAGCTTTTCTCGCGAAGAGTATGATGTTGGTGGTATCGCAATTGATAATCACGGCTGTCCACTTCCAGAAGCGACAGTAACGGGCTGTGAAGAATCTGACGCAGTACTATTTGGCTCGGTTGGCGGACCTAAGTGGGAACATCTCCCACCAAACGATCAACCAGAGCGTGGTGCCCTACTTCCTCTACGTAAACACTTCCAACTGTTCTGTAACCTACGTCCTGCACAAATCCACAAAGGTCTAGAGTCTTTCTCTCCTTTGCGTGCTGACATCTCAGGTAACGGCTTCGATATCGTTGTAGTTCGTGAACTAACAGGCGGCATCTACTTCGGCCAACCTAAAGGTCGTGAAGGCGAAGGCGCAACTGAGAAAGCTTTTGATACAGAGGTTTATCACCGTTACGAGATCGAACGTATTGCAAAGATTGCGTTTGAATCTGCACGTCTACGTAACAAAAACGTTTACTCAATCGACAAAGCAAACGTTCTGCAGAGCTCTATCTTATGGCGTGAAGTGGTTGAAGAGATCGCAAAAGATTACCCAGATGTCACGCTAAACCACATGTACATCGACAACGCGACCATGCAGCTAATCAAAGACCCATCTCAGTTTGACGTAATGCTATGTTCAAACATCTTTGGTGACATCATCTCTGATGAGTGCGCAATGATCACAGGCTCCATGGGTATGCTTCCTTCTGCAAGCTTAAACGAAAGCAACTTCGGCCTATACGAACCAGCAGGTGGCAGCGCACCAGATATCGCAGGTAAGAACATTGCGAACCCAGTCGCGCAAATTCTTTCTGCAGCGCTAATGCTTCGTTACAGCCTAGGCGAAGAAGCGGCAGCACAAGACATCGAAGCAGCGGTTTCTAAAGCACTTTCTGCAGGCGAGCTAACGGCAGATCTTGCTGGCAAAAACCAAGCGCTAACTACCTCTGAAATGGGTGACAAGATCGCTGAGTACATCTTAGCTTCATAAGCTAAATGCTCCGATTAGAAGCAAGTACATAAGAATAATATCAAGCCAAGTCATCGTAAACCGCATGACTTGGCTCGAAACAAACACTGGGACTGATGCTCCCAAGGAAGAAAAGCTATGTCGACAAACCAGCAAGCAAAAACCTTATACGAAAAAGTTTATGACGCTCACGTTGCGGTTGCAGCGAAGGGCGAAACGCCAATTCTTTATATCGATCGCCACTTAGTCCACGAAGTAACGTCGCCACAAGCCTTTGATGGCCTGCGTGAAAAAGGCCGTAAAGTTCGCCAAGTAGGCAAAACTTTTGCGACCATGGATCACAACGTATCGACGCAAACTAAAGACATCAACGCTTCTGGCGAGATGGCTCGTATCCAAATGGAAACGCTATCGAAGAACTGTGAAGAGTTTGGTGTCACCCTTTACGACCTAAACCACAAATACCAAGGTATTGTGCACGTAATGGGCCCTGAGCTAGGTATTACGCTACCGGGCATGACCATCGTATGTGGTGACTCACACACGGCTACACACGGTGCATTTGGTTCTCTTGCATTCGGTATCGGTACTTCTGAAGTTGAGCACGTTCTAGCAACGCAAACGCTAAAACAAGCTCGTGCTAAAACCATGAAGATCGAAGTAAAAGGCAAGGTTGCTGCGGGCATCACGGCAAAAGACATCGTACTAGCGATCATCGGTAAAACAACGGCTGCTGGCGGTACAGGCTACGTGGTTGAATTCTGTGGTGAGGCAATTACCGACCTTACGATGGAAGGTCGTATGACGGTATGTAACATGGCAATCGAGCTTGGCGCTAAAGCAGGCTTAATCGCCCCTGATGCAACGACATACGAGTACATCAAAGGTCGTAAGTTCTCTCCACAAGGCGAAGGCTTAGAAGCAGCAATTGAATACTGGAACACATTGAAAACCGATGCTGATGCAGAGTTCGATGCTGTTGTAACGCTAGAAGCGGCTGACATCAAACCACAAGTCACTTGGGGTACTAACCCAGGTCAGGTGATCTCAGTAGACACACCAATCCCTGCACCAGAAAGCTTCGCAGACCCTGTTGAAAAAGCATCGGCTGAAAAAGCGCTAGCTTACATGGGACTTGAAGCGGGTAAATCTTTATCTGATTACAACGTCGATAAAGTGTTTGTTGGTTCTTGTACTAACTCTCGTATCGAAGACATGCGCGCAGCAGCAGCGGTAGCGAAAGGCCGCCAAGTAGCGGAACATGTTCAAGCATTGATCGTTCCAGGCTCTGAGCAAGTTAAAGCACAAGCTGAAGCTGAAGGCTTAGATGTAATCTTTAAAGAAGCCGGCTTTGAATGGCGCCTACCAGGATGCTCTATGTGCCTTGCAATGAACAACGACCGTTTAGGTCCACAAGAGCGCTGTGCTTCTACATCAAACCGTAACTTTGAAGGTCGCCAAGGCCGTGATGGTCGTACGCACCTAGTTAGTCCAGCAATGGCAGCCGCAGCGGCAATCGCTGGTCACTTTGTCGATATTCGTGAACTTTAATTAGAGGATTTAACATGTCAGGTTTTCAACAACACACCGGATTAGTCGTTCCTCTAGATACGGCCAACATCGATACTGATGCGATCATTCCAAAGCAGTTTCTACAGAAAGTGAACCGTATTGGCTTTGGTAAGCACTTGTTCCACGACTGGCGCTTCCTTGATGATGCAGGCCAGCAACCAAACCCTGAGTTTGTAATGAATGCACCACGCTATAAAGGCGCTTCAATTCTACTGGCTCGTGAAAACTTTGGTTGTGGTTCATCTCGTGAACATGCACCTTGGGCGCTTGCCGATTACGGTATTCAAGTGATGATCGCGCCAAGCTTTGCAGATATTTTCTACGGTAACTCGATCAACAACCAAATGGTTCCTGTTCGTCTTACTGATCAAGAAGTTGATGAGATTTTCCAATTCGTTGAAGCGAATGAAGGTGCTGAGATCCACGTTGATTTAGAAGCAATGACAGTCAATGCTAATGGAAAAGAGTACTCATTTGAAATTGATGAGTTCCGTCGTCACTGTTTGCTGAATGGTCTAGATAACATCGGCCTAACGCTTCAACACGCAGATAAGATTTCAGAGTTTGAAGCTAAGATTCCTAGCTTCCTGAAATAGCATCACACAGTTTTGTGTTCATATAAAAGGTTGGCCTAGCGCCAACCTTTTTTATTTGGTTCAATCTTTTATTTAACTCAACGTCTTTATTAAACTCAACCCTTTATTTAGATAAGTTCCGCTATTTAACTTAAGAGCCATGAAAGAAAATCGTAAAGCATAAGGTCTTAGTAGTCAGTCATCAGGAGAATGCCATGAAACAACTACTTTTTATTGTCAGCCTACTTTTCTCAACGTTAGCTTGGTCTGCACCTAAATCCGAGCTTTGGCCATACTGGAATCAAAGCGACGAAACCAATCTAGAACAGGTATCTCACCAAGATTGGCAGCAATTTCTCGATAACTACTTAGTTCAACAAGGGCAAAATACCCTAGTTCGCTATAAAGCAGTGAACACTGCCGATAAGACAAAACTCAATCAATACATCAAGCAACTCGAACAGGTTAATCCGCTCGACTATTCAAAAGCGGAGCAGTATGCCTATTGGGTTAATCTATATAACGCCGTGACTGTCGATTTGATTCTTGATGCCTACCCGATCAAATCCATCACTAAACTTGGCGGACTATTTAGTTTTGGGCCGTGGGGAGATGATGTGGTAATCGTTAACGGAAAATCACTGACACTCAACGATATTGAACACCGAATCCTAAGACCGATTTGGCAAGATCCGCGCACACATTACGCGGTGAATTGCGCAAGTTTAGGTTGCCCTAACTTACAGCCTGAAGCTTTTACCTCTGACAACACTGGAGCCTTGTTAGAACAAGCTGCTAGTAATTTTGTAAATAGTGATAAGGGCGTGTTAATTGAAAACAATAAACTACAACTATCATCGATTTACGAATGGTTTGCTGTGGATTTTGGTACAGAGAAACAGCTCATTCAGCACTTAGACCAATATCGAACTCAACCTATCACGAATACTCACAAATTCAGCTATGACTATGATTGGTCACTTAACAAAGCGAACTAGTTTTAACATTAAAGCTCATGAATGAAGCTAAACAAAAAGAGGCTAGAGGTTTTTATTAACCTCTAGCCTCTTTTTTATCTATTGAACCGTATTTCTACGATTAAAAGCTTGAGCCCGGTTGCTGTAAAAACCCAACCTCTTCGGGAGTCGAAGCTCTACCTAACACCTCATTACGGTGAGGGTAGCGACCAAAACGCTCAATAATGACCTTATGCTTAAACTCAAAATCCAAGTTATTCTCTAAGCCTGTCTGAGAAAAAAGCATCACAGCCTGTTCATGCATCAGCAAAGACTCACTGTGCATATAAGGCATATACAGGAAGCTTTTTTGTTGCTCGTTAAGCTGGTGATCAAAACCACCCGCTACCGCCTCTTGGGCTAGAGCCAACGCCATTGGGTCAGCCGAAAAAGCTGTAGGACTGTTTCTGCCAAGATTTCTAGAAAACTGATCAAGCACGATAATCTCTGCCAAGCGCCCTTGTGCGTTTTGTCGCCATTCAAATAGCTCACCTTGGATAACTGCTTTGTGCAGTTCAGCAAAACGAGATTCTATTAAAGCATCAATTTCTTCGCCGCCAGCAAACCAGTCTTTTGGCGTCAATTCATCGAACCAAAACTCTAGAACATCCTGATACGTTACCGTCATATAATTCCCTTTAATAAAAAACCGAATCATTTAATAGTATGACTCGGTCTATGTTCGATTACTTAAAACCTTTTACTTTCTTTATCAGATCATAAGCATTCTGAATTTCTTGCGATTTTTCTTTCGCGACATTCATCATTTCTGGTGGCAAACCCTTCGCCATCAGTTTATCTGGGTGATGCTCATTCATCAGCTTGCGGTAAGCTTTCTTCACCTCTTTACCGTCGGCACTTTCACTCACACCGAGAACTTTAAACGCATCGGTCAGTTGGTTTTGTTGCGAAGCCTGTTGCCAACCCGATGATTGCCCATGCCCTTGATGGCCACCAAAGCTTCCACCCTGCTGTTGAAAACGGAATGCAGCTTCTTGCATCTGTAAACGGCGTTCTAGTTGTTCTGCAGAAAAGCCAAGACCTTGCGCTATCTTATGCAGAACTTGGCGCTCACTAGGATGCAAGCTGCCATCAGCAAATGCTGCGGATACCTGTAGCTCTAAAAAGAACTGCAGAAGATCAAAACGGCCGCCCGATGAGATCTTCACACGCTCAAGCACATCGCTTAACGGGAAGTCACTTTCTTTGCCATCACGAAACGCATCTTGCGCCGCTTTACGTTGCTCGCCATGCAGGTTCATACGCTCCATCATTGTAGAAGCGAGCTGAATCTCTTCTGGGGTTACCTGTCCCTTGGCTTTAGCAACATGTCCCATAACCGCAAAAGCCGCTTTAAAGAACTCGTTTTGCCTTTCAGCTTGGCTTGGACCTCGTCCAAAACCAGAGCTATTGAAGCCCGATTGGTTCAATCGGCGAGCTTTATCGAATTGGTGCCCTAAAAATAGGCCAAAAACTAAACCGAGCGGCCCCCCAAATAAAAAACCAAAAAAAGCGCCCAAAATTTTGCCAAATATTTGCATTATGTGTTCTCTATCTATGAATTTTGTCTGAGTAATGCTGTCTGATGATGCTGAATGCTAATATTTCCTTTATCATAAGGAAAATGCTTTATTAATTGGATTGATACTAGATCAACCCTTCATCTAGTGACACAGGATAGTTCAACTTCATGCAATCTTTTTCCCGCACCTTGTTAGCCGCGTCTATAAGTACGGCATTATACGTATCGACAACTCAAGCTGAAACAATCACAGATAGTAGTGTGCAGGAAATGCCCTCTATAGATCAATGCTTGATCGAGCCCGCTGCAGAAAACGAGACACAACTTCCCGCTCATGTTGAGTCCGATCGCTTAGAGGCTATCAATGGTGACAAGGCAATCTACTCAGGTGATGTAAGAGTTACGCAAGGAAACAAAACCATCCTTGCCGACAATGTAACGCTTCACCAACAAGAAAATATCGTTGTAGCTGAAGGCAACGTAAACTTTAGCGATGGTCAAATTAAATCTATCTCAGACAGAGCGACCAATAATCTGACTACCGATGAAATGACGCTCGAAAATACCGATTATGAGTTCCTCTGTGAGCAAGGGCGAGGAGATGCGGTTTACATAGCAAAAACCGGAAAAGCGGTTTATGAGATTGAAGATGGCTCAATCACCTCTTGCCCTATCGGCGACAATGCATGGCGACTAAGAGCGTCAAGTATCGATGTTGACCAAAATGAAGAAGAGGCTACGTTCTACAACCCAAGGTTTGAAATTCAGAGCGTTCCTGTTTTTTATCTGCCGTACTTAACCGTTCCGATTGGTGATACGCGTAAAACAGGCTTCTTATATCCAACGGTATCATATGGCTCAAGTGATGGCTTTGAATTTGAGATCCCTGTTTATTGGAACTTGGCACCAGAGTATGACCTGAAAACCACTTTTAAGCACATGAAAGAACGTGGTACTCAGCTTAACAGTGAATTTAGATATTTAAGCGATTTTGGTTCCGGGATGATTAAGTCTGAATACTTGCCTGATGACAAAAAATACCCAGAGAAAGGCAAACGTTGGGGGGCTCAACTTTATCACTCAGGAATATTCCAAGAATCTTGGTTGTTTGAAATTGATTACTCAAAAGTTGGCGATCTCGAGTACTTCACAGATGTCAACGGCAGCGGCATTGGTAACCGTGAAGATGGCCAGCTGCTTCAAGAAGGGCAGGCTACATACCGTTCTCAAAATTGGGATGCGTCTGTACTTGTGCGAGATTTTCAGGTCCTCACAAATACGACAAACAACCTTCCATACCGCCTGCTCCCACAGCTTGAATACAACTATTATGCCCCGGAGGTAATGGAGTATTTAGATTTCGATTTGATCAGTCATGTGTCTCTGTTTGATACAGATGCTAAAGGCAAACCATCAGCAACTCGTATCCACGTTGAGCCGGGAATTACCATCCCTGTAGGTAATACTTGGGGTACTTGGACCACTGAAGCCCGACTGCTTGGGACTTACTACCAACAAAATCTTGATGGTGTAGATACAACTAGTGAATTTATCAATAACGACCCAAATAAAAAAAATCCATATTATGGGCTGAAAGATAAAGTTTCTCGAGTTATCCCTGAGTTTAGAAGCCATGCAGGTATCGTTTTAGAAAGAGATACTAAGGTTATTGGCAACTACACTCAAACTTTAGAACCCCAAGTTCAATACCTGTACGTACCAAAAGAAGATCAAGACAACATCGGCCTTTACGATACGACACTTCTGCAGACTGATTACTATGGTCTCTTTAGAAGCCGCAAATACAGTGGTGTAGACCATATTGCTGCAGCTAACCAAGTCAGTTATGGTGCATCATCTCGTTTCTTTGATGATGAGTATAAAGAGCGACTCAATGTGTCTTTTGGACAGATCTTTTATATCGACAAAGATACGAAACAGAATTTACAGCTCGATCCTAAAAATAAGAACTCGAACTACTCATCTTGGGCGGTAGAGGTCGATTTTAATTACGACGACTACCTATTTTATCATGGTGGTATGCAGTACGACATCGACACCACAGCAATGCAACTAGCCAATAGCACCATTGAGTACCGTTTTTCTGGTGGTTATATCCAAACCAACTACCGTTACGTCACCAAAGAATATATAAAACAAAATGTTGAAGACACCATTAACAATATCGGTTCGATTACTAAAGATGGTATATCTCAAGCAGGATTACTTGGAGCTTACCAGATTTCGCGTAAATGGAATGCCAGCGCTCAGTATTTCTATGATTTAACAACTGAAGAAAACCTTGAATGGTTGGCCAAACTCAATTACAAGTCTGATTGTTGGTATATCGGCTTCACCTACAGTAATCAATTGCGTAGATGGGAAGGCGATTATGTGACTAATCCTAACGCAACCCCAGTATATGAGAAAAACTTTGGCTTTAACTTCGGTATTGTTGGCTTTGGTACCAATATAGGCTCTGATTCAAGCGAAGTAAGTGAAACAAGCTCAAATAACGCACTTAGCTACGGTCGCCCATTCTTCTTAAACAACTAATTTTCTTTATTGATAACACATCGGTAAATATAAAGGATTACACATGACATTGTGGAAACGCACATTAATAGCTATCGCAGCAGCTTGCACTGTTTCAACGAGCTACGCAGCACCAGTTGAACTCGATAGCGTAAAAGTAATCGTCAACGAGGGCGTGATCTTACAAAGTGACATTGATACTTCAATGAAAACACTGCGCGCAAACGCGAAGAAAAGCGGACAAACATTACCATCACAAGATGTATTGAATGAGCAAGTTCTAGAAAAACTGATCATCGATACAATTCAGACCCAAGAAGCGGAACGTATTGGGGTTCGAATTGATGATGCTCGACTGGATCAAGCGATTGAAGGCATTGCCAAAGATAACAACCAAACAGTACAACAACTTACCGCATCGGTTGCGGAAGAAGGCCTTAGCTACAACGCATTTCGTGAGCAAGTGAGAAAAGAGATTGCTGCAAGTGAAGCTCGTAATGCCTTGGTTCGCCGTCGTATTAATATCCTTCCTGCAGAAGTCGACAACCTAGCGGACATCTTAGCGCAAGAAACCAATGCGACGGTTCAATACAAAATTGGCCACATCCAACTTCGATTCAATGATGACCAAACCAAAGAAGAATTAGAAGCACAAGCGACAGATTTAGTGGAAGAGCTAAACAACGGCAAAGACTTTAGCACCATGGCATATACATACTCTAAAGGCCCTAAAGCGTTGCAAGGTGGTGATTGGGGTTGGATGCGTAAAGAAGAGATGCCTACGATTTTTGCAGACCAAATCAAAATGCAGAATAAAGGCAGCATCATCGGTCCTTTCCGAAGTGGTGTTGGCTTCCATATTCTAAAAATTGAAGACGTAAAAGGTTTGGAAACCGTTGCAGTTACCGAAGTTAATGCACGTCATATTTTGATTAAGCCAACGGTTATCTTGAGTGATGACGGTGCGAAAGAGCAGCTTGAAGAAATCACTCGTCGTGTAAACGCAGGTGAAGCGAGCTTTGGTGATCTTGCACAGCAATACAGCCAAGATCCAGGTTCAGCAGTACAAGATGGTGAGTTAGGCTACCAAACTCCAGATTTATACGTTCCTGAGTTCAAACACCAAGTAGAAACGCTACCTGAAGGTAAGATCAGTGCGCCATTCAAAACCGTGCACGGTTGGCACATTGTTGAAGTACTAGACCGTCGCGAAGTCGACCGTACCGATTCAGCATTGAAAAACAAAGCTTATCAAATTCTATTTAACCGTAAGTTCAACGAAGAAGTCGGTGCTTGGCTGCAAGAAGTAAGAGCTAGCGCCTTTGTTGAAGTGGTCGAGGATGACCAAGATGACAACTAAACGCCTTGTCATTACAGCAGGTGAACCGGCGGGAATTGGGCCAGATTTAACTCTCGCATTATCCCAAGAAAGCTGGCCACATCAGCTCGTGGTTTGTGCGGATAAAAGCCTATTAGCAGAGCGAGCTGAAATGTTAGGGATTGAGGTTGAGCTGTTGGATTACGACTCAACCGCGCCCAAGCAACCTCAACGCTCTGGAACATTGGTTGTGAAACACGTTCCACTAGCTGAAGTCGCCGTTGCAGGCCAACTCAACGAGGCTAACGGTCATTACGTATTAAATACTTTAGAAACCGCAGCAATTGGCTGTATGAATGATGAATTTGATGCTATTGTCACCGGCCCTGTTCACAAGGGTGTAATTAACCGAGCTGGCGTTGCTTTTAGTGGCCATACCGAGTTCTTTGCAGAGAAATCCAATACTCCACTTGTCGTGATGATGTTGGCAACAGAAGGGCTGCGTGTTGCTCTAGTAACAACGCACATCCCGCTAGCTTATGTATCTCAAGCAGTGACCGAAGACAGATTAGAGCAAATCATTGCTATTCTGCATAAAGACTTGGTTGAAAAATTTGCTATTGAGAAACCAACTATCTACGTGTGTGGTTTGAATCCACATGCTGGTGAAGATGGTTGTTTGGGTCGTGAAGAGATAGAAACTATCACCCCTACGCTAGAAAAAATTCGCCAGAAAGATGGTATTAATTTAGTTGGCCCATTGCCAGCAGACACCATCTTTAATGAAAAATATTTGCAAGATGCAGATGCTGTTTTAGGTATGTATCACGACCAAGTACTCCCGGTATTGAAATACAAAGGGTTTGGTCGCTCAGTGAACATCACGCTTGGCTTACCGTTTATTCGCACATCAGTCGATCACGGTACCGCCTTAGACTTGGCAGGGAAAGGCCAAGCCGATACAGGGAGCTTTAGAACAGCGCTCACGCACGCCATTGAATTAGTAGAGAAAAAACAATGAGAAATGATGTCCACTTAGGGCACAAAGCGCGTAAACGTTTTGGTCAAAACTTCCTTAACGACCCATACATTATTGATGGAATCGTATCGAGTATTAACCCACTACCAGGCCAGAACTTAGTAGAAATCGGCCCCGGTCTTGGTGCGATTACTGAGCCTGTTGGCAAGCTTGTCGACAAGTTCACAGTAATTGAACTGGATAGAGATCTTGCTGAACGTCTGCGTAATCACCCTGATCTTGCTGAAAAGTTAACGATCTATGAAGGCGATGCAATGAAGTTCGATTTCGAACAACTTGTTAAGCCAAACAACAAGCTACGTATCTTCGGTAACTTGCCATACAACATCTCTACACCATTGATGTTCCACCTTTTTGAGTTCCATAAAGACGTGCAAGACATGCACTTTATGCTTCAAAAAGAAGTCGTTAACCGATTAGCAGCGGGTCCTGGTACTAAAGCTTACGGTCGTCTAACGGTTATGGCTCAATATTACTGTAAAGTCACTCCTGTGTTAGAAGTGCCACCAACAGCATTTGTTCCGCCACCGAAAGTAGACTCTGCAGTCGTTCGCCTTCAGCCTTATGAAGTACTGCCATACCCGGCAAAAGATCTTAAGTGGTTAGATCGCGTATGTCGCGAAGGCTTTAACCAGCGTCGTAAAACAGTACGTAACTGCTACAAGAGCCTAATCGACAAGGAAGTGCTTGAAGAGCTAGGTGTAAACCCTGGCATGCGCCCTGAGAACCTGACGCTCGAACAGTTTGTCGATATGGCGAACTGGTTGCACGACAGTCACAACGCTGACAAATAATCGAAAAAGGCTCCTACACTTCGGTGAGGAGCCTATTTTTTATGTAATACTTAAAGCATACCAACAACAAAAGGTGCGAATATGGATATATCTACGCCTTGTATCAAATGCCAAGTTCATTCTAAATATATTGAAGAACAATCTGAGCCATCTAAGAATCGCTACGTTTTCGCTTACATCATTACCATCAAAAATCTAAGTAAAACAACGGTACAACTTATGTCTCGCCGCTGGCTGATTACCGATTCCAACGGTAAACAACTCACCATAGAAGGTGATGGCGTGGTTGGACAGCAACCTGTGATTGAAGCCAATGACGAATACACATACACCAGTGGCACCGTTATCGAAACCCCAGTGGGAGTCATGCAGGGACACTATGTAATGACCGATCATAAAGGCATTGATTTCATAACAGAAGTCGACCCATTTAGACTGGCTATCCCCAATATCCTTAACTAGTACGCATCTCTACCACTTACAGGAAAATACTGTGTCGAATTATATTGTCGGAGACATTCAAGGATGCTTCGACGAGCTTCAGTTACTGCTTGAAACCATCAACTTTGATAAACAACAAGATACTTTATGGGTCGCCGGAGACTTAGTTGCTCGTGGCCCTAAATCCTTAGAGACGTTACGTTTTGTTCGTAACCTTGACAGTTCAGCGAAGGTGGTATTGGGTAACCATGATTTACATCTACTTGCTGTATCCTTAGGCCTCTTTTCAGCCAAACCAAAAGACAAGACTCAACCAATTCTTGATACAGAAGACCGTGACCAATTGCTGGAATGGTTAAGACAACAACCCTTGATGCAAGAACACCCAGAGTTTGTCATGACACATGCAGGCATCTCACCTCAATGGGACTTAGAACAAGCACGTACAGAGAGTCGAGAGATAACGTCATTACTGAAATCGGACCGTTGGCAGTGGCTTATTGAGAACATGTACAGCAACACGCCAGATCTTTGGAGCAACGAGTTACAAGGCATCGAACGTTATCGCTATGCGATCAATAGCCTGACAAGAATGCGCTTCTGCTTTGAAGATGGCCGACTCGACATGGCGTGCAAACTACCGCCCAATGAAATTACCGATGAACCACTAGTGCCATGGTTTGACCTTCCGCAACGCATTACGCTTGATAAAACCGTTGTTTTTGGACACTGGGCTGCGCTTGAAGGGTATAACGGAAAAGATGTAATTGGACTTGATACTGGATGCGTCTGGGGAGGAGAATTGACGATACTTCGCTGGGAAGACAAACAGTTTTTTACCCAAAAAGCGCTATAAAAACAGAGATACGAGAAGCTTGCGCTACTGTTGGAGTAACGCAAGTATTTTTCAGAGCCTAACTCTTAATAACCACAGTTAACGCTCGAGAACCACAAACTCCATGTTGTGTTTATTTTTCTCATCGGCTTGATAGGCCTCGCGAAAGCTTAACTTCCAATCTTCACCCCAATCAGGGAATTGCGTGTCGCCATCCACATCAAAATCAATATAAGTCAGATAGAGCTTGTTCGCTTTAGGCAGACAGCTTTCATAAATCGAACCGCCACCGATGATCATCACTTCATCAACATCACTAACCAGCTCTAGTGCTTTTTCAACCGAAGTTACCGTCGTGACGCCTCCGATTTCTAAACTCTCGTCGCGGCTGATTACAACGTTCAGCCTCCCCGGTAAAGGACGTCCAATTGAATCGTAAGTCTTACGTCCCATCACGACAGGTTTACCCATAGTTGAACGTTTAAACCATGCGAAATCTGCAGGTAAATGCCAAGGCATCTGATTGTCTTTACCAATTACACGGTTGTTCGCCATTGCCGCTATCATGCTGATGATCATAAATCGAAAGTCCTGTCCTTACTTGAAAATGAAGTTGAAGCTAGACGATAGGTCTACGACGGTAGAATAACAGCCCAGGCACTGCTAAGCCAACCGCAAGCCCTGCGATAATGAACATCGATTTCAAAAAGTTCTCCATCAACAATGCCAATAGTTCTGGGTTGTATCCTGCTCGGTTAATCTCAACCATGGCAATCATCGCCTTAAAGGCAAACACGCCAGGGACCATCGGAATCAAGGCTGCAACCGTAAATACTTTCGGGTGTGCTAACAATTTATGCGACCAATGCACCCCTATCATACCGACCAATGTAGCAGCAAAGAACGTCGCCCATTCAATGGGAATGCCGAAATGCATCATTAAGTAACGGCTACCGTGGCCAATGGATCCTCCGAGAGCACAATAGATCAACGCTCGTTGCGGGACGTTAAACACCAATGCAAAACCAACCGCAGGAATCGCAGCAAAAAACATGTCGTTGAGTAACCCAACAAAAAGTTCAAAAATAGTCATTAGTTCACCCACCCCCATACGTCAGATAGGCTCATCGCTGCGACAATACCTAAGCTTGTAGCCAACGTTAATAAACTGGCCATGGTGAAGCGTGCGAGACCCATATTAATGTGGCCTTTAAGCATATCTGCTACGGAGTTAATCAAAGGAAAACCGGGCACTAGCATCAATACTGACGAAGCCATCACGATAGTGGGTTGACCACCAATATTGTAGAGCACTGCCTGAGCTGAAATGGTGGTGGTGACAAAAGCGGTAATAGCGAAATTTAATAACGGATTGAAATGGCGATGACCAATCTCTTGTCTCACGATCATACCGCAAGCCGAAGCTATAAACGTCATCATAAAGACATGCCAATCTCCGCCAGCAAGACGGCTAAAAGAAGCACACGATAGCCCTATCATTACGACAACTAACCAACGGTTGTAGCGTTCGGGACTGATCCCTTGGATCTTCTTATAAGCTAAATCATAATCAAGAATCCCTTTCTCCATCATGATACACACGCGTTGAATCTCGGTGATAACCTGCATGTTAATGCCACGATCAGCACAGCTTCGAGTAGTCGTTATGCAATGGTCATCCATTACTGTTGTCACGACCAACGCATTGGCTGACAGTGCAACTTCAACCTCATTCACCCCACAAGCAATACCGATGCGCCGCATAATGTCACCGACCAATGTGCTCTCGGCGCCATGAGCTAATAACATTTGTCCTGACTGAGCGACTAACCTTGAAATCGCTCTTTGCTTTGATGCCATGATTTCCTTCCCATAGGCGTTAATTATCTAAAGACAAATTTTGCATAAAAAACAGCAAGACGTCATGATTTAGATACAAAAAAACCGCAATTTTCATTGCGGTTTAATAAAACTATCAGCGTATCTTAGAAAAAGCGACCAAAGTGCTTATAAGAAACTACGAGGATTATTAATCACGAACATAGATAACATGACCGTCATCTTCTTCGTCATCCCAATCATCCCAGTCGTCGTCATCTTCAGTAACGACATTCTTACCGGCCATCGCATCTTTATGGTAGTCATCCCACATAAAGTTAACTTTTTCTTCTTCTTCAATTGCTTCAACTTCACGAGGTAGGTTCTCCATGAACTCACCCAGTTTAAAGCAAAGATCTTTGGTACCGATCTTGTTTACAGCAGAGATCTTGAAGTACTCGCCTTCCCAACCTAAAGCTTCGACGATTTCTTGAATCTTTTCGTCAGCTTCTTCTTCAGGCATTAGGTCAACTTTATTGAACACTAACCAACGAGGTTTCTGTGCAACTTTCTCACTGTATTGCTCAAGTTCATCGATAATCGTCAGTGCATTCTGAATAGGATCAGAACCATCGATCGGCAAAATATCGATCATATGCAGAAGAACGCGACAACGCTCAAGGTGCTTCAAGAATCGAATACCAAGACCAGCGCCATCAGCTGCGCCTTCAATCAAGCCAGGGATATCGGCAACGACGAAACTCTTCTCAGGGACAACACTTACCACACCTAAGCTAGGAATTAGCGTCGTAAACGGGTAATCAGCCACTTTTGGTTTTGCAGCAGATACTGAGCGAATAAACGTAGATTTACCAGCGTTTGGCAAGCCAAGCATACCAACATCCGCGAGCAAAAGAAGCTCTAAACGTAGTTCGCGAACTTCACCTTTAGTACCCATTGTCTTTTGACGAGGCGCGCGGTTAACAGACGACTTAAAACGCGTGTTACCAAGACCGTGCCAACCACCTTTACCAACCATAACTTTCTTGCCATGCTCAGCAACTTCAGCAACGATTTCATTAGTGTGGATATCAACAGCTCGAGTACCTACAGGTACTTTCATTGTCATATCTTTACCACGTTTACCAGTACAGTTACCACCGCGGCCATTTTCGCCACGCTCAGCATTGTAAAAACGTTGGAAACGGTAATCGATCAGTGTGTTTAAGTTTTCATCCGCTTGAATGTAAACATCACCACCATCACCGCCATCACCGCCGTCAGGACCACCTTTAGCGACGAATTTTTCGCGCCAAAAGCTTACTGTACCATTACCGCCATCACCGGCTTCTATTTTTACTGATGCTTCATCAACGAATTTCATTTTTTAACTCCGCACTTACGTTGCGTTACCACTCATCAAGGAGTGATATAAATTCTAGCAGATCCGTGTTTAGATCGATCACCTAAGATCTAGATCGATCTGCAACCAAGGAACAAATAAGGAGAGGTTCTTTACTTTCTGTTTCTTAAAAACAAACGGCTTCTTAAAACTAAACTGTTTATGAAAAACCAAACTGCTTCTCAAACTAAAGCCAGAGCGTCTACTTTTTTATTCTCGCTATAAATAAAAAACCCTGCCGAATCGGCAGGGCTTTTGAATTCAGCTTGAAAGCTAGTATAAATAATCTAATAAAAGATTAAATTACTCAGCTTCGATGCTTACAAACTTACGGTTTTTAGGACCTTTTACTGCAAATTTCACTTTACCTTCAGTAAGAGCGAAAAGAGTATGGTCTTTACCGATGCCAACGTTTGTGCCAGCGTGGAACTTAGTACCACGTTGACGAACGATGATGTTACCTGCAAGAACAGATTCACCACCAAAACGCTTAACACCAAGACGTTTGCTTTCTGAATCGCGGCCGTTATTAGTAGAACCGCCAGCTTTTTTATGTGCCATTGTTAAACTCTCCTAATACTTAAGCGTTAATGCCAGTGATTTTCACTTCTGTGAACCACTGACGGTGACCAGCTTGCTTACGCGAATGCTTACGACGACGGAACTTAACGATTTTTACTTTATCGCCACGACCGTGTTGTACTACTTCTGCAGTAACCTTGCCACCTTCAACAAGAGGTGCACCAACAGCGATTTCTTCGCCGTTAGCAACAAGAAGAACTTTATCAAATTCTACAGTTGCACCAGTTTCAACGTCTAATTTCTCTAAACGAAGTGTTTGACCTTCGCTTACTCGGTGTTGTTTGCCACCAGATTGGAAAACAGCGTACATATTTTACTCCGCTTTTTCCGCACAGCCTATGGTTGTTAAATCTACAACTCGGGTGTGCGCTAAACTAATCAATAGGGCGCAGATTCTACGGGAATCATGCCGCTATGACAAGCCATATTTTTAAAATATTGGCGAAAACATGTTCGCCAAAGAAAAGTGCGGCAATGATGCCTTTAAGTGATGTATTAATCAACGTTTTTTAGTGTATTATTCAACAATTAAATACAACGTATAAGCCTTACAGGGTCTAACTTCAGCCGGATGAACAATGGATTTTAAAGCTATCCAAACGCTTACTGCCAATGATATGGCAAGAGTGAATGAAACAATTCAAGCCCAACTTAATTCTGACGTAAGTTTAATCAACCAGCTTGGTTTTTATATCGTTAGCGGTGGTGGCAAACGCATACGCCCTTTGCTTGCTCTTTTATCAGCTCGTGCACTTGGTTACCAAGGTGAAGCTCACATCACCTCAGCCGCTTTTATCGAGTTTATTCACACAGCGACCCTTCTCCATGATGATGTCGTCGATGAGTCGGACATGAGACGCGGCAAAGCGACAGCCAATGCAGCTTTTGGTAATGCAGCTAGCGTTTTGGTTGGTGATTTTATTTACACCCGCTCATTCCAGATGATGACGACGCTTGGATCTTTAAGGATCCTTGAGCTAATGAGCGAATCAGTAAATGTGATTGCCGAGGGTGAAGTTCAACAATTGATGAACTGTAACAACCCAGACACCACAGAAGAAAGCTACATGCAGGTGATCTATTCAAAGACCGCTCGTTTGTTTGAAGCCGCAACCCAAATCGGCGCAATTCTTACAGAGTCTTCACCTGAGATCGAAACTGCGATGCAAAACTACGGTAAGTACCTAGGAACAGCATTCCAGCTTATTGATGATGTGATGGACTACACCGCTGATGGTAAAGAGATGGGTAAAAATGTTGGTGATGACCTAGCAGAAGGCAAACCGACGTTACCATTGCTTTACGCTATGCATAATGGCTCGCCAGACCAAGCGAGCATGATTCGTGAAGCGATTGAA
Organism: Vibrio sp. 10N.286.49.C3; assembly: GCF_041469545.1. NCBI lineage: Bacteria > Pseudomonadati > Pseudomonadota > Gammaproteobacteria > Vibrionales > Vibrionaceae > Vibrio > Vibrio sp. 10N.286.49.C3. The sequence continues at coordinate 39,390 of NZ_JBFRKT010000047.1, forward strand.
AAAGCCAATGGTATGGAACGTCTCGACGACATCATGTCTGTCATGAAAGAGACAGGCTCGTTAGAGTACACGACCAATAAAGCCTATGAAGAAGCTGATAAAGCTATTGCTGAGCTTTCTATTCTTCCTGAGTCAGAATACAAGCAGGCTTTAACTACGCTAGCTCATCTTGCAGTAAAACGTAGCAAGTAAATAGAAGCTAAGTAGTAAATAGACAGCTATATAATAAAAAAGAGCCTGTTGGCTCTTTTTTTGATCCTGCTAGATAATACACTGGATCTCAATAGCGACTCGATTCTAACGATAGAGGTAGTTGCGCTTCGATCTCTTCAAGTTCTTCCAACGGAACTGCATATTGCTTATGACTATTGTAAGACTCAAATAACGCGAACTGCTCTTGCTCATCGATAACCAATATCTTGCCCAAGCGACCTAGATAGTTAACATTCATCCCTTTTTGTACTCTAGTCATCGTTCAATACCCTAATTCTTCGTGGTTAGAAAAAGATTACGAGTGGATTGAATACAAGGATCAAAAAAGCCGATCGCAATGATCGGCTTTCGTTAACTGTCGTTTTAGCAGAGTTCAGTTATCTATCGCTTATTTAGCGAATTCAACACCAATCTCAATATCGCCATTTAGCGTTTCTAGCATGCTGTCTAGTGCATTGCGTTCGAAGTCGCTCAGTTCACCGTAGCTAAGAATCGCTTCAGCGCCTTCTTTGCCAAGTTTAACTGGTTGTGCGAAGAATGGTGCGTGCTCTCCTTCACCTTCAACGTAGGCACACTCAATCACGTTCTCTTCGCCTTGAAGTGCTTTCACTAGAGCAAGACCGAAGCGACAAGCCGCTTGCCCCATAGATAGGGTCGCACTACCGCCACCCGCTTTAGCTTCTACTACTTCAGTACCTGCGTTTTGGATGCGAGTTGTTAGCGCTGCGATTTCTTCGTCAGTAAACTCAACACCTTCAACTTGAGAAAGCAGAGGAAGGATCGTTACACCTGAGTGACCACCGATAACAGGAACACGAATGTCGCCTGGATCTTTATCTTTCAGCTCAGCAACGAACGTTTCAGAACGAATGACATCAAGAGTAGTAATACCGAATAAACGACGCTTGTCGTAAACACCTGCTTTCTTAAGTACTTCAGCAGCGATTGGCACTGTTGTATTTACTGGGTTAGTAATGATACCAACACAAGCAGTAGGACAAGTAACGGCAATTTTTTCAGCTAGAGACTTAACAATGCCAGCGTTCACATTGAAAAGATCCGCACGATCCATACCAGGTTTACGAGCAACACCCGCAGAAATAAGCACAACATCCGCACCTTCAAGTGCTGGAGTTGGATCTTCACCCGCGTAACCTTTGATCGAAACAGGCGTTGGGATATGGCTAAGATCGGCAGCAACCCCCGGGGTTACCGGAGCGATGTCGTAAAGTGCAAGATCTGAACCAGCAGGCAGGCGGTTCTTTAGTAGTAGGGCTAGGGCTTGACCGATGCCACCAGCGGCACCAATAACAGCTACTTTCATTGTTATTCTCCTTGAGAGCTTTCTCTTATAGATTCTTTGTAGGGTAATTCTTGAGCTAAATTTAAGTTAAAAAACTATATTAATCACAAAGTGATTACAATCAATTAACGCTAGCTTTGCGACTTCGCGCAAGTCAATAAAACCGTGCTACACAGCAAGTTCGCATTATGGCGATAATCATTTGAAATGACAAAACAACTCGTCTTAAATAACACATTATCCTATTAAATTTTTACAGTGATATGACTAACAAATTACCGTGATATTTTGGCGAGAACTGAATATGTATGCGAGAATATGCAAACATCTTTGTTAATGAATAAGAATGACATATGCGCAATACAGAAAAACAAGACAACTTAGTTCGAGCTTTTAAATCACTACTAAAAGAAGAACGTTTTGGTTCGCAAGGCGAGATTGTCGATGCCCTGAAGCATGAAGGCTTTGAAAGTATCAACCAATCTAAAGTTTCGCGTATGTTAACTAAGTTTGGCGCCGTGCGAACACGCAATGCAAAAATGGAGATGGTTTACTGTCTTCCTGCTGAACTTGGTGTTCCGACGGTTTCGAGCTCTTTAAGAGAGTTAGTGTTAGATATTGACCACAACAATGCATTGGTTGTGATACACACTGGCCCTGGTGCCGCGCAGCTTATTGCTCGCTTATTAGATTCATTAGGTAAGTCAGAAGGCATACTGGGGGTAGTTGCTGGAGATGATACTATCTTCATTACTCCAACCTTATCAGTTACCACTAAGCAACTGTTCGATTCTGTATGCGAACTGTTTGAATACGCAGGATAATTGCTCACAGTTTCATAACTATCAGCCATTACTATTGGATCACAAACACCTATTTAGTTCGTGATCCAAATCACATCCTAAGATATCTATCCCGCCTCTCCCAAAAATCACTAACTCATTGATTTTAAAAAACTCAATAGCAAATCAAACACGAGATCCAACCGTCATTTGTTAGATTTTTTCGCTATATCTTTTAACATTTGAGTAATTTTCTGCCAATTTTTGATATTATTCAGCCACTTTTTCATCACATGGATTGAAAAAGGTGCCGTTTCCAAATAGGAAACTCCAGAAACGACTACACTTGTTTCAGGGTTAATAATGAATAAAGGAAGGGAAATTCATGGCATTTACCAAACTGATTAAAGTTGGGGCTATTGCAGCTGCTGTAATGGGCGCTGGCGCAGTTAACGCTCAAGAGTTCATCACAATTGGTACTGGTTCAGTAACGGGTGTTTATTACCCGACTGGTGGTGCGATTTGTAAGCTAGTGAACAAAGGCCGTAAAGACCACAACATTCGTTGTTCTGTCGAGTCTACTGGCGGTTCAATCTACAACGTTAATACCATCCGTGCTGGTGAACTAGATTTCGGTGTTGTTCAATCGGACTGGCAATACCACGGCTACAACGGTACAAGTAAGTTCAAAGACCAAGGCGAATACAAGAAACTTCGTGCGATGTTCTCTCTACATACAGAACCGTTCAACATCATCGCTCGCACCGATGCAGGTATTAACAATGTTTCAGACCTAGCAGGTAAGCGTGTCAACATTGGTAACCCTGGTTCTGGCGACCGTGCAACGATGGGTGTTGTAATGGACTCTATGGGCTGGACTAACGATAGCTTCAAGCTTGCTTCTGAACTGAAAGGTTCTGAGCGTTCACAAGCACTTTGTGATAACAAGATTGATGCATTCATCTACATGGTTGGTCACCCGAACGGATCAATTAAAGAAGCGACAACGTCTTGTGATGCAAAACTGGTTTCTGCAACAGGTCCACAGATCGACAAGATCGTAGCTGAAAACCCATATTACGCATACAGCACAGTACCTGCTGGTATGTACCGCGGTACAGATGCTGACGTAAATAGCTTCGGTGTTGCTGCTACTATGGTAACAACTTCAGACGTTTCGGATGAAGTAGCATACAACGTTGCTAAAGCAGTATTTGAAAACTTCGCAACATTCAAACGTCTGCACCCAGCATTTGCTAACCTGAAAAAAGAAGACATGGTTAAAGCGGGTATCTCTATCCCTCTTCACCCAGGTGCAGCAAAATACTACAAAGAAGTAGGCCTTCTAAAGTAACTCTACTTTAAGCCTACTAAACCAATAAGGAGGCCAGTCCTCCTTATTGGCTTTTCACGTTTTATAAAAATAATTTAAGTGAAAAGAACAACCCTTTAAGTTTCTCCAATTTGGAGGACTTACCTTCGTATCAAGCCTAAGACAAAGACGAACAAAGAACGCATTTCTCTATCCATTCACTACACTAGATAAGAAAGAAATCACGTTTAGTTGTTCGTAACAAAAGGCAGACCATCAATAATAAGGATAAAGTACATGACGCAGACAACATCACCGTCTCCAGATGTGCAAGAAATGGTGGCACAATCAGATACTGGTGCGCGTAGCCCTCGTGGTATCCAAGGCCGTATTTTATGGTTTGTGCCTCTATGTTGGTCACTGTTCCAACTTTGGTATGCATCTCCGCTGCCATTCATTTTTAACTTCGCAATTTTAAACGACACTGAAGCTCGAGCAATTCACCTTACGTTTGCTATTTTCCTAGCCTTTACCGCTTATCCAGCCATGAAGAATTCGCCTAGGGATCGCATCCCAGCCGTCGACTGGATATTAGCGCTTGTAGGTAGCTTTTCAGCTTCTTATATCTATATTTTCTATACTCAACTCGCTGAACGCTCGGGTGCACCAACAACATTCGATATTGTTGCGGCCGTATTCGGTATGGTTCTGCTGCTTGAGGCAACACGACGCGCTTTAGGTCCACCTCTTATGGTTGTGGCAGCAGTCTTCCTACTTTACACCTTTGGCGGTCCACACATGCCAGACGTTATCGCCCACAAAGGTGCGAGCCTGAACAAGGCAATGTCGCATCTGTGGTTAACAACAGAAGGTGTGTTCGGTGTTGCTCTTGGCGTATCAACGTCATTCGTATTCTTGTTCGTACTGTTTGGTGCAATGCTAGAGCGCGCGGGTGCAGGTGCTTACTTCATCAAAGTGGCATTCTCTCTGCTTGGCCACATGAAGGGCGGCCCAGCGAAAGCAGCCGTTGTAGCATCTGGTTTATCTGGTCTGGTATCAGGTTCTTCGATTGCTAACGTAGTTACCACAGGTACCTTTACTATCCCGCTAATGAAGCGTGTTGGTTTCCCGGGAACAAAAGCGGGTGCAGTAGAAGTCGCAGCTTCAACCAATGGTCAATTAACACCACCGATCATGGGTGCAGCAGCATTCTTGATGGTTGAGTACGTGGGCATCTCTTACGTAGAAGTAATCAAAGCAGCACTACTGCCCGCTCTGATCTCTTACATCGCCCTGATTTACATTGTTCACTTAGAGGCATGTAAAGCAGGTATGACGGGCTTACCTCGTCGTCACACACCAACTATAGTGCAAAGCCTACTCTCTTTCACTGGTACTATCTTAGGCCTATGTGTCATCAGTGCTGCGGTTTACTACGGTGTCGGCTGGACAAAAGATGTCTTTGGCGCTGCAGCCACACCAATTGTGACTGTTGCTCTATTAGTCTCTTATGTCGCTCTGGTTCGTGTTTCTGCTAAATACGCAGCTGAAGGTGGCATGGAAATCGACGAGAACCTAACAGAAGTACCTGATCCAGGCCCAACGATTAAGTCTGGCCTTCACTTCCTACTGCCTATCGTAGTTCTAGTTTGGTGTTTAACGGTTGAACGTTTCTCTCCAGGTCTATCGGCATTCTGGGCGACCGTGTTCATGATCTTCATTCTGATCACTCAGCGTCCTTTAATGACTCTGATGAACAAATCAGACGATCTTGCAGAGCAAACTAAAGCAGGTTTCGTCGATCTAGCAGAGAGCTTAGTTTCAGGCGCACGTAACATGATCGGTATCGGTGTAGCGACAGCTGCAGCAGGTACGGTTGTAGGCGTGGTAACGCTGACAGGTATCGGCCTTGTAATGACCGATTTCGTTGAGTTCATCTCAGGCGGTAGCATCATTCTAATGTTGTTATTCACTGCGGTAATCAGCTTGATCTTAGGTATGGGCTTGCCAACAACGGCGAACTACATCGTTGTATCAACATTGATGGCACCAGTAATTGTTACATTAGGTGCAGCGCACGGCTTGATCATCCCACTGATTGCGGTTCACTTATTCGTGTTCTACTTCGGTATTCTTGCGGACGATACACCTCCGGTAGGTTTGGCTGCATTTGCGGCCGCTGCGATTGCTAAATCAGACCCGATTCGTACCGGTATTCAAGGTTTTACCTACGATATCCGGACCGCGATATTGCCGTTCATGTTCATCTTCAACACCCAACTACTGTTGATGGGCATTGATTCTTGGTGGCACTTAGCACTGACGATTTTCTCTTCGGTTACTGCGGTACTTATCTTTGCAGCAGCGACACAAGGTTGGTGGTTCACTAAGAACAAGTGGTGGGAAACTATACTGCTTATCGTTCTGACCTTCTCTTTCTTCCGCCCTGGCTTCTGGTGGGACATGATTTATCCAGAGAAAGTTCTTTCACCTGGAGTTGAGATCGCTCAAATCACAGAAAATCTATCTGTGGGACAATCACTTGAATTGAGAGTCGGTGGCGAAAACTTAGAAGGTAACTATTCTGAGAAAACAGTTCGCCTTCCGTTTGAAGATTCTGCGACAACAAGTGAAGACCGCATTGCTTCAATGGGCCTAATGCTGACCCAAGCTGACGACAAGATGATTGTTGATATGGTTGAGTTTGGTAGCCCTGCTGAAGCTGCTGGCATTGACTTTGATTGGGAAATTAAATCCGTTATCCAAGATGCAGAACGACCAATGAAAGAGTGGGTATTCTTACCTGCCCTATTAATTTTGATTGGTTTAGCGATGAACCAAAGAAGGCGTGCTCGTAAGGATGAGATTAGCGCGTAATGGATAGAGCCAAATAGCGCTCTACTCTATTTGGCTTTTTTACTACATGGAAAAGATAATTACAGCGCTTGGTATGTACTCGGCGCTGCTCAAAAAGAGACGAATACATGTATAGACAAATCCTTGTTCCCGTTGATCTGAACGACAAAGGCTTTTCTGATAAAGCGGTCGAGCTAGCGGTATGGCACGCGAAACACAGTAATGCTGAGATCCACATTCTGAACGTATTACCGGGCATCCACATGTCGATGGTAGCGTCTTACTTTCCGAAAGATGCAGCAAACCAAATGAAGCTTGATGTTAAAAATCAGCTGAAAGAATTTGCTGATAAGCATATCGACGATGATGTGATCTATAAAGTTCACGTTGCCGAAGGCAAGACCTACACAACGATTCTTGATTGCGCAGAGAAACTAGGGGCAGATCTTATCGTGATGCCTAGTCATAAGCGTTCAAAAATCGACAAGGTTGTACTTGGTTCTGTTGCAAGCAAAGTGGTTCAGAACTCACCAATCAATGTATTGGTAGTTAAGCCGCAAGGCTAAATCACTTAATCGACACAACGATCTAAATCTAAAAAGGTTGGCCTAAAAGCCAACCTTTTTTTATTTTGTGCTTGCACCATTAAATACTTCCAATCAACTCACTAAGTTCTGCGGATTACCTGCAACAAACCCATCAATATTATCGATTAAGATATCAGACAGTTTTTGAATTGAACTGTCGCTGCCCCACGCCACATGTGGTGTTAGCAGTAAATTAGGTAAGTGGCTGTTAGCCAATAGTGGATTCGAATTATCTGCAGGTTCTTGTGTAAACACATCCATGCCCGCACCTGCAATCTCATTACTTTTCAAAGCTTCAACTAAGGCCTGCTCATCGACAAGTCCACCACGGCCAGCATTAATTAATACCGCACTTGATTTCATAATGGTTAGCTCTCGCTCTGAAATCAGATTTCGAGTCGCTTCAGTCAATGGACAATGTAAGCTGATCGCATCCGCTTGCTGTAACACCGTATCAAAAGGTAGATACCCTTCTCGACAAGAATCTGCCCCTTTACGCTCAGTAAAGATGACATTCATACCAATCGCTTTTGCTAATATCGCGGTCGCTTGCCCTAAGCTACCACTCCCTATTAAGCCCAATGTACTGCCTGCAACATCTTGAATCGGATGAGTAAAGAAACAGAATTGTTTGTCCTTTTGCCACTCGCCTGTCTCGATATCTTGATGATAACCAACGAGGTTTCGCTTTAGCGTAAATAGCATCGCGATAACATGTTCAGGTACCGATTGAGTCGCGTAGCCTTGCACGTTTGTCACCGCTATGTTGTTACTCTTGCAGTAGCCAACATCGACATTGTTCACACCCGTTGCTGAAACCGCGATCAGCTTCAGTTGTTGTACTTGAGCTAAATTATCAGCGTTGAGCACAACCTTATTGGTGATAACAACATCAGCGCCTTCAATTCGTTCAGACACTTGCTCTGGCGAAGTGAAATCATACTCAACCCATTGATGTTCAAAGCTAAAAGGTTTTAAATGTATTTGAGATGGGATGGTGGCTCGGTCGAGAAAGACCACTTTCAACTTCGGCATTGTACGTCCTTGAATTTATGTCAATTGAGTCATTCTAAGCTTTTAGCTTACTGTAGTCTGGAAGCTCTGGCGCAATTTCAAAGTGCTGTTCGATTTGTGGTGAAGCTTGAGGATAAAAATCACATGGCACGAAGGCTTTGAAAAGCTGATTATTAGCCGGATGATAAAAACTCAGTTCACATGCGTGTAAAGCTAACCTATCGCTATAATTAAACGCATCTTGTGTTGCATAAAACTCGTCGCCCACAATTGGATTCCCTAGTTCCATGCAGTGAACACGCAACTGATGAGAGCGACCAGTGATCGGCAGCAATTTCAATAAGGTCGTTTGAGGCTCTTGTTGCTCCACGATATATCGAGTCTGAGATGGTTTACCATCCTCGAAACACACTTTCTGCTTGGGGCGATTCGTCCAATCGCAAATAAGAGGAAGGTCAATCAAACCTGCCTTGTCTTCCATTGAACCCCACACTCGTGCGTAATAAAGTTTGTGTGTCAGTCGATATTGAAATTGCTTCTTCAAATGCCGCTCAGCCTGTTTGTGTTTAGCGAGCAACATCAAACCCGATGTCGACATATCCAACCGATGCACAACTTGAACCTCCGGAAATTCGACAACCAACCGGCTCCACATACTGTCGTAGTGCTCTGACAGCCTCCCCGGCACCGAAAGTAGGCCTGCTGGCTTGTTCACCACAAGAATATCATCATCTTGATAGACAATATCAGTCCACGGTTCTCGTGGTGGTGTGTACTGTTCTAACGCCATTAGAGCCTCTAACTACTAAGGAAGTTTTGATTTTTTACTTCATTTCGCGATTGATCACTCGATAGGAATATAGTCGAGCGCTAAGCTTTAACCAAGCTACAGTTTAACCAAACTACAGATACAAATAAGGCCTTCATGATGAAGGCCTTATTTCGTCAAAGCATTTAGTTAATTAAAAACTAGTTGTGAGAAACCACAATCAAACGTAGCGAATCAAGCTGAACCTGAGCTTTGCTGATGTAACCTGTCAGTTCATTGATTTGAGCTTCGATAACCTCTAGCTCTTCATCACGAATGTTAGGGTTAACCGCTTTAAGCGCTTGTAGGCGTTCTAACTCACCGTTCAAGTTAGTTTGCATATCTTTCTGAGCTTGCTGACGAACTTCTTCAACCTTCGGCAGTACATGCGTCTCACCTGCTTCGATTAGTTTGTGAATCTCACCTTGTACCGAGTTTACTAGCTTGCTCGCTAAATGACGGTTTACCGGGCTTAGTTGACGGTTAAAGCTATCGAATTCAACCTGTGCAGATAAATCGTTACCACGACCATCCATCATCAAGCGAATCGGCGTCTTAGGCAGGAACTGGCTGATACCGCTGCGCTTTGGCGCTTGTGCATCAACAAGGTAAACCAACTCAAGCAGAATTGTACCCACTGGCAGCGCTTTGTTCTTCAGTAGAGATACCGCAGACGCACCCACACCTTCACTCAATAGCAGATCAATACCGCCCTGAATCATTGGGTGTTCCCAGCTGATGAAGTTCATGTCTTCACGAGAAAGCGCTGTTTCACGGTCAAACGTAATCGTTGCACCTTCATAAGGTAAGCCTGGGTAGCTTGGCACCATCATGTGTTCAGAAGGTGTCACGACTAACGCATTTTCACCCTTGTCATCTTGGTTCAGACCAATGGTATCAAACAGGCTCAGAGCGAAAGAAACTAGGTTAGTATCACCATCGGTAGAAGCAATTTTCTCTGCAATCTCATGGGCTTTATCGCCACCATTTGAATGCATCTCTAATAGGCGATCTCGGCCTTTTTCTAGATCCGATTTCAGGCTTTGATTGAGCTTCGCTGATTCTTCAATGACTTCATCAAGCTGCTCGGTGTTACCAGAAGCCAGCATTTCAATCAGTACATCAGAATACTTATCGTAAACTGTACGACCAGTAGGACAAGTCTCTGCGAATGCATTCAGACCTTCATCGAACCAACGCGCTAGAATCGCTTGTGATGTGCCTTTTAGGTAAGGGACATGAATGTCGATATCTCGAAGCTGACCGATACGGTCCAAACGACCAATACGTTGTTCAAGCAAATCCGGGTTGAACGGTAGATCAAACATCACTAATTGGTTAGCAAACTGGAAGTTACGACCTTCAGAGCCGATTTCGCTACAGATAAGCACCTGAGCACCGCCCTCTTCTTGAGCAAAGTAAGCCGCAGCTTTATCACGCTCTAGAATCGACATGCCTTCGTGGAATACTGTTGCACGCACACCTTCACGCTCACGCAGTGCTTGTTCTAATTGCAAAGCAGTACTTGCTCGAGAAGCAATCACTAGGATCTTTTCGCTGCGCTTGTCTTGGATTTTTTCAATCAACCAGTTCACACGTGAATCGAACTGCCACCAGCTTGAATCTTCACCTTCAAATTCTTGGAAGATCTCTTCTGGATACAACATCTTCATCGCTCGAGCTTCTGGTGCCATCTTGCCACCGATCATGCCCGATACACGCATCGAGGTTGTGTACTGCGTTGGAATGTCCATCGGCAGTAGGTTTACATTACGCTTAGGGAAGCCTTTGATTGCAGCACGTGTATTTCTAAAAAGAACACGGCCAGTACCATGGCGATCCATAAGGTTATCAATAAGTTCTTGGCGAGCTAACGCTTGCTCTTCTTCGCTGCTATCACCTTCGATAACACGGAACAGTGGCTCAACATCTTGCTCAGACAGAAGTTCTGTAATTTGGTTCTTCGCGCTGTTTTCAAGCTTCACGCCAGAGAACAATGCCGTTACAGCATCAGCAACTGGCGCATATTGGTCTTCTTCTTCAACGAATGCTTCGTAATCGTAGAAGCGATCAGGATCAAGCAGACGCAGACGCGCAAAGTGACTCTCACGACCAAGCTGTTCAGGGGTCGCTGTCAGTAGCAATACACCAGACGTGTTTTCAGCTAATCCTTCAACCACTTGGTATTCGCGGCTCGGTTTGTCTTGGCTCCACTCAAGGTGGTGCGCTTCATCGACAACCAACAAATCCCATTCACCTTCAAGTGCTTGCTCGTAGCGCTTACGGCTCTTGCGTAGGAAATCCAAAGAACACAGAACGTATTGCTGTGTATCGAATGGATTATCTGATTCTGCGAAAGATTCTATGCAACGCTCTTCATCAAAGATAGAGAAGTGCAGGTTGAAACGGCGCATCATCTCTACTAACCACTGGTGTTGTAGAGTTTCAGGAACCACAATCAGAATACGTTCAGCACGGCCAGACAACACCTGCTGGTGGATAATCATACCCGCTTCTATGGTTTTACCTAGGCCAACTTCATCAGCCAGTAAAACGCGTGGAGCGTGACGACGACCGACTTCATGAGCAATGTAAAGCTGATGAGGGATAAGACCTGCACGCATACCACACAAGCCGCGCATTGGGCTCTTATGTTGTTGGTATTGGTTGCTTAAAGCACGGTAGCGCAACACAAAGTTATCCATACGGTCGATTTGACCTGCGTACAGCTTATCTTGTGGCTTGTTAAAGCGGATCTGGTTACTTAAAAAGATTTCACGCAGAGTCACCTCTGTCTCTTGAGTATCTTCACGAGTACCCAAATAAGTCAGTAGCCCTTTATCTTCGATAACTTCTTCAACAGATAAAGACCAACCTTCTTGGCATTCGATGACATCGCCTACATTGAACGCCACTCGGGTTACGGGAGCATCTGTGCGTGCATAGACGCGGTTTTCTTCTGACGCAGCAAACATTACTGTTACTGTGCGAGCATCCATTGCTACAACGGTACCTAAACCTAAATCGCTCTCCGTATCGCTTATCCAGCGTTGCCCCAAAGCAAATGTCATGAATCGACTACCTCAATCTTATAGTTGGAATTTGGTCTTTCTAACTGCAATTTCAAACAAGAACGTTATTGCTCTTGAACTAAAAATATAGCCAAAATGCCTAGTTTGCAGCCACTTTTTAAGTGCGCTCTTAATAATAAATATCTTGAGAAAATGGTGCAGAAAAAGGTCGCTAATCTTACTCGATGCTGTGATTTAGGTCACGCCTAAAGGAGACGATTTCATACTTTTTTTCTGTTTTCATAAGTGCAATCAAACTGTCAAAAAATCATGGTTATTCTATGGAGAGCAGAATGCAGCTCTCAAATGAAGTTTAGGTGAGTTGTTGACTATCACTAGAATCAGATACTAACCTTTATATGAGCTTAATCTACGTTCAATGAATGCAAGGCAAGCCGCACGTCGGCAAGGAGATGCTATGGGCGAGACCAACCGGAAGCTATTTGTTTTAGACACCAATATCCTACTTCACGAACCCTTCGCTATATTTTCTTTCCAAGAGCACGATGTCGTTATCCCAATGACAGTGCTAGAAGAACTCGACAGAATCAAAGACAGTAAAAGAGATGTTGCTCGAGATGCGAGAATTGCGATTCGAACGCTCGAAGACTTATTCAGGGAAGCCACACCAGACCAAATATCGGAAGGCATCCCTTTTTCTAAAGACATAAACGCATCTGGCAGTATTTCAATACTCGCTGACTACGAACTTCAAGAAAGCATCAAAGCCTTCGCCGATGACAAAGCTGGCGATAACCGAATCCTCAACGCAGTCCTCTATCTTCAAAATAAACGCGCGCCACGCGAAGTGGTTCTTATCACCAAAGACATCAACATGCGTTTACGAGCCAAAGGTGCCGGTGTCCGTTTTGTTGAAGACTATCAAACCGACCAATTGATTGATGATATCCAATACCTCACCAAAGGCTTCCAACAACTGGAAGGCTCATTTTGGGATGGTATCGATAATGTCGAGAGCAGAAGTTTAGGCGGAAAGACGCTGCACACCTTAGCAAGAGCGCCGTTCGAGCCAACCTTTCTCAACCAGTATGTGATTGACGAAGAAAGTGACTTTGCCGCTCGAGTCGAAGAGATTGAAACTGAAAGCATTACACTAAGAGACCTCAGTCGCGAAAGACTAATGAATCGCAGAGCATGGGACATCACACCCAAAAACGTATACCAAGGTATGGCGATCGATGCCCTGCTCGACCCTGATATTGATCTGGTGATTCTCACTGGCGCTGCGGGGAGTGGTAAGACACTGTTAGCCATGGCAGCTGCACTTGAACAAACTATTGAACGTAAACAGTTCGATAAGATCATCGTAACCCGAAACACACCTGATATAGGTGAGTCGATAGGGTTTCTTCCGGGTACAGAGGAAGAGAAGATGTTGCCTTGGTTAGCTGCAGTGACTGATACACTGGAAGCGCTGCACAAGAACGATCACTGCACAGAAGGCTCGATGAAGTACATCTGTGATAAAGCCAACATCCAGTTCAAATCGATTAACTTTATGCGTGGCCGTTCAATTCAGAATGCATTTGTGCTTTTGGATGAGTGTCAGAACCTTACCGCTTCACAAATCAAAACCATCATCACCCGTTGTGGTGAAGGGACCAAGATCGTCTGCTCAGGAAACCTAGCGCAGATAGATTCTTCCTACCTAACTCCTGTGACCTCGGGGCTCACCTACATGGTTGAGCGTTTTAAAAACTTCGAAGGCAGTGCCAACATCCACCTCAATGGTGTGGTGCGTAGCCGACTGGCTGAGTTCGCGGAAGAGAACATGTAGACTCTGCGCGCTCACTGAACCAGTAACCTATAAACAAAAAGCGCCTCACAATAGAGGCGCTTTCAATCTATTTTATGACGAGAGGTTTTGAAATTAACTCGTGCTGCTGACCTGAATTACTCAGTACCACCGACGGTTAGCGAGTCTAGCTTCAATGTTGGCTGACCAACACCCACTGGCACACTTTGACCAGCCTTACCACATACACCAACACCACGGTCAATGCTTAGGTCATTACCGACCATAGACACCTGCTGCATTGCTTCGATACCAGAACCGATCAGCGTCGCGCCCTTCACTGGGTGAGTGATCTTGCCGTTTTCAATCATGTACGCTTCAGAAGCTGAGAACACAAACTTACCTGATGTGATATCAACCTGACCGCCACCGAAGTTCGGTGCGTAGATGCCTTTCTCAACCGTTGCAATGATCTCTTCCGGTGTGTGTTCGCCGGGCAGCATGTATGTATTCGTCATACGTGGCATTGGAAGATGCGCGTAAGACTCACGACGACCATTACCTGTCGGCGCGACACCCATTAGACGAGCGTTTAGCTTATCTTGCATGTAACCTTTTAGGATGCCGTTTTCGATTAGCGTATTGTACTGACCATTAACACCCTCATCATCAACGTTCAATGAACCACGTAGATCTGTTAATGTGCCGTCATCAACAATCGTACATAGGCTTGATGTAACTTGCTCGCCGATTTTGCCAGAAAATACTGAAGACTCTTTACGGTTGAAATCACCTTCTAAACCGTGGCCTACCGCTTCATGCAGTAGAACACCCGGCCAACCAGAACCAAGAACCACAGGCATTGCACCAGCAGGCGCAGCAACCGCTTCAAGGTTAACTAATGCTTGGCGAATGGCTTCATCAGCGAATTGGTAAGCAACTTGAGAACCGTTAGCATCACTTAAGAAGAAATCGTAACCAAAACGACCACCTCCACCGGCACTGCCACGTTCACGACGATCGCCTTTCTGTGCAAGTACGCTAATTGATAGACGAACCAACGGGCGAATATCACCAGCGAAAGTACCATCAGTTGCCGCAACGAGCATCTGTTCATGTACACCACTTAGGCTCACCGATACTTCAGTTACCATCGGTTCTTTAGTGCGAATGTAAGCATCAAGCGCTTTAAGTAATTCTGTCTTTTGCTGCTTTTCCCAGCTTGCTAGCGGGTTAACTGCATCATAGTAAGCTTGGTTAGAGTTACGTTTGAAAGCTTGTACCTTACCGTTTTGCCCTTGCTTAGCGATGCCGCGAGCCGCGATTGCACTCTGTTTAAGGCCATCCAATTGGATTTGGTCAGAGTAAGCAAAACCGGTTTTTTCACCAGATACCGCTCGTACACCAAGACCACAATCGATATTGAAAGAGCCGTCTTTAATAATGCTGTCTTCTAGCACTAAAGATTCATGCCAGCTTGACTGAAAGTAGATATCAGCATAATCAATTTGGCGGGTAGCAATGCTCGCCAATGTATCTGCGATATTTTGCTCCGTCAGCCCTGTTGGGTTCAGTAGCGCTTCTTCAATTTGATTGATGCTCATAAATGGCTCTTATTTGTAATTAAAATTGATTGGTAAATCGAGAATGCTGCGCGATTGGCATATTTTGCCTGATTGATTCGCAACTGGATGTGTCTATCTCAACCACCATACTTTTAGGATCTTGGTCTAGCTGTGCAACCACTCGCCCCCATGGATCAACCACCATTGAGTGTCCCCATGTTTCTCTTTGGCAAGGGTGATTTCCGCCTTGCCCTACCGCGATAATCCACGATTGCGTTTCGATCGCGCGGCATCTTAATAATGCTTCCCAGTGAGCTTGCCCTGTTACTGCGGTAAAAGCTGCCGGTACCACTATGATTTGTGCACCTTGCTTGCGTAACTCTGAATACAAGTGCGGAAAGCGCACATCATAACAAATACTCAAACCTAAGCGACCAAAAGGCGTTTCCGTTGTTACCACTCGGTCACCGGGCGTGAAAATATCCGATTCTCGATAGCACTTATGTGCATCAGCAACATCCACATCAAACATGTGTAACTTATCGTAATGGGCCACTAGACAACCAAAATCATCAATCACCAAGGTTGTGGTAGTCACGCCTTTAGCTGTGCTTATCGGCATACTGCCAATAACAATCCAAATTCGGTAAAGCTTTGCTAGCTCAGAGACTTTCTTTTGCAGTGGGCCATCATTTAGAGGCTCAGCATACTGGTGATAGTCGGCTTTACTGCCAAAGACTAACGCGTTTTCAGGGCACACAACCCACTTAGCCCCCAACTCTTTGCACTTTGCTACTTCTTGAGCAAGATAATCAAAGTTCAAGTCAGGGCGAGGGCCTGATGTCATTTGAATCAACCCAACACAATCCATGTGTATCGCTCCTCCATTCATTATGATTCAGAAATCAGCATTTCACCGTATATTAGCTGATTAGGATACTAAGGTCTTTTCGGCTAATATACGGTTCATTTGGCTAATTTAAGGCTTATTCGGCCCATTTTCTGAGTTTTTCTGGTAGCTGGAATTCTCCAGAACTGCGAGAAAGCTCGCTCACTGTTGGTGAATCCAACGGCCCTTTCACCGAATAATTAACTTGGGTAAAGACTTCAACAACCGGTGAAATAACCGTAGTCACCGCTAACACGTATAGCGCTGTTTGAGGCGTTACCGCAAAAGCCGTTAATACTGGAATCCCGGAGGTGATATCTGGGGTGAAGTTCACTTCAGCATCGACCTCGCGTGTATTGAGGTTGGCGATCCCTTTTATTTTCATCTCACCGGCGACCGCATCCATATTCAGATCGTTAGTCAGAAAGATACCATTTTGAATCTCGCCAGTTCCTGTGATGCTGTTGAATGCCATGCCATTATCAAATACGTCCGAGAAGTCGAGCTGCATCTTACGGATAATCGAATCTAGGCTAAACAGCCCCAGTAATCGAGCTGCGCCACTCACATCCGAGATAATACCTTTACCAAATTGGGTTTTAACGTTGCCATCAAGGGTATCCATTTTGATCCCCCAAGGCGAACCATCCCAAGTCAATTGACCTTCTAACTCAAAGGGCGCTTTTTGAATCCCGGAAGTAATACCGAAACGCTCCATTAACTCACTGTTGTTTTCACCTTCAACATCAAGAGTTAACGATGAATGACTCTTATCGCCTTGCAGTTCCCACCAGCCACTGATATCCGCTTTATTTCCGCCGCTTCTCACCTGAATCTTATTCCACTCAATGCGGTCTTCCTTTCTCGTCATTTCAACATCAACCTTGCCAACTTTATAGCCTTGAAGCCAGAAGTCGTTCAAGGTCAGCGTCAAATTCGGCATCGCATCATGGAGCTTTCTATCCAACTCAGAGATCAATGGTGCTTCTTGCGCCTTACGCTGTAGCAGTTGATCTTGGTTTTTCTTGTCACTCCACCCAGGAACAAACAGATGCAGGCGATCCAATGAAACCGTCAAATCATAAGGTGGCAGGTAATTGACATCACCTTCTAACTCTTGGCTAGACACTTCCATTTGCCATGCTTGCTTATTTTTTCGAGCGCTAAAATCAACATCATTCCAAGAAATACCACCTAAGATCAGCTCTTTGCTCTCGAAGGTGATGCGACGTGGCGCTGGAATGGTTGGCGTGTTCATCAGGCTAAGGACAGCATCCGATGGTTGCACTGGCTCCATGACTACTGACAGCCAGTCATCGGCATTGAACTTATCGGTACGAATCAAGGCATGGTGCCCTACCACGGGGCTAATTTTATAGCCACCACGACCAAGGACTAAATTGGTCGCCGTTAATTCAGGAACATCGCCGGAAATATCAATCTCAGCTTGGTATTTAGTGCTCGGCAATTGCAGACGCGCGGTAATCGATTCTTGATTGCCCGAGGCTTGTAGCCTTGCCGAGCCACTTTCTAATGACTTTTTAGCTAATGGGTATGGGTAATCACTCGCTAAGTATTTGAGGTCTGACTGTAAGTCGAGTTGGTAAGTAAAACCAATATCATTAAGTTGAATATCGATCTGGCTTTGCCATTGTGCATGACCCGACAAACGGCTTAACCACTGCTCTCCGACATACGGCTTTAGAGGATTGACGTCCCAATCACCTAACACATCAAGATCCACTGCATAGCCAGGTCCATCATTAAGACCTTTAAAGTCAACCGAGATACCTTGATTAAGCAAATCAGCTGCAAGACCACTTGCTGTCACGACATCATTATCAAATTCAATACGACCAGTGGTGTTCTCTAGCACCATTGGTGGAGCTTCAATCTCAACATGATTACCACTCAGATCTGCATATCCCCACGCTCTAGGTTCTTGTTCAGAATCAAACGGAATATTAAGCTGGAACTCAGAAGAGACATCACCACTCACTTTAAGCGCAGTTAACGCAGCACCCACAGAATCTACGAGTGGCGAAGCAGTCATGTAATTTCGAACTGCATTACCAGACGCCGTTGCTTTAGCTTCAATTTCGATATGACCGCCTTCCCCTAAATAAGGAATACGACCAGTGATTCGATCTGCCGCCACATCCATCAATTGAGCGGAGCGAGAGTCTAAATACATCGCATCATTTTCAAATAACAGGTCAAGTTGAAGGTCGGTTATCAATGGCCACGCGGTATCGAAGCTGAACTTAGCGTCTTCTAAGCCAACCCAAACTTGGAAAATACCATCATGATTGGTGTACGGGTATTGGGCTAACTCACCATGCCAAAGTAATTTAACGGTGTCGGCCTTACCCGCTTGAATCGCTGTTGAAAGGTAATCGGTTAAGTCTTGGCCAAGTGCCAATGTCGGCAAATAGCGCCATGTCTCACCGACGTTGTAAGCGTCCGCTTCACCATAGAAAGAAAGATAAGGGCTAGCGTTATTTGGAAAGTCCAAGCGAAATGCGCCTAGTACTTGTAAATCTGGCGTGGCTGCAGTGATTTTGTCCGACCACAGTTTCCAGCCGTTTTCATCTTGCTGCCAAACAATATCAACCTGACCTTGTTTGATATTCAGAGGTGCTTGGAAAACATCACCATAAGGAAACACATCATCAATAACATATAAGCTGGCTTTCGCTTCCGAAGCCGAGCCAAACACATGCCCTGATACTTGGCTAAAGCCAGGGACTAACTCCCATTGTTCGATCGCCAAATCGGAAAAGTTCGCAGAGTAACGCAAGCTTTCAATTCCAGAGCCCATCGCAACGCGAATGTCTGAAACGATACCGCCCGGAGCCAATGCATTGATCATTTGGGTAGATTGCGAAGAATCTGGCATCAACTTGATCAACGGAGTAATGGTTTCAACATCAAGTTCAGAAACATTAAGTTCCCACGGGCCTTTATTCCACTTGAAAGCGACATCAAGCTCAGGCCAAGGCCTGTCATCCGTTCTTAGATTTAGTGAGTGACCATTTACCTGCCACCCACCATCAATTGGTGATAATTTAAAAACACCCGACTCAAGCATCAAGTCATGTTGACCACCTTCATTCCAAGTCAGTTCTGAAGGTAATACCTCAACATAAGCGCTAACTGGCTTGCTATTTCGTAGCGTTAGCCAGCTATTCAAGCTCACCGTGCCCGTCTCAATGCCGGATTCTGCCTGCATATAACGAGTTAACCAAGGCATTACTGAGATACTATCCGCGCTGACATAAAACTCGCCCGTCATATCAGTTAAAGAACCACCATCAACAAAGTTAGCACTTACTGACAAAGAGTTGAGGTTAGCGTCTTTAATACTTACTACACCCTCCGCAAGGTGATGTTTACCTGAGTTTTGCCATTTTAAAGTTTCGAGATCAAGCTGACGTTCTTCACCAGAGATAGTTCGATATAGAAGAGAGGAATCTTTAGCGGTCACATCCACCAAAGTTTTTAAAAGTAAATTGTCCAGCTCCTGCATCACTCGCTTGGAAGAGCCGGGGTCTTTAGGTACATCTTTACCGTTTTGCCCGGCAAATAGATCAATTGAGCGGATGTCGAGGTACATTTGATTCATGACCAAATCGGCCACGACAGGACGCATCTGCACGACCGATTGAATCAAGTCAAACTCAACTTCAACACGCTCAACAGAGAAAGCTACATCTTCTGCGTTGGGAAGGCTAGCCTTAACACCTTGCAGAGCAATAGAGGGATGAGTGTTACGCCAAAAACCACCCACATCTTGAATAGAAAACTCAAAACCGGAATGTTGGTTTACCCAAAGCTCAATTTCAGATTGATACTTATTTAAATTGGGTAAGGCTACACGCAGTGTAGTGACAGCAATGGCTAGTGTTACTAAGAGAGTAACCACTAACCATAAACATGTACGAAGAATCAGAGTAACGCTTGAACTCACAAAATATCCATTACATCATAACAACATCAAACTGCTCTTGTATGTACAGAGGCTCAGCCTGGATTTTAACTTGCTTACCAATAAACACTTCAAGCTCAGCAAGCGCGTGAGATTCCTCGCCTTCTAACGCCTCGGCAACGGCAGCCGCCGCATAAACAACAAACTTATCGGCGTCATACGCGCGATTCACTCGTGTGATCTCTCGAAGAATTTCATAACAAACGGTTTCAACTGTCTTCACGCTACCGCGACCTTCACAAGCAGGGCAGCTAGAACACAGAATATGCTCAATACTTTCACGAGTACGTTTACGAGTCATCTCAACCAAACCAAGCTGTGTGAAGCCATTAATGTTGGTTTTCACACGGTCTTTGTCTAATGCAGCTTCTAAAGAAGTTAGTACTCGCTTACGGTGTTCTTCAGACAGCATATCAATAAAATCGATAATGATGATGCCGCCTAAGTTACGAAGGCGAAGTTGACGAGCAATAGCTTGTGTCGCTTCGACGTTAGTATTGAAAATCGTCTCTTCTAGATTACGACGACCAACAAAGGCACCAGTATTGATGTCGACGGTTGTCATCGCTTCTGTTTGGTCGATAATCAGATACCCACCAGACTTCAATTCGACTTTGCGATCCAATGAACGTTGAATTTCGTTCTCGGTATCGTACATATCAAAGATAGGCTTATCACCTTCATACAACTCAAGCTTGTCTGTTAGCTCAGGCACGTATTCAGAAGTAAACTCTTTTAGATTTTCATATTCTAGACGAGAATCGACCTGAATCTTGCTCAGCTCAGTACCGACAAAATCACGTAAGATACGTTGGCTTAAGCACAACTCACCATACAAGCGAGTACGAGCTTTGTGCTTACCACGACGTTCTAACACCTTTAGCCATAATCGCTTCAAGAATGCGGCATCTTGCGCCAACTCATTTGAATCTGCGCCTTCTGCTGCCGTGCGGATGATAAAGCCACCGTGCTCGTCACAGTAACGAGACACGACTTTTTTTAGGCGGTTGCGTTCTGACTCACTATCAATTCTCTGAGAAACACCAACGTGGCTTGCGCCCGGCATGAATACCAGATAACGAGATGGCAAAGTAATGTCTGTGGTTAGACGGGCACCTTTGGTACCAAGAGGATCTTTGACCACTTGAACGACAATATCTTGCCCTTGGCGAACAAGCTCTGAAATATCACGAACCTGAAATTGCTTCTTTTCATTCTCAGCAACACATTCAGTGTGGGGGACAATATCAGAGGCGTGCAAAAAAGCTGCTTTATCAAGGCCAATATCCACAAATGCCGCCTGCATTCCAGGCAAAACACGGCTTACACGTCCTTTGTAGATATTTCCTACGATCCCGCGTCGAGCATCTCGTTCGACATGGATCTCTTGAAGAGCTCCCCCTTCAATCATGGCCACACGAGTCTCACTCGGGGTCACGTTCAGCAACAATTCAGCACTCATGGTGCACCTCAGATTAGTAATTATAAGAATTCTTGCAGTAGCTGGTCCGTTTCAAATAAAGGTAAGCCGACAACGGCGTAATAACTACCTTCGATTCGGGTAACAAAGCGTCCGCCCAAACCTTGGATCCCATAGCTACCAGCTTTATCGCATGGCTCCCCTGTTTGCCAGTATTGTTCTATTTCTTTTTCACTGAGGGGTTTAAACCATACGTCGGTAATAATGATTTCTGTCTTTTGTTTTTCTTCCGATACAACAGAAACTGCCGTCATCACTTGGTGACGATCATTCGCTAACTGAGTAAGCATACGCTTAGAGTCAGCAAGGTCTATTGGCTTCTCGAGCACTTGCCCTTGGCTTACGACGACTGTGTCAGAGCCCAGAACCACTGTTTCAGAATCAAGAGAACTAGCAACTACAGTATCAGAACCAGAAGCAACATGCTGTTTTTCAGAAGGGTTACCTTTCAATAAAGACAACGCAGCTAAGGCTTTATCTAAAGATAGTCGCTTAACGTACTCTTCGGCGGTTTCTTGAGCGTGTTTACATTCTTCGACATCAGTTACAAGGACAGAAAACTCATAACCGAGTTGAGATAACAATTCTTTGCGGCGTGGAGAGCCGGATGCCAAAACTAAATGTTTCTTTTCCATCGTCACTCTACCTTACATGCCAATGGCGACGTACACGTCTCATTAATAAAAACATCCAAGGCCAAAGTATACAGTTTATCAATGCGCTCCATAGCGATAACGGATTGAAAACGACATCTTGGATCAAATATTCACCAAAGAATATCAGCACTTCAAACAACACTGTTAAGGCTGCAATGATTATCGCTTGCTGCCATAGCGCCATATTTCGAATCACGAGGAAGTTCATTGCAATAATGTACATTACTATTGCCATCATCATGCCTCTAATACCGAGAGTCGAACCGATCAAAAGGTCCCACAATAAGCCCAGTACTAGAGCACTACCAACGTTAACTCTGTAAGGTAACGCTAAAACCCAATAGCAGGTAACCAGTAATAACCAAGATGGCCTGAATAGGTCTAAACTACCCGGCCAAGGGATCGTTTGTAGAATAAGTGCTATCAAAAATGAGCAGCCAATTACGACTTTGCTTCTTAAAACGCTATTGGCCATTTTCACCTTCTAACAATGCTTGTTCGATACTGGATTGTTCTGCTTGCATCTGTTTATTTTCATCAGGCCACACAAGCAACAAGTATCTGAGCTTATCAAACTCAACTACAGGTTCTGCTTTAATAACGGCGAACTCACGCTTCGGATCATAATCAACGGCAGTCACATAAGCGACTGGGTAACCCTCTGGATATACACCACCAAGTCCAGATGTCACCAGCAGATCTTCTTCTTGGATATCTGTACTGGTTGGAATGTGCTCTAACTGGATCTCATCAATCATGCCATTACCAGAAGCAATAACACGTATATCGTTACGAATAACCTGAACAGGAATTGCGTTATTTGCATCAGTCAGTAGCAAAACACGACTATTATGAGCAGCAACAAAAGTGACTTGACCAACAATGCCTTTTTCATTGATCACAGGCTGACCTTCGTACACTCCATCAATCTGACCTTTGTCGATCACGACTTGATGTCGGTATGGTGAAGTATCCACCGCCATAACCTCTGTGACGACCTTCTTCTCATCACGAATAAACGGAGAGCCTAATAGCTTGCGAAGGCGCTTGTTTTCTTCTTGATATTGCTCAAGCAGAATCAACTCGCTCTTCAGTCGCAAGACTTCTCGTTTAATATTATGGTTGGATTCAATGAGCCCTTTACGAGTACTAAAACGGTCGTATACGCCATCAAACATGGTGCGAGGCAAATTAGCGGCATACTGAATTGGCGCAACCATGCTGTTTAATAGATAGCGGACATTTGAGAATGCATCTAAACGACTATCAGCCAGCATAAGGCTGGCTGATAATGTTACAGCAAAAAACAGGCGCAATTGTAGAGAGGGACCTCTACCAAAAATTGGCTTCATTCTATATTTGGTCCTAGAGCGACATTTGATCCTATAGACAAGGTGTTAGGCTCTTTACATAAAACTAGATAAGAAAAGAGCCTAACACTAGATACTATTCTTCGCTGAAAAGATCACCGCCGTGCATGTCGATCATCTCTAGAGCTTTACCACCGCCTAGAGCAACACACGTTAATGGCTCTTCCGCCACAACAACAGGGATACCCGTTTCTTCAGTTAGCAGGCGATCAAGGTCTTTAAGCAGTGCACCACCACCTGTCAGTACCATACCGTTTTCTGAGATATCAGAGGCAAGCTCTGGTGGACACTGTTCAAGTGCAACCATTACTGCAGATACGATGCCAGATAAAGGTTCTTGAAGCGCTTCAAGGATTTCATTTGAGTTCAGGCTAAAGCTACGAGGAACACCTTCAGCAAGGTTACGACCACGTACTTCAATCTCATCGACTTCATCGCCTGGGTAAGCAGAACCGATTTCGTGTTTGATCTTTTCGGCTGTTGCTTCACCGATCAAGCTGCCGTAGTTACGACGAACGTAGTTGATGATAGCTTCATCAAAACGGTCACCACCGATACGTACAGAAGACGAGTAAACCACGCCGTTTAGTGAGATAACGGCAACTTCAGTCGTACCACCACCGATATCAACCACCATTGAACCTGTTGGCTCAGATACACGTAGGCCTGCACCAATCGCAGCAGCCATAGGCTCATCGATTAGGTAAACCTCACGAGCACCAGCACCCAGTGCTGATTCACGGATTGCACGGCGCTCAACTTGCGTTGAACCACAAGGAACACAAACCAATACGCGAGGGCTTGGTTTAAGAACACTGTTATCATGCACTTGCTTAATGAAGTGCTGAAGCATTTTTTCCGTTACGTAAAAGTCAGCAATTACGCCGTCTTTCATTGGACGGATTGCTGAGATATTACCAGGCGTACGGCCAAGCATTTGCTTAGCAGCGTGACCAACCGCAGCGACACTCTTTGCAGAACCCGCACGATCTTGGCGGATAGCTACAACTGAAGGCTCATCAAGAACAATGCCTTGGCCTTTTACATATATAAGGGTATTGGCAGTACCTAAATCAATCGATAGGTCGTTTGAAAACATGCCACGAAGCTTTTTAAACATATTCTTCGCTCATCCTGCAAGAATTAGAAGACAAAAATTGCACTAAATGTACCAATGCCTTGCTGTCACGGCAAGGCATTGAAGTATAAACATGGACTGAAACCCACAATTTCTTACAGATTCCTAACTTAACAGCCAAAAAATCATATTATTGCTGACCTATTAAGCCACTTTCACCTCGGTAGATCACACGATCGTTCCCGCGATGGATGCCAAAGGTGACTACTGTTGAGGGATCTTCTTCACCAGCAACTTCCACCCGGTTAGGATCTTGCCAGCGATAACGGAGCCAAGGAGCGGCATTTACACCGCTATTTAGCTCCAACCAAACCTGTGTTTGTTGCCTAACCTCTGGATCTATTGGCGCTTGAACAACCTGTATAGAGTTAGATATACCATTCACAACACCACCGCCCCCTAAAAGATTTACATCAGCGGCCGTAGCTCCCGTTTCAACCCAGATATCTCGGTTGTCACCTTCCGTATTTATACCGGCTAAATTCGTCGAGTTATCACCTTCATGAGTGGCAAAACTTGTTCCGGTCCAATGCTCTATGCGGAGCGGTATATTCATACCACCACCAGCAACTCCACCAACGCTATCTATTACAGCGCGACCAAATCGAATAGTAGGCTGAACCGTTAGTAATCGAGGAGTACCATTATAGTGATAGCTAATAGGATCGACGTTGTTCCCCACAGCATCAATTGAAATCGTCGAGGTTGCACTTACCGCGGTATTGAATGGTCCATCCTCATAGCCATCAGCAGGTGCTGCTTTAGCCCAACACAACTCGCTAGCACAGTTAGTAGAAGGCGAATTCTCATATAGCGTAAATGTGCCAATACTCTTATCCGAGGCGGAAGCCCACGACTTACTCGGAGTCCCAGAATGAAAACGACTGACAAAAACAGGGTTAGCCTCATACAAAGCAAAGTTAGCGGTAATTGTTGGATTAAAATATCCATAGTTCTTCACCGCAGTGAGTTGTAGACTCAGTGCTTCCACATCAAATGTAACGCCGTCAAAAGGCTGATTCATGTATGCATATGATTGATTTCCCGGGTAATCCCACACCGCATTGTTCACCACTTGAAAATATTTAGGATAAAAACGACCAGCGGTTGTTTTATAACCTGGCACCGTCATCCCATTCAGGTAGTCCGGTTTGTCTGCCCATAGTTTAATGCTACCTACTTCAGACCAAGCTAAGCTCTTATACGCGTAGCCATTCAACCACATATCAGCAGGGATAGGTTGCGGTGACAATTCATCACCACTGTTTTTATTACCAACGCTTAATACGCCATTATGGCCATTACTCGGGCTTTCAAGAGCATAATTGACATACACAACTTCATCATCAAAGCCAGATACTGAAAGAGCCCTACATAAATCCCCCGAAAATGAACTGTCAATGAGACCGTCATTATTACGATCAGCACTAGGCTCCCAAGCTATCGCACTAACCGCTAAGTAAGCAGTATTACCTGCGGCGATAAATGAAGCTCCTCCTGTTGAGCTACCGGAAGGGAATGGGGCATTTGGTACACCGGAGTTATCTTGGCAACTCACCAAAGCAAATGGCCTAACATACACATCAGTAGAACTCTGTAAGCCTTTCCAATTGGGTATAGATTGATTCGTGGGTTGCCAGTCAGCATCTGCCAAATGAAGTTTTATATGACCAGCCGACCAGTATTGAGAAGTCAGTTTTGCAACACCATTCTGAAAAACAATATTGTTCACTTTAGTTCCATTTAAAGGTGAACTGCCGATCTTAATGCTATACGAATTGAGAAATAGCTCATTATTCCAACCACTATTGCCTTGAGTTATCTGCTCATAGGAAGCATAAAGTGATTTAGTTCCATCATAATCCGATATTTTCTGACATGCCCTTGGGTTAGAAGCCCCTGATGCTACTGCAGTAACTTCGGTCTCAAATGTTCGGAAAGCAACCTGCCCCTTACCTCCATCAACCCTTTGTTTATCTTCAATTTTAAATCCGTAAGGCACAAACTGATACGGTCCACCGGTTGCACTGATGTTACTTTGCCCCCGAATAGAAGCAGAGATTGAAACCGGAGATAGGCCAATACTTGACAGTGACTTGGTGTAAGTAGCTGTCTGCCCTGCTACGAAATCGTGACTCAAGGATGCAGAACAGGTTCCATCTGAATTTAACCAACACGCATCCCTCGAACTATTATTTGGAATTGTCACATCAAGAGTTCCCGTATAATTATTAACAGGTTGCTTGGTTATTTTATCGACCAACTTAAAGTTTATAGGAATACCGGTACAAGCTAACCCAGAGCTAGAGCCTGGAGTAATAACCAACTCTGGCTCAGAAAAACATTGGCTTTCCCCGGTAATCTGAGATGCTCCACTCATATGAAGGTCACGAACGGTAACCGCACCGTACACATGTGATCCATTAGATAACCGAACCTCCCCCTCGCTGTAAATCAATGCTTTGATTTGTGATTGACTGGATAAATCCATTTCACAACCATATGCAGGGCACGTTTGTCCAGATGAACCTTTAGTAGGGTCATACCCAACTATTACAAGGTTATCTGCATTACCTGAATTATTAATCCTTGAATTATTCGATAAATTTAAGTATCGAGTATGAATAATCACCTTCCCTTGAATATTCAAGGAAGAGTGGGTATTGATATTCAAAGAATTAAAATAGTAGTCGCCAGCAGTCAGTGTCACGGTTGACTGACCAATTGATAAGCTCTTTTGAGATAAAGGTGTTAACGTTTTTGTTGTATTCCAGATATCACTACCTGAATTTGT
The DNA here is from genome assembly GCF_041469545.1 of Vibrio sp. 10N.286.49.C3. NCBI lineage: Bacteria > Pseudomonadati > Pseudomonadota > Gammaproteobacteria > Vibrionales > Vibrionaceae > Vibrio > Vibrio sp. 10N.286.49.C3. Next base: position 66,972 of record NZ_JBFRKT010000047.1, read on the forward strand.
TATCAGGAAATCATCCAGTTTAGATTGGACGATTTGCTTTGTGGGATCGTTAGTACACGATATCCCATCACATTTCACTGCATTCCCAAATTGAGCACTTCCAAACCCGACCTTTCTTTGGCCAGCCTCCAATAACGCATTGGTAATTTTAGATTGGTTCCACATCTCAATACTGCTACCTGACGAGTTTCTCCAACCTTGAACTGCAGAAGGAAAAGCCGAACAGTAGTTTTTCGTAAACTTAGGGAGCTTATTGACTTGAAAAGCAAAGTACCCGATCTTTTCGTCAGTATGAGACCTCCATCCTTTTGAACCACTCAGAGACAGATCTTCATCAACAACAAGTCCTACTTGATAGTCATTATCGTCACTGCCGTTATGCTTCACGCTACAAAGTCTCAACCAACCACCTTGGCCTCCTTTACGGGTGACTTTACTTGCGACAATTCCAGGTAGGGACTGATATTCGTTTTCAAGATCATGCATATCATTACAAGATTTAAGGATAGGTTTTGAGGATCCGCTGTCATCATCAAGAGAAATGCGGCCAAACTCATAATTAATTCCGTTTGACGTGCCATCATGTTCATCTGAAATTAAAAACGCTATTTTTTCTGGCTGAGAAGGCGGGTTATTTGTATCCACACGAGTCAGCTCTAAATAGAATTTGGCACTCGTTTGATTTACGTCATCAATGCCGGCAGTTAACCATCGGTTCGTCGAGCTATTAATCTGAGCAAATACAACGGGATCATCATCCCCTATTCGATGTGAGCTAAACCTTGAATAAGGGACTGACTCCCACTTAGGATCGCTTTTTTTTCCATGCGCTTGATACGCTTTGGTATCGAGGTAACCTGCAATTGCCTTATGTCCATCACTGAATGTTATAGTGCCGGGTTCAACCACAAGGTAACTAATCGAAGACATTGGTTTTGAAGCAAGATTGTAATTCCAGTGTTGAGGAGCAACTTCTTGGTGGAATGTCGCTTGCGTTGAACTGATGTTTTTTATAGAAAGTGTTGCAGGCGCATCACTATCAGGATTAACAGGATCAATCGTTGGCATAAGAAATACCAATGGAGTCGTTCTATAGGTTTTATTGAAGGTGATCGTGCAATCGCTAGCTTTACAGTTGGCTGAGTCCAAACGACCGAACTCAAAGCGAGCATCATCAAATTTTGTTACGGGTGGAGGAGGTAATGCTCCACAGCTACCACTACTAATACAATATTTATCGCTATCGTAAAATTGTGTTCCTTTTAAGTTCAATCTCAAATATGGGTAAAATTTATCAACACCTGTTTTTTGAGACAAATTGATCGCAAAAGGAGAACCTTTTACTACTCCATCAACAGAGTAGGTAATTATGCCTTTAATATGCCTAGCATTATAATTTGAAGTTCGTGTAAATTTAACTTGGAAAGTTCTTTGTTTTCTTTCTGATACATAGTCTCTTTCATAAACATTAGAGCTATAACCTTGATAAACAGTATCATCGGTCCAAATTGGGAAATAGTAAATTCCTTCCAAACGAGCACGATTTTTTCCATCAGAATCAATTTGAAAAGTGAAACAAAAACCATTTCGAGCATCTACCCATGCCCCTTTAGATAAACACTGATTAGCCAATGCATTAGTTTGAAACAACACACTAAAAAGAATAAAAAATACGAGGCTAACTCTACTAAGTAGGCGCATTTATATTACTCCCCTCACCCACACATCTTGACTACGTTGCATTAAATTCACACCCGTTCCGCACATTGCGACCGCTCTTACTGTGTATAACTGAGAACTATCGACAAGTTGACCACCTGTTGGTGAGCACGTTATTTGAACATCTGCACATGTAATTGTCGTTGCGAAGTTCATTGCTGTTCCATTCAAGTTTGTACACTCTGCAGCCACATCAAATGAAACCGTTGTGTTGGCTCTAGGTGGATATATCTGCATTAAGGCTCGCTCTATTGCCGAATGAGCTAAAAGATGGGCTTGAGTACCAATCACATCTTTTGTATGTGCGTCATTATTGGACCACTCTATGCGGCTTAAGGTTGTAGCAAGAAACCCCATCACCACCAATACAAAAATAACGACAATATACAGGCTTCCGACTTGTCTTTTTTTAAGGAACATTGATCACCTGTATGTCTTGCTGGAAATTGGTCAGTTCATCCCCGACTTGGTTTCTAAATTCAAACTCAAGATGGACGATACCATTACGCTGAACATTTGCGGGTTGATAGTCTAAATCCCCAGTCACTCCCGTATCCGAAATTGGGATTAACGCGCCATTACCTTCACTTCTCCATACTCGGCCATTCACAATGCAATAGGTGACGCGGCCATTAGGATTGTAAATATAATGTCGATTTGAAACCGAATTACCCACAAGGTTTACAGACTCATTAGCAAGCAAGAAAGTATTATTGGTTGCAGTTACAGTAGCTAAGGGGAAAATATTATTGGTCGGCGCCGCCTCTGTAGGGTTTATCACTAAAGATAATGGGGTTAGCGCAGCTGTCGTCAGTGTATTATCAGCCGTAACAAATTGAATATCATCGCCCGACACCGCATAAATCCCAGAGGTAACGATAGGGAAAAATGAAACACAGCGAGCTCCCGGGACGACAGCATTCTGATTGAACATATTCGGTACAGCATGACGCACTTCACGAGTGATTCTTTCCAAGACAAACTTGGCTTGAGTTTGTAAACGCTGCCTATCTACGGTGTCCGCATAGCCACGCGCACCCAATTCAACAAACCCAGCAATGCCTACAACTAAAATGCTACCAACAATCATGGTGATAATCATTTCAATAAGAGTGAAACCTTGCCTTCTCATTAGTAATTCCCTCGATAGGCATCCAGCACGATAGGAGGATAATTTGAGGCCGAGATCGTTAGGTTGATTCTTTTCAGTTGATCGACCATTTGGTACGTCACATCAACATCTAGGCGGTAGTTTCTGTAGGTTGTTGCGCCATTTTCATCCAGTAATAGATTAAGGTCTCGACACCCGTTAGTTGCACCGGGTTCCCAACACCCATCATAGTCATCGACATCATTGTATAGAGCAATGTCAGCCTCTTCTGGGCCAAAGTTAGCCTCAGCAGTGCAATTCACACCAGACGCCCCCTCACCGCATCTAAATTCCCCACCATCAAAATCACTATTCTCGTCGAACCCTCGAGCAAGAATCATCGACATCACGCTTTGCCCTAGCGCGGCTGAACGAGTCTGATAATGAGGATCACCAGATCGACTAACCTGAGGCGCTAAAAAGTTTATGATGGTCATCATCGCGAGCCCCATAACCACAATCACAATCACACTTTCAATTAATGTAAAACCACGTTCTTTTACAGGTGATTTATGAATACTATTCATGAGCACACCCCATTTTCGACATAACCTTGCGCGTTAATTTCCACACGGCAGGTATTCACATTTGAAGTAATCGTAATCACCACACCAGCTGCAACGTTAACGACAACGCCTGCAGGTGTTTCACCTGTTGTAGGGTTACCTAATAAATCAAAGTTAACTAGAGATAGAGGAATAGCGGGAGTGGTATCAGATGCAGCCGTAAAGTTAACTCCGTTGAGCATAACCCAATCACTCCGCGCTTGGCTTCGCGCGGTACAGCTCACTTCCGAGCCGATACAATTCCCAACGATAGCGAGAATAAAATTGCTCTCTCCAACGACGGCCCCAAGGTCCACATTGGACTGCATACGATTCACTTGAACTTGGCGGACAACAGAAGTTACTTGCTCTTGAGCTGCAAAGGCAGAAAAGCTATCCCTTCCAGAAAGACGGCTAGCAGCGTAGGCAGAGACAATCGCGATCAACAAGATCACAATGATTAACTCGACTAAAGTAAAACCTTGTTGCTGAAATCCGATGTTTCTGTATGTTCTATTGAATTGATTCACCGAAATCCAATCCGCTAAATATTTGATAGTTTGAAGATTAAGTGTAACTCAGGGAAAGGAAGTTGTCTTTGTCGCTTACCTAAATTTCAGATAGAAAAAAGGCCAGCAATGCTGGCCTTGATATTCCATGACAATACTATTAACAGCCATTCGCACCAGTAGTGACAACATCAACAAATGCAGGTGTTGTGGCATTGGCAGCTTCAACATAAATGACAAAACAGCCATTGTTATTAGCAGGTGTAGTTGCATCGTATACAAAACCATTGTTCGCTTGTAGTGGGTCAGTCCCCGCAAATGAATAAGCGACAGCGTCTGGAACAACACCAGTTTCGGTCACATTCACTACAACCCAATCGGTACCAGGTAAACCAACTACAGCAGTTTCAATGCCACGAGGTAATACGCCGATTGCCGTAGCTGTCGGATAACCAAAATTGATCGCAATGTTATCTGTAGTTTGCGGCGTTGTTCCCGCATCACCTGTTTTAATTTGAGCTTCACGGCCATCTACTGCTGCACGGCCGTAAACGATACCCGTCGCACCCGCCATTGCCCCACGCAAACCTTGCATCGACGATGTACGAGCATCGCCTTGTAAGTTTAAGAAACGAGGTGCTGCAGTAACTGCAAGAATACCTAGAATAACAATTACCACCACTAGTTCGATTAGGGTGAAACCGCTTTGTTTTTTCATAGTCTTTTCTCTCTATGTATATTTAAACGCAGGTTTACTGCAGTGTTACGGTCACACGACCAGTTCTAATCTCGTAAACGAATTGATGCTGAGTACCGCCTTCCAGTTGAATGTAAGTGCAGTAGTCATTGCTATTATCCGCTTGCGCTGAATATTTGTAATTCGAACCATTAGCCACATTGGTTAATGTTCCAACCTTAGGAGGGTTCTGAAGTAGATTTTCCATTAAATCGACACACGAAGCATCAGTCACATCATTAGACGGAGCTGAAGCTGAATTTGTGTTTATAGACCATGGGTAGCCGTCTCTAAAATTAGTACTTCCATTGCTACTTGTTGACCTAGTTAGCCAAAAATCAACACCATCGTAATTTACAGTATTGTATGTTTCAACACCAATTCTTTCTGATGGACGAGCTTCTGCTTCCCATTGCGCTCTTGCTGAAAGTACGCCTGTCGCAAAGCCACCCGCGACACCTTCAATACTGGCTTTCTTGGCTTCGTCTGTCACATCCAAGAAACGGGGTAAAGCAGCAACAGCTAATAAACCCACAACAACAATCACTATGACTAACTCGACTAGGGAGAAACCCTTTTGATTTTTAAGCACTTTCTACCTACTCATCTAATTGCTAATGCGCATTATACATTTGACCATGCATAAAACCATAAAAACAGCGCCAATACGTTCACAAGGCCAATATATTGACTTTGACACTAAATCTTTCTTTTTTAAGTAATATATCTATCTGATACTTATCACTATAATGATAACGACAATGAAAGTGTATGTTATCACTTTTGTCTTCAATACTTGGAGAACTTAGACCTAAAATACGCCCCTTTGGATACAATTGCTCCAACCAATAACCGCAATTTCGAGCCGAGTCTTGAATTGGCATAACCCACCCCGTTCTGCTGTAAGTCTTTGGCGGTTTCGCATCATTCTTTTGCTCCACACCAGATAACAAATACTGCTGTTTGAACAAATTCGCTTGCTCAAGAATTCGCTTGCTCGCAACGATTAATGCCGTGTTCGTTGCTTCTTCTTCTACTGTTTTCCATACAGAAAGCAATCCCATAACGAGAAAAAGAATAACCGCAACCCAAATAACAAAACGTGAGCGCTGTAGGTTATTCAGCATCCCCTAACCTTTGATTGCATCCAGCATTCCCCACATTGGCAAGAAAATACCCAGAGCTAAAACCAGCACCATTCCCGCAACGATGGTCAACAGAATAGGTTCAATTCTAGCGGTTAACGTTTTTAGATCGTAATCAACCTCTCGGTCGTAAAAATCCGCGACTTCGAGCAGCAATTCATCAATACGACCCGTTTCTTCACCCACAGAAATCATTTGTATCACGAGTGGTGTGAAAATTTCGCTGTTAATCGCGGTAGAAGAAACGGTACTTCCCGCTTCTATTGCCGATTTCATACCTTGAACACGAAGTTCTAAAAAACGATTGTCCAAAGCTTCAGCCGATAGCGATAACGATTGGTTAAGCGGTACACCTGCTTTTAGCATCAAAGCAAAAGTACGTGAGAAGCGCGACAATAGAGCTCGATTGACCACCCCACCAATCACTGGCATTTTTAAGCGCAGCCGATCCCACTTTTCCCACCCTTTATCTGTCTTAACCCATGCTTTAAAAGCAAAAACAAGACCAAAGATTAATCCAAGCATTAACCCCCAGTAATTAACAAAGAACTCAGACATCCCCATTAAAATACGAGTTGGAAGTGGTAAATCGACCCCAAAACGCGCGAACATACTCGAAAACTGAGGAATCACGAATATATTCAAGACAAACATAGCGATTGTAATAAAAGTAATCACGAACGTTGGGTAACGCATTGCCGTTTTGATTCGCTTTCGAGTTTCAACCTCTTGTTCGTAGTATCCAGCCAGTTGTAACAATGCCTGATCTAAACGACCTGTATTCTCACCAACACTGATCATCGATACAAACAATGAACTAAATACCTTAGGGTGCATTTGCATCGACGCCGCTAATCCACGACCATTTGTAAGCTCAGCGACCACTTCTTCAAGTGCTACTTTCAGTTGCTTATTTTCACAATGCTGAGTTAACCCTTTCATCGATCTTAATAGCGGAACGCCCGCCTTAGTTAAGCTATACAACTGTCGGCAAAACAGAACCAACACCTCTAAAGGCACATTCGGGGAGAACAGACTGGATACATCCATATCCAGGATTGAACCGCCACTTTTTCCAAGTTTAATCGAAGTTGGAATGATCCCTTTACTCATCAAACTGTCAGCAGCAAGATCTTCGTTATTCGCATCCAACTGACCTGTCACTTGACTGCCATCAGAACTGCGACCTACATAACGATAAGTTGGCATTTCACTCTACCCCTACAGATAAATTGGATCAGTGGCACCAGAAGCATCGCCTTCGCCAAGGTTCATTACCTCATCGAAGCTCACAACACCCTGCATGGCCAATTCCATCGCAGAAGCTAACAGCGGTTTGTAGTTTTCAGACTGCCTTGCCGTTTGAGCAAAACCAACGGCATCATTGGCTCTAAGCGCATCCATCATAGGCTGATCGAGCTCCAACATTTCAAACACACCAATACGACCACTGTAGCCTGTCAAATTACAATTTTGACAACCACGCCCTTTCATAAATGGCGTACCTCGCTGGTTTGGGAAACGAACACTCAACCATTGCTTACGCGCTTCATCCAGCTCATCATCAACCTTGCAATCAGTACATACCTTACGAACTAACCGCTGTGCGACCACGGCTCGAACAGCACTTGCTACCAGATAACCCGGAGCCCCCATGTCCATCATACGCAGTGCACTGTCTACTGCATCGTTGGTATGCAGAGTACTTAACACTAAGTGACCAGTAAGTGCCGCTCTCAAACCAATTTCAACGGTTTCGTGATCTCGCATCTCACCAATAAGAATGATATCCGGGTCCTGACGTAGGAAGGTTCTCAAAATCGTTGAGAAATTGAGGTTAATCTTAGGGTTTACCTGAACCTGATTCACACGAGGAAGACGGTATTCTACAGGGTCTTCAGCGGTAATGATCTTTTTACCCGGTTCGTTTAATTCACTTAACGCACCGTATAGAGTCGTTGTTTTACCTGAGCCCGTAGGCCCGGTTACGAGAATCATGCCATGTGGGCGGCGTAATTGATGACGAAGACGAACGAGCAAATCACTCGGAATGCCTGACAACTCCAATTTACGTAGGCCAGCCGATTGATTAAGCAAACGCATAACCACTGACTCACCGTGCTGTACTGGCATAGTCGACATACGAATATCGACCGATTGACCTTTAACGCGAATATTAAAGCGACCATCTTGAGGCAGTCGTTTCTCTGAAATGTCGAGGTTAGCCATCAGCTTCAAACGCAAAACCAGTGCAGAAGCAATATTCACTTCATTCAACAACGTTTCATGCAGGACACCATCAATACGCTGACGTAAACGTAATACGTTTGAATCTGGTTCAATATGAATATCAGACGCACCAACTTGAATAGCATCTTCAAACAGCGAGTTTACTAGCTTAACGACCGTAACTTCGTCGCTGTCTTCTTCAGCGATATCAAAGTCAAAGGCTTCATTAACTTTATGCTCAGCATGAAGCTGCTCAGCAAATGAGGCAATCTCTTTGGTTCTTCGGTAATAACGGTCGAAACCATCAACTAATTGTCTCTCTTGTGCGACGACAAATTCGAGTGCGTAGTCGCCTAATTGGCTAAGCAAAGATTCTTGGGCAAACAGATCAGCAGGATCACTCATTGCAACACGTAATGTGTCACCTTGACGCCCAATGACCAAAGCTCGAAGGCGGCGAGCATGAACCTCAGGTAAAAGCTGCACAGCTTCGACGTCAACATTAGCTCGGCTAATATCAATAAGAGGAATAGCAAGCTGTTGCGACAAGAAACTGAGCATTTGCTGCTCTGATAAAAAGCCAAGCTCGATCAGTGCATCACCAAGCTTGCGGCCTGTCCTTTTTTGAGCGGCCAGAGCTTGTTCAACTTGATCTTCAGTAATGATGCCCTCTTCTACGAGCAAATCACCGAGCCTTTTTCTTAATCTAATTTGCATCGCCACTCTCCTCTAAAGCATTGAGTATTTTTAAACGATCACGTACAAAGCCTTGCGACTGAGATGAGATCCCAACTCTAACCAACGCTCCTTGGTATGATTGCTTTGCAGCCGTGAAATCAAGTTGACGCTCTTGTTGAATCGCTAAACCTAACCACCAGCGAGCATTATCTGAATCGACCTCAGTCAATTTTTGGTAGCTCTCTAGCGCAATATCTTCTTGCTGAGACTTTTGACTTAATGCAGCGCGCATTGCTAAGTAGTCTTGAGTTGGACTAGGTGGTAAGTGTATTAATGGGCTCAAAGCAGCTTCCGCTTGATTGGCTTTCACGAGTAGCTTCGATAAACCTAGGCGCAGTTTTTCACTGTTGATATTGAGTTTGATACCCGACTGAAATAACTCATACGCTTTGCGAGTATCACCTTTACCAAAATAGAGAATTGCTAGTTTCTGACGGACATCTTCATTTCTTGGATCATAACGAAGCGCTTCGTTATAACCTTTCAACGCATCAGAAAGGTCATTGGCATCAAGAGCTTTCTGAGCTCGGCCTTGAGCATTAATAGAAAGTTGTTCAGGCGTTAATTCTACCTGCTCAATCAACATTCCACTGTTTTCTAAATCGCCAGACGTTTCAGGTTGACTCGATACTGGTGTGGGATCTTTTTTAGCCACGCTAGCAACAAGCATTGGCTTTGCTACTTTTTCTTTAGGTATACTTTGAGATTTAGGTATAGCTTGAGATTCAGGGTTTACTTTAGGCTTTGTAACTGACTGAGTTGATACAGCAATGACTGAATCCGATTTAGATTGAGTACTTTTTAGTATTGCCGTGTTGTGAGCCGAAAGGTTCGCTGAATCTAGCGTCACTAACTTCTTAGTCGGCGAGGATAAAGGTTGAGTAATGGCCGCTTCAGGACTACCCTCTGAATTGCCTTCTGAAGTATCAATAACGGAAACTTGTATATCTCGAGTTGATATTGAGTTATCGACAGCTGGGCCTTGTGATATAGCCCAGCCCCCCATGGCCAAGCTAAGGGTAAAACCTGCGACCACCCAAACCAATGGAGAGCGTGTTTTTACTTTAGGTACCACCGCAGCTTCAATCGATGCTGTTGACTCTTTTTTTGCCAATTCAGACAAGGCGTTATTAATGACGCTCATAATTAGTTCCAACCCCACAGCATTGGCGTTTTAAATTTAGGTTTACACACATCGTATGTTTCATGCATTGCAGCAAAGAGATGTTGGTTTTCTATATTTTGCTTATCTTCACTAAAAGCAAGCAACAAAGCTTTATGACACAACTGGTTAATCAACCTTGGGATCCCCAAAGAAGAGCGCCAGATCGCTTTTTTATGGCTCAGGCTAAAGGGAGCATATTTGCCACCAGATTTAGCGATCCGGTTATCAATGTAAGCTACCGTTTCATCGAGAGTCAGTGGCCTCAGTGTCGAACTAAATGTGATTCTTTGACGAAATTGCCTTAGATGATAAGCCTCTAATCGAGCATCCAATTCCGGCTGCCCTAATAGAACAATTTGCAGCAGCTTTTTATCTTCAGTTTCTAAGTTACCAAACAACCTTAAGGTCTCTAGAGCTTCATCTGACAACGCCTGGGCCTCATCAAGAATCGCAACCACTCGTAAACCTGAGTTGTGCAATTCAATAAGCTTGTGTTGAATGTTATCAACTAAAGCTGCTGGATTATCAATAGTCAAACCCAGCTCTTTAGCCACGGCTTGTCGTAAGTCAGCACCAGATAGCACTGGGTTAGGCAGGTAGATTAAAGCAGTACAATCATTGAGATGATTGACTAGCATTCGGCACACCATGGTTTTGCCTGTGCCGACCTCTCCTGTAACCTTAACTACCCCCTCGCCCATTTCTAACGCCGACATTACCGTTTGAATTGCCTCAAAATGAGGTGCTAAACCATAAAAAAAATCGGTATTCGGCGTTAACGTAAATGGTAACTGTTCAAAATCAAAATGAGCTTGATACATAAGACGACCTAGCTTAGTAATTCACTACCAATCTGCATTGATAAAGTGAGTGGTTACTATTCATCAGGGAACCATTCTTGTAAAAGATCTCGAGAACGCTCCATTTCTGATTGCCAAGTATTTACACCTACAACCGTTGGCTTTAATAAAATAACGAGTTCAGTTTTTTGAGTGAGTTGACTGGTATTACGGAACAAATGACCGAGTGCCGGGATATCACCAAGAAATGGAACTTTTGAAGTCATGTCACTGGTGTTTGATTTCATCAATCCGCCAATAACAACCACATCACCATCTTGCGCTCGAATCACGGAGTCAGACTCACGAATAGAGCTTTTAGCCAACGGCAGCGTCACAACACCTGTTGTTGAGCCAAGATTAAGCTCTTTCACTTCCTCTTCCACCTCAATCACTGCGGGGTGAACATGCAGGAACACATTTCCTTTATCATCGATCTGCGGCGTCACATCCAAAGAAATACCGGAGAAGAACGGGGTTAGCTCAACTTCAGGGGCAACATTCGCGTTATCACCACTACCGACCGAACTTGATAAATTCGTCACGAAATATTTATCTATACCCACTTTTATAACCGCTTTCTGGTTATTAGCTGCTGTCACTCTTGGGCTAGATAACACATTCAAGTCACCCTGTGTATCCATAAAACTCAATACTGCTTCAAAGCTACCACCAGAAACAACGAGGTTAGATTGACCACCTAAAGCGGTACCGATTGGGTCCATGCCTGGTAGTTTGCCTGGGATGATCGTACCGGCTGCATTTTTAACGATAGAACCCATACCTAGCGTGTAGTTAGTACCGTTCGACGAAAACATCTTGGTCCAGTTAATGCCTTGTTGATAGCCGTCACTAAGTGTCACTTCCATGATTTTGGCTTCCAAGATAACTTGGCGCTGCAAACGTTTCTGAGAAATACCAAGGAACTCACGAACCTCTCGGATTTCATCGGGGTAAGCACGTACCGTAATCACACTCGCTTGTGGCGTAACCACAACGCTTTGCCCATCACCAGAACCAATTAAGTGAGCGACTGCCGCTTCAAGCTGCGGCCAAAAATCACTTTCAGATATCGTTTCAATCTCCGTACCACCGTTAGATGTGGAGCTAGACGAATTAGAGTTCGAGTTCGATGAGTTTGAATTCGAGTTAGACGAATTAGAATTCGAGTTAGATGAGTTCGAGTTAGAGTCTGAAGTGGAAATTGTTCCAGTAGTAATCGTCGTTAAAGAACGACCAGAACGCTTTACTTGCAAGTAATCCACTGGAATCGTGACTGTACGCAGGCCAGCAGGGTAAATTTGAATGACCTTGCCACGCTTTTCAATATCGTAACCATACATATCCTGAGCAACAGCCAGTACTTCATCTAACGTCACGTCTGTTAGATTTAGAGTGAGTTTTCCAGCAACGCTTGGATGAATCGCGGCACTGTACTCAGTACCTTTCACTAGGCTTGCAAAAAAGGTTCTCGCTTCAACACCTTTTGCTTGAATACGAAAGCGCTTGACGGTTTCCACACTCGGAGACATAGAGTCCGAACTTAGCTGAGGCATAAGGTCATCTTGTACCGACGAAGGTAAGTCATGAAGTGCTTTGCTATTCGCTTCATTAATAGATTCGTTTAAAGACTCTTTTATCTCAACAGGATCTCTATGCCCCATCGAACAACCGACTAAAGATGACACTAGAATTGCTACTACAAGTTTACGCATGTCTTCACTCTAACCTTAATTATTCTTAACATCTAAAGAGAACATCTCTAATTTCCACTGCTTAGAGCTTCTCTGCAGAGTGACGTACTCTGGATCTATGTTCTTAACTCGGTACCCTCTGATCGTTTCTCCTTGTTCGAGAATCTGACCATTCATAATCGCATAGCAAGGTGTATCGCCCTTGCAAACAATGCTCTCTAGAGACGGTAAACGATATTGAACTGGCGCCTTTTTAGCTGATGCTGATTTCTGTTGGGGCGAAAGCCAACCTAATGGCGCAGTTGGGTCTTGTTCTGCCCATACCACTGAACTACCAAACAGCAAAGATAACACTAGAGTTCTAACCACCGATAAACTCCTGTCTGGTACCTAGGGTGTAAACCTCGAACACAAGTCGAGCTTTGGGATATTCTTCTACTGAATACTCAAACGTGCGCCAATAATAGCTCACAGGAAGTGACTCAAGTGCTTGAAGATAAATTGAAATATCGAAGTAGCTACCCGTCAACTCCATTCTAACAGGATGGAGAAAGTACTTTGAATTGTCACTGTTCTCTTGATTGTCCGAAATTGCTTCTGGTTGTAACGATTCTAAAGACTCAAGCTTCAGCCCATTACCTGCATTAAGAACGCTCTCTAACAACTGCGCCATTTGAGAAGGCGTAACCAACCTATCAACGATTTCAGCGAGCTCAAATGATAGCTCTTGGCTCTCAACCAATAGTTTTTTTAACTCAAGATCAATTTCTTTATCTGGGTCTTTGTTCAACTTGGCTTGTAGAACAAGTAATTCACCTTGTTGTTTCTGATTTGACTGCGTAAGGCTCATCGACTTCACATTCTTTTCTTGTAAATCAAGATATGCAGGTTCAATCAATAAGGTAAATACAAGCATGGATAAGCCCACTAGACCACACACGAAAAGTAGCCATTTCTCTCTTAGGCTTAATGCAAGAAACTTATCGCTAAGCTGATTCCACAGTTGCATTATTCACCCTCCCTATGAGTACTTAACTCAAACGTCACCACATCTTGCTCATTACGACCTATCTTTATCTTTTCAAAGGTACGTCCGACTAAATTAAGTTTATTCTTAAATTGACCAACCCAATTTGGAACTACACTTGCATCACGGGCAAAACCATTAAGCTCTAAGGTATCGTGAGTCATGTATATGTGCGAAAGCGAGATGTCATTTCGGCCTAATTGAGCGAAGGAGTTCATGACGCCAGAATACCCGACTTGCTGGGATTCATCGTATTGACCGACCGCCTTCAACGCCTCTTTATTCGCTTGTATCTCACTAGTGAGACGAGCAACCGCAGCTACTTTCACTGGAGACGGTTTATGTTGAACCAACTTACTATTTAATTGGTTAACTTCTTGGTTAAGCTGATTCAAATCATATTGTAAAGCTGCTAGCTCTTCATCCAAACTCGATGCTTGATACTGCATTACACAATAACTGCCAAGCAACAAGGTACACACAAGCCCCCAAACCATAACCACATTCACTAGAGTGAAATACTCTTTTTTAGGCTTAAGGTGCTCAGGGTAGAGATTAACGTTAAAAATATTCTTTTCAGCCGCGAGCGTAACTAACCATTTCTCTGAATTTTCGCGTTCACCTTCAACAAGCAAAGAAACGGTCGAACTCAATGTGCTATTTAACACACTCTGTAATTCAGCTTCATCTTCATCATCACAGCATATTTTTAACTGATGAAGTTGAGTGCCTTTAATTTGAGAAGACAGGTAATCAATCGATCGTTGGAGTTCTAAAGCTAGACCATCCAACTGCAATGCACTTGATGCGGTACCAGTTAAGGGGGGGGCAACACTGCGGATTGTTCTTTGGAAGCAAACCGTGTTCTCAACAAATGCACCAAGCTTAAAATGTGAGTTGGGGCTGCGTTGTAACAGAATGAAATTAGAGAGCTCACCAGCACTGTAGCCCCAAACTTCATCTTCGGGAGCAATACCTTTAAGATCAACTTGTGCTGAATTAGTAATGCTTACAAGCTTGTCCAATAGCTTTTTAGGCAAAACATACACTTGTAGCTTATTCGAGGTCGGTAGCGCTACCGCACTCGCTGTAATATCAGCCACCCTTTCAGAGATCAGATCTTTCAATAGAAAAGGCAATGCAACCGACCATTCACTCTGTGGAATGTCCGGTTTATCAATTTGATAGGTTTGGTAGTAGTTCGCACATACAATTAGCTGAAGGCTATCACTAGTAAGCGACTCACTGCTCAACAATTTTTTCAGCGCACTTTCCCAGTCACCGTTAACCACAGGGAAACTGGTGACTTGAGGTTTTGACTCAGTCGATGAAATATAAACGGTATCATTACCCAAAAGGACAATTTGAGAACTACCGTTATTATTCGTTGGCTTTATTTTGTCTAAAATCGCTTTAAAATTCATGCTTAACTATTACTCTTACGCCATCGATTTCTTCGACCGACTTTTACAACGGATTCAGCTTTCACTGTCTTCTTCCCTTGAGTAGGCAAGGGAATGATTTGTTGTTCTTCGTCGAAATATCTCCCTTGATAACCGTTAATGCCTAACTCTATCAAGGTATTCTTTTCTTGCTTTGTCTCAACTCCGACCGCGATCACTTCAGTTGGAGAATCACCGCATGCTCCAATCAGACTTCGAACAAACAGTTGGTTTTCATGCCTTTGATCGATTTTCTTTACCAAACTTCGATGAAGCTTAATATAGTCAACCTTCAAATCCTTTATATAATGAGTACTAACAATGGTTCGCCCAGCTTGGCCAACCACCACTTTACACCCTAACCCTCGTAACATCTTCGCCACTGGTCGCATATAATCAAGGTGAGTAATTAGATGGCCTTCTGAAAACTCAAAAGCAAGCTGAGAACGATGCTGAGCAGAGAGCTGTAACAACTCACTTCTGAACCATTTAAAATGTGATTTATATGCAAACGGAGTGACACTCAAGTTCACCGAATAATTGACAGGCTGTGTTGATACTTTCAGCGACTTAAACAAAACCGTCAAAACCGATTGATCCATTTGAGCTTGATAACCGACTTGTTCTACCGCAGACATAAAACGAGAAGATTTCAATAGACCTTTGTCTGGATCTTGAATTCTAATAAATATTTCTTTATGCAATTCATTAACTTGACCGGAATCCGGCATAAGATAACACCGCTGAGCAAAGATTACTAAATTTTCAGGTAGTAGGGCTTTATCAAGTAATGTTCTCCAGCGAACACTGCCTCTGTCTATCTCACTTTTATTTTCTTTTGGGTAACGGCTCCAGTTATTAATGCGCTCTAACTGAGCGCTCTTTAACGCTGTTTCCGTTTCATCCATGATTTGGCTATGGCGTTCACCTTCGACATACATTGTCACGCCAATATGGCACCAGTTATCTGACTCCAAAGGCTCCGGCGGAGTCAATTTATCTAATTGCCTTAAACATTGAGCAGCCAACGTCGCAATATCCTTTGTTCCTTGATGCGGAATAAACACGGCAAAGTCTGCTTCGTAATAGCGAGAAAAAATGACATCGGGATAACGCTGAACAATATTCGACAATACTTCGCCCACTTCAATAATAAATCCGTCGGTGAGCTGCTTGTCATTGGCATCTCGAACTTGTTCCCACTCGTCGATACGTATCAGTAAAACGCCTCCACGAGCGCCACTTTCATGCAGTACAGATTCAAGTTTGTTATCAAATAGTACTCGGTTGGCTGTACCAGTGAGCTTATCTAGAAAAGTATGGGTGCGGATAAAAGTATCAAAGCGACTTCGCTCTTGGCGTGCATCTTTCAACTCTTCAATCAGTACATCAAGCGCTTCACTTGCCGTATATGGCCATTCTCGCTCGTCCCCTTTTGAATGAGCCTCTACCTGCCCAGCAAGGATCATTCTCCCTCGCTCTTCCAAAATCTCTGAGCCCATTAACTGTTCTTTTAACCAACGAACACCACGAGCCAAACAAAAAAGGATCAATGCCACCGCCAAAGTAATCGACCACATAGCTTCAATCGAGTAGTTGTAACCAATATAAGGGGGGAGTGCTTTAAATTCGATTTGATAGCCTTCATTTCGATCTAAAATGAAGCTTCTTTCATAGAGACGGTTTGGATCAATTTGTGGGGAGGTATCTTTAAATCGGTAAACGATACCGGTTTTGTTTGAAAGCTTCATCTCAACGATATTGCTTGCCTGCAACATCTTCGGCATCCAACGTTGCATTGAATACGCAGCATCTGGATCTTCCATCTCTTTATCTACGACGTCAACAATGCCAACCAAATAATGATCTAAATATTCCTGTCCTATACGCTTAAAGGAGAGTGTGCCACCAATAAAAAGGATGAACATCGCACTGATCACTATCACGGTGACAAATGCGACCAATCGAGTGCTCAATTTTAGTGTCGGGGTATATCTCATGAATAACGAAATCCTTTTCAACTCACATTATACCGTATTGCTACTTATACTATAAATTGACGTTGTAAATAAAGCGTTAAGAATTGTAGGTAACAAAAAGCCGCGATGAACGCGGCTTCTTCCAATTTAATACTGCTTTTATAATATATTAAAAACAGTGCTTAAAATGGGATGTCATCATCAAAATCCATCGGCGGCTCATTATATTGAGGTTGAGCCTGCTGAGGAGCTTGTTGAGGTGCTTTCGGCTGCTGTTGAGCTGGCGCACTGTATTGTTGCTGCTGTTGTTGTGGCTGCTGTGGTTGCCCCCAACTACCTTGCTGTTGGTTGTTACCCATACCACCTTGGGCAGGAGCACCGCCTTGAGCACGACCGCCAAGCATTTGCATTACACCGTTGAAGCCTTGAACAACGACTTCTGTTGTGTAGCGATCTTGACCGCTTTGATCTTGCCATTTACGCGTTTGAAGTTGACCTTCAATGTAAACTTGGGAACCTTTACGTAGGTACTCACCAGCAACTTCCGCCAGCTTGCCAAACAGAGCAACACGGTGCCATTCTGTTTTTTCGCGCTGTTCGCCAGTTGCTTTGTCACGCCATGACTCTGACGTTGCAATGGTAATGTTCGCTACTGCACCGCCATTTGGCATGTAACGAATTTCAGGGTCATTACCTAGGTTACCCACTAATATAACTTTGTTAACTCCACGGCTAGCCATGATTTGCTCCGTCTAAATTCATAGTCTCAGAAAATTTTAGCGCACAAGAATAGCATGCTTTTCTGCAGTGATAAATCGCATTCCTATTCTCTCCTCACGACAAAGATTAAAAACGTAACAAATCATGATATTCAGAGCGATGTTGCTTTTTCCTCCACTTACAAACCACTCATTTACTTTGAGAGTTGATATTCAACGCAAGTCACATAAAAGGTGCTAGAGAAGTAAAAATGTGCATGACAACGTGAAATCTCATTAAATATAAACAGGACGTTTCAATGAGAAAATCTCGATACGCTCGCACTTTACACTTTCTGTGCATCGATCCGAGTGACACTTACCTACACGTAAAAGAAATCGAAAAACACTTATCCATTATTCTCTACAAAATGACACCAAGTGAATTGATGCTAGTTGATAGAAAGCAGAGCAATCGCATCTTACTCGTTGATTACAAAGAGGTACCACAGCTATTGGCTATTTGTCCTAACCTACCCGTGATGTGGAAGAATCATGAGATAATTTTATTCAATGTTCCTCTGCAACTTCCTACCTCAGAACTGCTGACCTATGGGGTATTAAAAGGACTCTTTTACAACACAGATCAAAAGGACAAGATTGCTCGTGGTCTTCAAGAAGTGATCGATGGTGATAATTGGTTACCAAGGAAGGTGACTAATCAACTTCTGTTTTATTATCGTAACATGGTCAATACCAATACGACCCCAACCAATGTTGATTTAACTATTCGTGAAATCCAAGTCATTCGCTGCCTTCAATCAGGATCATCAAATACTCAAATAGCCGATGACCTTTTCATTAGCGAATTCACGGTCAAATCCCACCTCTATCAAATATTCCGTAAGTTAGCGGTGAAAAATAGAGTCCAAGCTATTGCATGGGCAAACCAAAACTTGCTTGCATAACCGCTTCGCCTCTAATCTGACAATAATAATGAGGGAAGCTCGAGTAATCATAGGTATTGTTGCTGAATTTTCGACATAACATATGCTAGAGTTGCCCTCAGAAATATCAACAAATCAGTTGAATCAATAATTATTATAGATAAAGGGTCTTATCATGATCAAAAAGTGCCTTTTCCCGGCAGCTGGCTACGGTACACGCTTCCTACCAGCAACTAAATCAATGCCTAAAGAAATGATGCCTGTTGTGAACAAACCTCTGATTGAATACGGCGTTGAAGAAGCCATCGAAGCAGGTATGGATGGTATGTGCATTGTTACAGGCCGTGGTAAGCACTCATTGATGGATCACTTTGATAAGAACTACGAGCTAGAGCACCAAATTAGCGGTACCAATAAAGAAGACTTGCTGATCAATATTCGTGAGACGATTGAAGCAGCAAACTTTACCTACATTCGTCAACGCGAAATGAAAGGTCTAGGCCATGCTATCTTGACTGGTCGTGAACTTGTGGGTGATGAGCCTTTCGCCGTTGTGCTTGCTGATGACCTTTGTGTGAACGAACAGCAAGGTGTACTGACTCAAATGGTTGCATTATACAAGCAATTCCGCTGTTCAATTGTGGCAGTACAAGAAGTTCCTGAAGAAGAGACTCACAAATACGGTGTTATCTCTGGCGAGATGATCAAAGATGACCTGTTCCGTGTCGATGACATGGTAGAAAAGCCAGAGCCAGGCACTGCTCCAAGCAACCTAGCGATCATTGGCCGTTATATCCTGACCCCAGATATCTTTGAGCTTATCGAGCAGACTGAACCAGGCAAAGGCGGTGAGATCCAGATCACTGATGCATTGCTGAAACAAGCAAAAGCAGGCTGTGTATTGGCTTACAAATTTAAAGGCCAACGTTTTGACTGCGGTAGTGTTGAAGGCTACATCGAAGCAACAAATTACTGCTTTGAAAACCTATATAAAAAAGATCAACAACAAATCGAGCTAGGTAAGCACTCAACGACAAAAGAAGCTTAATCGCTAATTTTGGCTTACTCGCTGTTTAGCTATTGAGTTGTTTAACAGCACATTAAATGATTCCAAGGGTGACTCAAAAGAGTCGCCCTTTTTTATTACTGTTTTTTTATCCAGTAAAACTTTGCACAAATCTCACTCTATGTAATACTTTAGCCACTTAAAATTACATGGTCTGTTGAGATGGATAAAATAGAAATTAGAGGCGCTCGTACGCATAACCTCAAAGACATTAACCTAACCATACCTCGTGATAAGCTGACGGTTATCACTGGATTATCAGGTTCAGGAAAATCGTCACTTGCGTTTGATACCCTCTACGCAGAAGGTCAACGTCGTTATGTTGAGTCTTTATCGGCCTATGCTCGTCAATTTCTATCTCTCATGGAAAAGCCTGATGTCGACCACATCGAAGGTTTATCTCCAGCCATCTCCATCGAACAGAAATCAACTTCTCACAATCCTCGTTCAACTGTGGGTACTATCACTGAAGTCTATGACTATCTTAGATTACTGTACGCGCGAGTTGGTGAGCCGCGCTGTCCTGATCACAATACCCCTCTTGCAGCACAAACCATCAGCCAAATGGTCGATAAAGTCTTAGAGCTACCGGCTGGTTCAAAGATGATGCTGTTGGCTCCAATAGTCAAAGAACGTAAAGGTGAGCACGTTAAAACGCTTGAGAACCTAGCGGCTCAAGGCTTTATTCGTGCCCGTATTGATGGCGAGACCTGTGATTTGTCCGACCCACCAACATTGGAACTGCACAAGAAGCACACCATTGAAGTTGTCGTTGATCGCTTTAAGGTTCGCCCTGATCTTCAACAACGTTTAGCCGAGTCATTCGAGACTACATTAGAGCTATCTGGTGGTATCGCAGTTGTCGGTTGGATGGATGATAAAGAACAAGAAGAGATCGTGTTCTCGGCTAATTTTGCTTGTCCAAAGTGTGGCTACAGCATGCAAGAACTTGAGCCTCGCCTATTCTCATTCAACAATCCTGCTGGTGCATGTGGTACGTGTGATGGACTTGGTGTTCAACAATATTTTGACCCAACTCGAGTAATTTTAGATGAGAACCTAAGCATTGCAGAAGGTGCGATAAAAGGCTGGGATCAGAAAAATTATTACTATTTCCAAATGCTGACATCGCTATCAGACCATTATGGTTTTGACCTTTATGCTCCGTTCAACTCTTTACCAAAGAAAACTCAAGAGATCATCCTCAAGGGCTCTGGTAGAACTGAAGTTGAATTCAAATACATCAATGATCGTGGTGATATCCGAGTCAAGCGTCACCCCTTTGAAGGTATTTTAAATACGCTGGAACGCCGTTACCGCGACACTGAATCTAGCGCGGTGCGTGAAGATCTTGCCAAGTACATATCAACGAAGTCATGCTCTAGCTGTGATGGTACGCGTTTAAGATTAGAAGCTCGAAATGTCTTTATTGGTGACACCACACTGCCTGAAATCGTTGAGCTCAGCATTGCCGATGCACTGCAATTTTTCCAAGAATTAAAGCTAGACGGTCAACGTGGACAAATCGCAGATAAAGTGATGAAAGAGATCAATGACCGACTGCACTTCTTGGTTAACGTAGGCTTGAATTATCTGAACCTATCACGCAGTGCAGAAACACTGTCTGGTGGTGAAGCGCAAAGGATTCGTCTCGCAAGTCAAATTGGTGCCGGTTTAGTTGGCGTCATGTATGTGCTAGATGAGCCATCAATTGGCCTCCACCAGCGTGATAATGAACGTCTACTACAAACTCTGGTTCACCTAAGAGATTTAGGAAATACTGTGCTTGTTGTTGAGCATGACGAAGATGCGATTCGTTGCGCTGACCATGTTATCGATATCGGCCCAGGCGCAGGTGTTCATGGTGGCCACGTGGTGGCAGAAGGTACCATGCGAGACATCATCGAAAATCCGAACTCTTTAACTGGGCAATACCTGAGCGGCGCCAAAGAAATTGCGATACCAAAACAAAGAACGCCTATCAACAAGAAAAAGGTCGTCGAGATCGTTGGCGCGACAGGGAACAACCTAAAGAATGTCACTGCGACGATTCCTGTTGGCTTGTTCAGCTGCATTACGGGTGTATCAGGGTCAGGTAAATCTACGCTAATCAATGATACCTTCTTTAAAGTCGCCCACACTCAATTAAACGGTGCAACAACTGCAGTTCCGGCGCAACACAAAAAGATAAAAGGCTTAGAGCATTTCGACAAAGTAATCGATATTGATCAAAGCCCTATCGGTCGAACACCAAGATCGAATCCTGCAACCTACACTGGTATTTTTACACCAATTCGAGAGTTATTTGCAGGTACACAAGAATCACGATCTCGTGGCTACAAGCCAGGTCGATTCAGTTTTAACGTTCGTGGTGGTCGCTGTGAAGCGTGTCAGGGAGACGGTGTCATCAAAGTAGAGATGCATTTCTTGCCAGATGTGTATGTACCGTGTGATGTGTGTAAAGGTAAGCGTTATAACCGTGAGACCCTAGAGGTCCGATACAAGGGTAAAACCATTGACGAAGTTCTAGATATGACTGTCGAAGATGCTCGTGAATACTTCAGCCCAGTGCCCGTTATCGCTCGTAAGCTGCAAACCTTAATGGATGTTGGCCTTTCCTACATTCGCCTCGGACAAGCAGCGACAACCTTATCTGGTGGTGAAGCGCAACGCGTTAAATTAGCGCGTGAATTGTCTAAAAGAGACACGGGGAAAACCTTATACATTCTCGATGAGCCAACAACAGGCCTACATTTCCACGATATCCAGCAACTGTTAACGGTATTACATAGATTACGTGATCACGGTAATACGGTTGTCGTGATTGAGCATAACCTAGACGTCGTCAAAACAGCGGACTGGATCCTAGATCTTGGCCCTGAAGGTGGTCAAGGAGGCGGTGAAATTGTTGCAGAAGGTACACCTGAAGATGTGGCGTTAGTCGAAGGTTCGCACACTGCTCGCTTCCTTAAGCCTATGTTAAATTTGAAGTAGGTGTAAAATAGCGCCCTGCGATCAGACAGAAAAATGTTAAAGTAACAGAGCTTGTTTCAGAAGGAACAAGCTCTGTTTTTATAAGGTTAGGGATTTATGGCAACAATACATACTAGCGGTACCCAGCTAGAAAATCAGAGAACTCAGCTTCCGCTTAACAAGGCATTCCTTGCCTCTTTAGCTGTTATATTCTTATTAGCCATGCACTTTTTCATGCCCAATCCTGGAGGCTCAGGCCTCGCTTTATCCTTTAATCCAACCACTTGGTTAGCTCTTAGCTTTACGTTGGCGATTGGCTTCTACCAGCTTGCCACTAACCGAGCACTCAAATATTCAAAGTTAACCGTTGGCTTGCTAATAAGCTGCGTGATACTGACGTTGCCCATTATTTACAGCAACGCCTCTCCTCAAGCCGCATCAGGCCGACTACTGGGATTGTGGGCGGGCTTCGCTTTATTCGTGGTGCTTCAGCAATTTAAATTCAGTAACAAACACAAACAACGCATGTTGTGGTTCATTGTTCTTGCTGTCGTCCTACAAGCACTTTTTGGCTATGTGCAATATTTCTTACTGGAACCTGGCAACCTATTTGGTTATAACACTGCGGCCAATAGACCTTATGGGATATTTCAACAACCGAATGTTATGGCCAGCTTTTTAGCTACCGGTTTTGTGCTTTCAGCTTATCTTTTAGCGAGACAGCCTGCTAAATATAATCGCAAAATTAGCGAGTCATTCTTACTATACCTGACACCAACCTTAACCGTACCTTTGCTGATCATCATTGCATCACGTACAGGATGGTTGGCTGCCGTAATCGGGTTTGTCTGCATTCTGCCTTACCTTTACAAGTTCTCGACCAAGAAGCGCTTCTACGGATGGTGTGTATCAGTGGTAGTCGGTATCGTCGTCGCTTTTTCGGTGATCAGCCTCAGTACAACTGATAGCCTCGCAAGCAAAAGGGCTAACTTAGAAAGCCCACGAGCTTATACCTTTCCGCAAGCTCTCGATATGATGATCGAAAAGCCATTTACAGGGTATGGCTACGGGAAGTTCGAATCCGAGTACACGCTATACACAGCTCGCCAGCATCAACTCAACCCAAATTATCATCCCGGCCTTCCTTCAATGGATCACCCGCACAATGAATTCCTGTTTTGGGGGGTTGAAGGCGGAATAGTACCAATCATCGGGATATTGATTGCTGCGTTCTTAGTCATGTCACGTATAGCAAACTCAGCGAAGGGAACACGTCTAGCACTACTTGCGCTGTTCATACCAATACTCTTACATTCTCAGCTTGAGTATCCTTTTTACCACTCGGCGATTCACTGGATAACCTTTATCATTTTGATTTACTGGGTCGATCAACGGACTTCTCGCCACTATCAGCAGCCGTTTAGTATCGTCAGTAAAACCCTATTCAGAGTGTCAAGCTTAGTCGTTCCTATCTTGGTGAGTTTTTACATGCTGAGTGCCTTACACACCAATTATGTACTCACTAAATTTGAAATGTCTAAGCCGAAAAACCCGGACATTCTTAAGCAGGTAACGAACCCCGTAGTATGGAAAGATCGCTATGATTGGGACGTGTACAGTACCTATCTAAATATCGGCCTCTACAAAGCCGATCCTAGCCTGATCCAGCCTTATATAGATTGGTCGTTAGAGATCATAAAGAGTAAGCCAAGGCCTGCTTTCTACAGCAACCTGATTCTCGCGTATCAAGGATTAGGTGATCACAGCAAGGCAGAACAAATTCGCAGTGAAGCGAGCTTCTTGTTCCCAAATCGAGACTTTTCCAAGATTCAGTATAAAAGAGTATCACAAGAAGAAGATAACCTGTCGTCTGCTGAGTGATGTTTAGATCTCGGAACTAAAGCACCATTTCTGACCTTTCGGTTAGGCACAAAAAAGCGCACGATCTCTCGTGCGCTTTTCTTTTGAACTTCAGCTTATAGCTACTATTTTAGAACGTCTTGCAACGCTTTTAAGCATAAGGCTACATTCTCTTTTCGAGCGCCATAACCCATTAAACCAATACGCCAAGCCTTGCCAGCTAAAGAGCCAAGGCCTGCACCGATTTCAAGATTATATTCTTCTAACAGCTGCGTTCTTATTTTGGCTTCATCAATCCCTTCAGGGAAGTAAAGCGCATTCAATTGAGGTAGGCGACTCTCTTCATCAACCACAAACTTTAATCCTAGTGCTTCTACGCCTTCTTTAAGCTCTTGGTGCATCGCATGGTGACGTGACCACGCATTATCCAGGCCTTCATTTTTCAATAAAACCAACGACTCATGCAGAGCATATAGGCTGTTCACAGGCGCAGTGTGGTGATAGCTACGCTTACCTTCTCCACTCCAATAACCTAATACCAAGCTCTGATCCAAGAACCAGCTTTGTACGGGAGCTTGACGTGCTTTCATTTTATCGACAGCACGTTGAGAGAACGTCACGGGAGATAAACCAGGTACACAAGACAGACACTTCTGACTGCCTGAATAAACCGCATCGAGTTGCCATTCATCAACCAACAATGGCACACCACCTAATGATGTCACCGCATCCACAATCGACAATGCATCAAACTGGCGAGCGACTGCGGAAATAGCTTGAGCATCCGATAACGCGCCAGTAGACGTCTCGGCATGCACAAATGCGACAGCAACAGCATCGGGGTTTTCAGCCAATGCCTTTTCTACCTTTTCAACTGAAACGGGCTTACCCCACTCGTCATCAACAAGGATCGCTTCACCACCGCAGCGAACAACATTCTCGCGCATACGCTCACCAAAAACACCGTTACGACAAACAATGACCTTTTCACCAGGCTCAATCAAATTAACAAAACAGGTTTCCATGCCCGCACTGCCTGGAGCAGAAACAGCAATCGTAAATTCATTCTCTGTTTGGAATGCATACTTAAGAAGTTGTTTAAGCTCATCCATCATCGCAATAAATAGCGGGTCGAGGTGACCAATGGTTGGACGGCTTAAGGCCTGTAAAACTTGAGGAGAAATGTCTGAAGGCCCCGGCCCCATTAACGTTCGGTGTGGCGGATAAAAACTATCGATAGCAGCAGTGAGTGTTAAATTAGACATGTATATCCCTTACGTTAATGTTGTGAACAGTCCACCCTAAAGCAAATTGATTACCTCAGCAATTAGCCATAAGTATTGAGGTCAAACCAGTGTCACATAATTGTTAAAATTATTTTTCAATTATCTCACGTTACGGATTGACATTATTTGCGCAAACACGTTCAATGAAATGGCTATCTAGCAGAAGAGGAGCACTGCCCAGGCAGGTGTTTTGTGGAACCGCATTTCCAATACAAAACATTCATGGGGAGCAGTGCCGAGATAATAAAAGGATGCAGGACCTTTATTATCGGTTGAGCGGGCTGAATCCCGTTAACTGTCGCCATTTCTATATGGTGAAGAGCTTCTGAGGTTACTATTCTAATAATTCCTCTCTTTTTTGCTCTAAAACTCTCTTCGAAAAACATCGGACGTTGGATTACCCAACAGTAATTTTATTTTAGGAAATCGTGGGAGATATATCGTGAGTGCATCTAATGTAGCTGGTTCTTTTAATGTCGCTAAGTTTGGTGGAACAAGTGTTGCCAACTTTGAAGCAATGAGCCGTTGTGCTGCCATTATTGAAAACAACTCAAATACGAAACTGGTCGTGAGTAGCGCATGCTCTGGCGTGACTAACCTGCTTGTTGAACTCGCGAATGGTGTTCAAGATAAAACTCGTCGCCAAGAACTAGTGACACAGTTAACCGACATTCATAATACGATTCTTGCTCAGCTAGCTGACCCAATTAGCATTGAAAAAGATGTGCACTGTATTCTGGATGATATTGCGAGCGCTGCAGAAGCTGCATCATTCCAAGCCAGTACCAAACTCACCGATCACCTAGTGGCATGTGGCGAACTGATGTCGACACATATCCTCGCTCAAATCATTCGCGAACGTGGTACACCAGCGACTCGTTTTGATATCAGAGAAGTGATGCGCACCAATGATGATTTCGGTAAAGCAGAACCACAACTGGAAGATATTGCAGCCCTTGCACAGCAGAAACTGATTCCACTTTGCGAAGAACAAGTTGTCGTTACCCAAGGTTTTATCGGTGCCGACAGCGAAGGTAACACCACAACGTTAGGTCGTGGCGGCAGTGATTATTCAGCTGCACTGATTGCGGAGTCGGTACAAGCGATTGGCTTAGAAATTTGGACTGATGTTCCAGGCATCTACACCACAGATCCACGCATCGCATCGAAAGCATCTCCTATCCCAGAGATCAGCTTCAGTGAGGCATCTGAGATGGCAAACTTTGGCGCGAAAATATTACACCCTTCAACTCTGGTTCCTGCACTACGCCATCAAATCCCTGTTTTTGTCGGCTCATCAAAAGCACCAGAGCTTGGTGGAACATGGATTCGTCAACAAGTTGAAAGCTCTCCTCTGTTCAGAGCGCTTGCCCTACGCTGCAACCAAACCATGGTTACGCTACGCAGCGCTAACATGTTCCATGCCTATGGTTTTTTGGCAAAGGTATTCGAGATCCTGGCTAAACATAAGATCTCAGTCGATCTAATTACGACCTCAGAGATCAGTGTCTCACTTACTCTCGATCAAACCGATACCTCTGGTGGTGCTCCTGAGTTACCTGAAGCCGCTCGCCTTGAGCTTGAAGAGTTGTGTTCCGTAGATATTGAGCACGACCTATGCCTTGTTGCTCTTATTGGTAACAACATGAGCGAAAGCAAAGGCTATGCAAAGCAGGTATTCGGCACTCTAGAAGATTTCAACCTACGTATGATTTGTTACGGAGCAAGCCCACACAACCTATGCTTCTTACTAAATGAATCTGTGTCTAAGTTGGCGATTCAAAAACTTCATCAAGAGTTATTTGAGTAGATAGTCCGTTTATCATCGACAGATAAATAACTAAATTACAGATACAAAAAGGGTTGCTATTAAGCAACCCTTTCTCTTTTTTACGTTACGAATCAAAGCTCGTTATAGATTCAAACTAGTTAATGTTTGGGCCTAGCCACTTCTCAGCTTCCAACATATCCCAACCTTTACGGTCGGCATAGCTATCCACTTGATCCTGTTGAATCTGTGCAATCGCAAAGTATCGGGCATCAGGATGTGAAAAATACATACCAGACACTGAAGCACCAGGCCACATCGCGTAGCTCGTGGTTAGTGACATGTCGATCGCTTTTTCAACGTCCATCAACTCCCACAACGTTCCTTTTTCTGTATGTTCTGGGCAAGCAGGGTAACCTGGAGCTGGACGAATACCTTGGTACTTCTCACGAATCAAATCGTCATTAGACAGATCCTCGTCCGGCGAGTAGCCCCAAATGTCCTTTCTCACTTCTTTATGCAGGTATTCAGCGAACGCTTCAGCCAATCGGTCAGCAACCGCCTGAATCATAATCGCGTTGTAGTCATCACCGTTGGCTTTGTATTCATCAGCAAGCTCACGCTCGCCGATACCACCAGTCACTGCAAAGCTACCAATCCAGTCCGCTTTACCGCTATCTTTCGGCGCAATGTAATCAGACAAACAGTAGTTAAAACCTTTTGGCTTCTCGGTTTGTTGACGAAGGTTGTGTAAAACCTTTAACACTTCAGTACGAGATTCATCGGTATACACTTCGATATCATCGCCAACGCTGTTAGCAGGGAACATCGCACACATCCCACGAGCTTCAAGTAATTTCTCTTTCTGTACTCGATCCAATAAATCGTTGGCATCTTTGAATAAGCGTTTCGCTTCCTCGCCCACTTCTTCATGACTAAGAATTGCAGGGTATTTACCGACCAATGACCATGTCATAAAGAATGGAGTCCAGTCGATGTACTGACGCAAAGTTGCCACATCAAAATCATTAAAGATGTGAACTCCCGGTTTAGCGGGTGCCGGTGGCGTGTAAGCATCCCAATCGATAGCTACTTTATTAGCACGTGCTCTTTCAAGAGTGACCGGTTTAGTACGAGGCTTCTTACGATTATGCTGATCGCGAACGCGATCGTAATCAATATTCAACTTCTCAACAAATGCAGGTTTCAATTCGTTAGATAGCAACGAAGTACACACACCCACCGCACGTGAAGCATTGTTTACGTAGACCACAGGCTCAGAGTAGTTCTGTTCAATCTTAACGGCTGTATGCGCTTTAGATGTGGTTGCTCCACCGATGAGAAGAGGCAGTTTAAAGCCTTGTCTTTCCATTTCTTTCGCAACATGCACCATCTCATCCAGGGAAGGAGTGATCAAACCCGAAAGGCCAATGATATCGACGTTTTCTTCCTTAGCGACCTTAAGGATTTTTTCACATGAAACCATCACGCCTAAATCGATAATTTCGTAGTTATTACACTGCAAGACAACGCCCACAATATTTTTTCCAATATCGTGAACATCGCCTTTTACGGTCGCAAGTAAGATTTTTCCGTTAGTTGCACCTACGTCTTTGGTTGCATTGATAAATGGCTCTAGATGGGCTACCGCTTGCTTCATAACACGTGCAGATTTCACCACTTGAGGAAGGAACATCTTACCTTCACCAAAGAGGTCACCAACTACATTCATACCATCCATTAATGGGCCTTCTATCACCTCGATAGGGCGAGAGGCATTAACACGTGCTTCTTCGGTATCTTCAACAATAAAGTCGGTAATACCTTTAACTAAGGAATGCTCTAAGCGTTTTTCTACTGGCCAGGTACGCCACTCTAAAGCAGATTTATCTTCAACTTTTCCAACTGCACGCTCTAGATATTCAGTTGCGATATCTAGCAAGCGCTCAGTGGAATCATCTCGGCGGTTTAGAACCACATCTTCTACGGCTTCACGTAAATCCTCAGGCACATTATCGTAAATCTCTAATTGCCCAGCATTTACGATACCCATATCCATACCGTTTTTAAAACAGTGATATAGGAATACTGCGTGGATAGCCTCACGAACGTAGTTATTACCTCGGAATGAGAATGAAACATTCGATACACCACCAGAGATCATTGCATGAGGTAAGTCTCGTTTGATGTCCCCTACTGCTTCAATGAAATCGACCGCATAGTTGTTATGCTCATCAATACCAGTAGCCACTGCGAAAATGTTCGGGTCAAAAATAATATCTTCTGGCGGGAAACCAACTTCATCAACAAGAATATTGTAGGCATTAGTACAGATCTCGACTTTGCGCTCTCGAGTATCAGCTTGGCCGACTTCATCGAATGCCATCACAATGACTGCAGCACCATAACGACGAACTAATTTAGCTTGCTCGACAAACTTCTCTTTCCCTTCCTTCAATGAGATCGAGTTAACGATACCTTTACCCTGAATACATTTCAGACCTGCTTCGATAACTTCCCATTTTGAAGAGTCGACCATGACTGGTACTTTCGAGATCTCTGGCTCAGACGCACATAGATTAAGGAATTTAACCATACACGCCTCAGCGTCTAGCATCCCTTCATCCATGTTGATATCGATAATTTGAGCGCCATTCTCAACTTGCTCTCGAGCCACACTCAAAGCTTCATCATATAGCTCTTCTTTGATAAGGCGCTTAAAGCGAGCAGAGCCCGTGACGTTAGTTCGCTCACCCACGTTAACAAATAGAGATTCCTTGGATATCGTCAATGGCTCTAAACCAGAGAGACGACAAGAGACGGGTAAATCTGGTAATTGGCGCGGAGTTACACCTTCAACAGCTTCTGCCATTTGGCGTATATGTTCTGGCGTCGTACCACAACAACCACCAATTAAGTTCAAGAAACCACTTTCAGCCCATTCCTTGACGTGTTCAGCCATATCTTCGGGAGAAAGGTCATACTCACCAAATGCATTAGGTAAACCCGCGTTAGGGTGTGCAGAAACATGACATTCAGAGATACGAGACATCTCACCGACATATTCGCGCAATTCATCTGGGCCTAATGCACAGTTCAATCCAAATGAGATAGGTTTTACATGACGAAGGGCATTATAGAATGCTTCTGTTGTTTGTCCGGAAAGCGTCCGACCAGATGCATCGGTGATAGTACCGGAGATCATAACAGGTAAAATGATACCCATTTCTTCAAAGACTGATTCAACAGCAAAAGAGCATGCCTTCGCGTTGAGTGTATCGAAGATAGTCTCGATAAGAATAAGGTCTGAGCCGCCTTTGATAAGAGCACGAGTCGACTCAGAATACGCCACTACAAGTTCATCAAAACTCACATTACGATAGCCCGGATCATTAACATCTGGGGAGAGAGAACAAGTTCGGTTAGTTGGACCTAACACACCCGCCACGAAACGGGGTTTATCAGGAGTCTTCACTGTCCATTCATCTGCCGCTTCACGAGCCAACTTAGCAGCAGCATAGTTAATTTCTTCGCTAAGACTTTCCATATCATAGTCGGCCATAGCGATGGTTGTAGCGTTAAAGGTATTGGTCTCGAGGATATCAGCACCAGCTTCCAAATACTCCATATGGATATCTTTGATAAGCTTAGACTGCGTAAGTACCAAAAGGTCATTGTTACCTTTTAAGTCACTATGCCAATCAGCAAATCGCTCACCGCGATAGTCTTGCTCTTCCAATTTATAATCCTGAATCATGGTACCCATGCCACCATCAATCAGTAAAATTCGTTGCTTCAACAAAGCGTCAATCTTTTGCCTTACATTACTTCCCACGATACAACCTCATTCCTTTAATTATCTCTCCATCCTACCACACATTTAAAAGGAGTCTAGACGTCTAAAACATGAAGTAAATGACCAAGTCATGACAAAAAAATGTTTGCTATTTGAGCATGAGAGAACGAGAATTAAAATTCATATTTTGTTACATATTGGAATCCCAATGTCGGTCTATTACACCTTATGCTTCTTGTCCGCTGCAGCCATGCTTATTGCTTTCGTTAATACCAAAATTGGTAAAATGCAGACAACCATCGCCATCACAGCTGGCTCAATGATGCTATCTCTATTGATTATCATTGCGGGACAAAACAATTGGTTCCAATTGGCTGACATCGCCTCAGAAACCGTTGCCAGTATCAACTTTGAAGACTTCCTCCTAAAAGGAATACTGGGATTCTTACTTTTTGCAGGTGGTTTGGGAATTAAGTTACCTAATCTAAAAGATCAGAAATGGGAAATAACGGTACTCGCTCTTGGTGCTACGCTATTTTCGACATTCTTTATTGGCTTTGTACTTTATGGGTTCTGTCAATTTATCGGTATTCAATTTGACCTAATTTATTGCTTACTGTTTGGTTCTCTAATATCTCCAACCGATCCAATAGCTGTATTAGCAATAGTGAAGAAGCTCGATGCTCCCAGACGAATCTCTACTCAAATCGAGGGAGAATCTCTATTCAACGATGGTTTTGGCCTAGTTATCTTCGTAACCCTATTTACCATTGCGTTCGGCACAGAAGCTCCGACTGTAGGTAGCGTGACCATGTTATTCGTCCAAGAGGCTATTGGCGGTATCGTCTACGGATTTGTTCTAGGTTTGATATTCCACTATCTAATCAGCAACACAGATGACCACTCGATGGAGTTGCTATTAACCATCGGTATTCCTACAGCTGGTTATGCTTTTGCAGAGGTTCTGCATGTATCTGGACCATTAGCAATGGTGGTATCTGGTATCATGATAGGCAACTGGACACGCTTCATCGGATTTTCTAAGGAAAGTGAGGAGCACCTAGACCATTTCTGGGAATTAATAGATGAGTTCTTAAATGGCGTACTATTCTTATTGATTGGTATGTCTATGCTGCTATTCAAGTTCCACCAAGAAGATTGGATTTTGATGGCGTTCGCAGTCCCTCTAGTATTGAGTGCACGCTATCTAAGTGTTTTCTTGTCTTATATTGGATTTAAACGCTTTAGAACTTACAACCCATGGTCGACTAAGATTCTAACTTGGGGTGGTCTACGCGGAGGCTTAGCTCTAGCTATGGCACTTTCAATCCCTTCAGGTATCTGGGTGATTGAAGACAAAGCAATAGATGTTAAAGAGATAATCCTCGTTATGACCTATGCTGTTGTTGTGTTCTCTATTCTGGTTCAAGGATCAACAATCACTCCAATGATAGAAAAAGCGAAACAAGCTGAGAAAGAATTGGATTAATACCTAAAAATATAAACGAAGGTCGCTTAGTAGAAGCGGCCTTTTTTGTACCTGTGTCCATCAACAAGCACGCCTCTCTAGCCTACAAGTTGCTCCCTTATCTCTGACCACTACTTTAGTCATGATTGCTATCTGCAATCACGACTCTTGGTCGTACCTAACGCTTCCAAACAGGCCAACAAGCAACCACCAGTTTGAGTGCATTCGAGCGAAGATAAACACAAAGCATTTACGGAAATAAATTAAGTAAAGATACATGGCCTTCTTTTCAAGTGAAGTATTGAAAGCATAATAAAGTGTAGAAAGAGAACCACGATCGAAGAGGAATTGTAATTAGAGTTAAAGCTTCGCACACCAATGTTCTAGAACCGAAACTTCTCTATAGAACATCTGATGCAGTAGCAAGAAGGGTCTAGTCTTTCTACCGGGGCGTGCAGTCTAGATCCTTAAATATGCCAGAGGAGGACTGAGTCGGCACTCCGGAGATTCAACCAGATTGGTAAGTTAGGAGGACGCCTAGTTCTCCCAACATTGCTTCGAAGAAGCAACAGACGTAAAAAGCCCTAGCATTTCTGCTGAGGCTTTGTATGTGGCAGGAGTGAAAGTTTAGACTCCCAACACGCGCTATTTTGGCAAACCGGAGAATCCGCTGCTTTGCTAATGGCGCATAATTAGCTTCAGAAAGCAAAAAGGCTCTAGCATTTCTGCTAGAGCCTTAAATATGGCAGGGGTGGAGAGATTCGAACTCCCAACACGCGGATTTGGAATCCGCTGCTCTGCCAATTGGAGCTACACCCCTATTTCAGTTTTAAAGAGCTGAACCTCTGAATAAGTGGCGGAGTGGAC
>NZ_JBFRKT010000048.1:0-7219 GCF_041469545.1 Vibrio sp. 10N.286.49.C3
AATTACGCAACAAAGCCGATGTGAATGGCTCGGCTCAGCCTCTCTACGTTGATTTTGTCTGTGTATGAGGTTTCGTCTGAATGGAAGAAGTGATCTGGGCGAACGACATCACCTTTACAATTGGAAATACGAACCAAAGCCTCTACACCTATCTGAGTCAAAGAAGAATCAAATATAGGTTGGTAGACACTTTTAAGTGTTAAGTCTTGGTATTTAGCAATAAACTGCATATCGGCATCCACAGATATACAACTAATAAATTCACTTCTGTCTGATAAAATCATAATCGCTAATAAAAGGTGTTTATTCAGAGACGAGAATATACGTCACAGTTGTCATAATATTGACAGGTGTTGATAAATTGTCAATTAATAAAAATTAATTTGTCACGGTAACATTTAAATAATTAAAGTCAGCGAAAAATCAGGATGATAAAGGTCATTATGTATCAAGGATACGTATTACTTAGCTTGTTTAATAGGTTCAGTGAATTTAATGTCTGAGTAACCTATATCATATCAACCCTATCAATATAAAGCCTTAACACGTATACACCTGAAATAAATATGGTTAAAGGCTTACATTCTGGGTGAGTATCAAAATAATAAAATAAATAGATCTTTGTGGTTACATAAAAATGATGTCTGTCTCTCAAAATTAATATTGAGGTTGTTAAGTTATTAATTAGTAAACTGGAGAATCCGGATAATAAATGAGTGGATTATAGGTGTTATTTTATAAAATAATAGTGTAGGTATAATTATTTACGTTATATATCAAATTGAAAATTGGCTTGTATTTTACTGCCATTGTATTACCGCATAAAGTTGCAGGTATTTACGAACTAGTTGTTGATTTCCAGAGCGTTTTAGCGGGTGAGCGAATCGGATAAAACACGGACTGATTTTGAAGTTACTATTTAAATCATCTGCGAATTGAGTATCACTCTCTCTTAGCGTGATACCTTGTAGGCTGTAGTCGCTAATCTGGTCTGGGAGTTCCCCCATCCACCAATGCAAGAGTTCACCACTGTTTTTGCTTCGACTTATCCAATGGTCGGAGACAATAATCAATAGGTCATTGGGTTGAATGGCAAATCCGTACTCTTGCTGCCAGTTATGAATGTCCAGCATCAACTTTTTACGACAAGTCTTTCCTGCGCTCACCATATGGTGGCTAATCATCCAAACGGTACCAATTTCAGAAGAGATTCGGAAGTGTCGTGGCGTTTCACCAGAAGAGAGCATTTCTAGTGGGCTTACGTTGCTTGCATGATTGAAGCTAACGAAAGTGTGCTCCATTCGTCTCGCAAACGCTTTGCCTATGTGATGTTCACTGATCCCTTGATTGTGTACGGTAGGGTAATGACGCTCACAAAGTTTCAAGCAATCGTCTTGAAACTGATTGACGCTTTTAATCACCAGATCTAATAACAATGAAGCCTCTTATACACGGTTGCTATCTTATTGATGGGCAATAGTACGGTAATTTCGGCGCCATTACCTATTGTCAAAGTGCGAGTTCTTGATCCCTCTATCAAAATTAACCATTACTGAGCGATTTTATGGATAGCACTGGCACTCTACTGGTCTGTAAACTAAATTATGAGGAATTATAGCTAGTTAGAAAACTTGAACTGATTGGCAGAGTTGCAGTGAGCTAACGAAATTATAGCTTAGTCGGCTAATCACAATTGTTCTACATACTCTTTATTTGGAAACACCCATGACCATTCAATTAGATTCAAAGCAAAAATCCGAACTCACTCATACACTTCAAAAGTACCTACAAGATGAGCTCGATGTAGAGCTTGGTCAGTTCGACACTGAATTCTTAGTCGACTTCATCAGTAAAAAGTTTGGAGCCGTGTATTACAACAAGGGGATAGAAGACGCTCAAAAAGTGATGGAACGTAAGATGTTAGACATATCAGATGAGCTCTATGAAATTGAACAAATCGTTGAAATATAACTCAGCAAGCGATTGTTCGACAAAGAAATTTGTCCATAAAGCAACTTGTTCAAAATTTTTGAATAACTCGTTTAATTTGAAATGATGTAACTAATGTAAAACTTGGTAAATAATATGTTACGCAAACTTGGTGTAGGGTACGCTTTTCAAAACTACACGACACGTTAACATTCGGAAGAGATGCATGAACAACAACGTCAAAAATTACAATCCTTTAGCAAGAGCAATGCATTGGATCTCAGCACTCGCAATATTTGGCCTATTTGGTGTAGGCCTATGGATGGTTGATCTTTCTTACTACAGTGAGTGGTACAAAACAGCACCAGACTACCACCGTTCGGTAGGCATTCTTTTGGCTGCCGTTACCATTATCCGCTTGCTTTGGAAGCTAGTTACCGCGTCACCTAATGTGGAAGGTAAAAGCTATGAAGTTGTAGCGGCGAAGATCGCTCATGGATTTATGTACATTAACTTAGCGGTTTTATTTATTTCAGGTTATTTGATTTCGACATCAGATGGCCGTGGGATCGAGGTATTCAATTGGTTCACTGTACCAAGTATGGGTGAACTATTTGCAAACCAATCTGATCTCGCAGGAACGGTTCACTACTATGCTGCATGGGTACTGATCATTATGGCATCAGTGCACGCCTTAGCGGCGATAAAACACCACGTTATCGACAAAGACGATACGCTACGAAAAATGATAGGAGCTTCAAAATGAAAAAGTCAATTATCGCTACAGGATTAGCATTTGCTATGGCAATGCCTTTCGCTGCGAACGCCGCTGATTACGTGATTGATACAAAAGGTGCGCATGCTTCAGTTAACTTCAAAGTTAGCCACCTAGGTTACAGCTTTATCCAAGGTCGTTTTAACACATTCTCAGGTGACTTCTCATTTGATGAGAGCAACGTTGAAGCGTCTAAAATCAGCGTAACGGTTGATACAACTAGCCTTGACTCAAACCACGCAGAGCGTGATAAGCACATCCGTAGCGGTGATTTCATCAATGCTGGTAAGTTTTCTGATGCGACATTCAACAGCACAAAAGTGGTTGATAAAGGCGACGGCAAACTTGAAGTTATGGGTGACCTTAAACTTCACGGTGTAACTAAGCCTATCGTTATCGAAGCTGAATTCATCGGTGCTGGTCAAGACCCATGGGGCGGTGAGCGTGCTGGTTTCGTTGGTACAACTCGTCTAGAGCTTGCTGACTTCAATATCCCAGTAATGGGCGCTTCAAGCTATGTAGACATGGATCTGCATGTTGAAGGTGTAAAGAAGTAATCTAGCTATCAATAATCGCTATCAACATATTTAGAAAGATCAAAATCCTAGTCGATACGAGATAGGGCAGCGTTAGCCGGTTATTTAGTAATATGGAAAGTAGCAAAGCAGCTAGAATATAGAGAAAGGCGCAAAGTTTTCACTTTGCGCCTTTTTTATTGAGGTAAATGGCCACGCGTTTAGGTCTGTTTTGTGTCAAACCTTTTACTGCGTCTTAAGCCACCATTTACCTCTGCCAGTCAACGTTGCAATGACTGAGTTATCTAGCTGAACGACTAATCCCTAATAGTTCAGCCTACGATTCGTTACTTTGTTTCTAATGAAACGCTTGCTTTGTAAACAGTCGCTAGTTAAGCCGTTTCTAGTTCAGCCTTTGGAACCACGTTTAGGCGGTCGCCATAGATTGGACGTAGTGCTTGCATAACTTCAGTACGAGTCATCACACCGACCATTACGCCATTTTCTAGCACTGGAAGCATATGTGGTTGGCTTACTTTCATCGCTTTTGCACGTTCTTCTAAAGAAAGAGAGGTCAGGCGAGTGGCATAGCCCATGCTTGTTGTCGGGTACAGTTGTTCTTTATCGATACATAGGAACTCAGCAACATCGACCAGTTTGTCGTTTGCATCAATAGCCACTACGTCACGGCTCATTAGGTCTACCACTTTCTGACCTTTAGTCGGAATGTAGTCTTGGCACCAAAGGTCAACCATTACGTCGTGAACAGAGAGGATACCTACTAGGCGGCCTTCAACATCGCAAACAGGAGCGCTAACAAGTTGAGCATCTAAAAGTGAATCAATCGCCACTGAAGTAGGCATTTCTACGCTCAGTGTAATTGGTTGAGTGTTCATGATTTGCTTGATAGTAGTTGTAGTGTTCATAGTGGTTTCCTTAACTGACGTAATTTCTGTTGTTTGAGTTATTGCTGTAATTTTTGCCGCTTTAAGCTGCGGGCGACGGTAGATACTCCAATTGGCTAAGCCGACCAATACCGCACCACCTACAATGTTGCCGAATGTCACTGGTATTAAGTTTGCAGTGACAAATTTCATGATGTTCAGGTCTGCATACTGGGCTGATGTTGCGCCAATTTGCATCCAAAAACTCTCTGGTGCGAATGCTTGAATTGTGATGCCTAATGGAACCATGAACATATTCGCCACACAGTGTTCAAAGCCTGAGCTAACGAACATTGCAACGGGTAATACGGTCATCATTGCTTTAGTCATGGCGTTAGCTGAGCTGAACGTTAACCAAATTGCTAAACACACTAGTAAGTTACAAAGCACACCCAAAGCGAAAGCTTGAACAGGGCTGTGGTGTAGCTTGTGTTGAGCAATGTTTAGAGCGTTTAAGCCCCATTGCCCGCCATCCAGTTGATATAAGCCTGCTGCACTTACCAAAGCCAGTAGGAACATGGCACCGATAAAGTTGCCTACATATACCTTGCCCCAGATAGACAGCATCTTGGTGAAGGTTATCTGCTTATTAGCCCATGAAATGCTTGATAACACCGAACTGGTAAATAGCTCGCCACCACAAATAACAATCAGGATTAACCCCATGCTGAATGCAAGACCACCGGCTAAGCGACTTAATCCCCATCCTGCATCAGCGCTACCTGTGGTCACCGTGATGTAGAATAAAAAAGCAAGCCCGATGAATGCGCCAGCCATGATTGCCAAACTCAATGTCATGCTGCTGGTTTTATTTGCTTTGCTTAATGCAAATTTCTCGGCTTCCGCCATCATTTCTGTTGGCGAGAACAGTTGCTGATTTTCAGAAGTGCTGGTTGCCATATCCCCCCCTTGAACAATCCGTCATGTGTAATTCCTAGTGTTAATGACTTGGTTAATCCGTAATGGTTAATCAGTAATGTTTTGCAGGGTTCGTTGTGTCCTGCCATTCCAGATTAGGGGGTTGAGGGGTAGAGGTAAAATTGATAATTTTTAGAAACCACATCAAAAATATTGATATAGATTTGGTTAGGCGTAGAATGAAATTGATTGCTCATCGGCTTAACAAAAAACGAGCAGCAGGACATAAGTTATTAAAAGAATTAAGGATAGATTTTGCGTTATTCATTAAAGCAACTCGCCGTCTTTGACGCGGTAGCAGATTCGGGAAGCGTAAGTCAGGCAGCTGATAGGCTTGCATTGACTCAGTCGGCGACAAGTATGTCTCTTGCACAGTTGGAAAAAATGCTCGGCAGGCCTTTGTTTGAAAGGCAGGGCAAGCAAATGGCGCTCACTCATTGGGGCATGTGGCTTAGGCCAAAAGCGAAGCGTTTACTGCAAGATGCACAGCAAATTGAAATGGGCTTTTACGAGCAGCATTTATTGAGTGGAGAGCTCAAACTCGGTGCGAGCCAAACCCCGGCAGAACACCTGGTTCCAGACCTCATCAGTATTATTGATAACGACTTTCCTGAGATGCGAATCTCGCTTGGTGTACAAAGTACCGATGCGGTTATAGATGGCGTATTAGATTACCAATATGACCTTGGCGTTATCGAAGGTCGCTGTGACGATAACCGAGTTCATCAAGAAGTGTGGTGTACCGACCATTTAACGGTGGTTGCATCGGCTCATCACCCATTTGCAAAGCGTGAACGTGTCAGTTTGGCGCAACTAGAACAAGCGAAGTGGGTATTGCGTGAACATGGTTCAGGTACTCGCAAAGTTTTTGATAGCTCTATTCATCATTTAATTGGTGATCTTGATGTTTGGCGAGAATATGAACACGTTCCTGTTTTAAGAAGTTTGGTAGCAAACGGCCCATATTTAACGTGTTTACCTTATCTCGATGTCGAGCAGTTTGTTGAATCTGGCCAGCTCGTTACTTTGAATGTTCCTGAGCTTGAAATGGAACGTACGCTTTCGTTTATTTGGCGTGCGGATATGACAGAAAACCCACTTGCTGAATGTATTAAGCGAGAAGGTAAGCGCATGATGAAAGGTAAGCCGTCGGTTCTATAACGGTAATTTGATAAAGGCTAGGGGCTGTTGACCTTTCGTGGTTAAGTTTTGTTCGAGGTAAAATCGTTTTAGGCGCGGCGAAGAGTATGTAGCCTAGTCATTTTAAGCAAATATTCTTCAACAAAGCATAAAGCGATTTTAACCGAACCCTTCGGGCAGTCCTTGTGGTTCATTTCTACTGCGTTATCGCCTTTTCATGTAGGCTAACTACACATCAAAGCCTCTGCCTTGTATAAATTTCCCACAAGAGCTGCAAAATAAAGCTCGAAAGGTTAACAGCCCCTTATAACCTAATGTGTTGAATAAGCGATTCCGGTCTCTATCTGGTGATAAATGCATATTCACGTACATTATTAATGTGATCATGATCGGCTAAAAGAAGGCGTTCTTCCCATAATATGCTTACTTGATTTTAAGTGAGGCTAAATCCGGTGCGATGAATTTCGTAATTAGGCTTTAGAAATAGCATGAGTACATTAGTCGCGATTTCATTAACAACAGGTATTTTGTCAGGTCTATGGGGATGGATAGCTATCTCTTTCGGCTTGCTGTCATGGGCCGGTTTCTTAGGTTGCACCAGTTATTTTGCTTCGCCAACGGGCGGCGTTAAAGGACTAGCAGGCAGCTTACTGACCAACATGACAGGTGTATTCTGGGCAATGGTGATTATCGAAAGCTCGACCTTCGCAGGGTTAGAGATATTAGGCTATATGATTACCGCTATTGTCGCTTTCTTTATGTGTATTCAAGCCAAACAAGCGTGGCTAGGTTATATCCCAGGGACCTTTATTGGTTGCTGCGCGACGTTTGCAGCAGGCGGCGATTGGCAACTTGTCGTGCCATCTTTACTGCTTGGTGGTGTCTTTGGATACTTGATGAAAGCAACGGGGCTTTGGCTTCACGAAAAATCGACTCAATCTTCGGAAGCGGTTGAACAACACGCTAAACAAGCCAAGGCTTAATTCGTTAACCTAACC
>NZ_JBFRKT010000048.1:7984-57702 GCF_041469545.1 Vibrio sp. 10N.286.49.C3
AATTCGTTAACCTAACCTTAGTTTAGTCACTGTGAACTCTTGCAAGATAACCCCCAATTAATTTGTATATCGATTTATACAGGCACACCACTTGGTGTGCCTTTTTTGGTTTCTTAATCAATTCAAGAAATTATCAACAGAAGAACTAATAGCACTTATCAGATAAGCAAGAAGCTAGGTATTTCCGTTTGCCATGGTGATCACGCGTTTCAAAGTCCATCTCAACAACAATGGAATACAGTCTTGTCCTTGATTCTCACAATGAGACACGATCGCTAAAGCCAGGTCTGGTTTTGCGTGTTTCTTGAGAACTTTAGCCACAACTTTTTTCGCTGGAATAGGGTGATCATAAGGAATCTTAACCATGTCTCTGAAAAAGTTCTCAAACCCATTCATGTACAAGTAGTGCTCGATGTCTCTATCAGGCAGTTCTGTGAGGCGATGTCGTTCTTGATCATTACCAAGTTTAGATAGCACAGTCGCCGCATATTTTTTTCCGGCTGCATCACCATCAGTTACTACATGCCAATCGATACCAAACTCTTGCGCTACTTTAATGAGCGCTTTAAGACCAGACTGCGCGAACTCAATAATTTGAACGCCTTCCGCAGCAAGGTTATACCCACATTGGTTGGCTAACTCGTTAAACAACCAGACTTCGGTTTCACCTTCTACTAACAACCAGCAGCGAGCGTACAGAGCGCCGGACCGGTGAAAACGAATATGAAAACCAATTCGACGAAGTTCATCTTTGCTGAA
The DNA here is from genome assembly GCF_041469545.1 of Vibrio sp. 10N.286.49.C3. Classification (NCBI taxonomy): domain Bacteria; kingdom Pseudomonadati; phylum Pseudomonadota; class Gammaproteobacteria; order Vibrionales; family Vibrionaceae; genus Vibrio; species Vibrio sp. 10N.286.49.C3. The sequence continues at coordinate 8,744 of NZ_JBFRKT010000048.1, forward strand.
GTGGTTCACATTGAGTTGGTTGGCAATGGTTTTATCTGACTGACGTACTAAACGACGAATCGATTGAAGCGGCACAGCAGCAAGTAGATCGCCACTGTTGGTGGTCAGGATTTTTTGCATGGGCAGCTTTTGCATCAAGCTCCAAGCCCTTGCCAAGTGCGTTGGGTGCAATCGACCTTCTGGATCTTCAAGGATCAAAAGAGGGCGAGCACATCTTCTTAAGTCATTTGGCCCTTTTGCTTGCAAATAGGCATTAAGCAACCCCATGAATAATAAGCGAGTTTGTTTGTTTTTGGTCTCTTCGACCAATTGATGAATGCTCTTGTCGTTCGCACCAGCTGAGTAAAGTAACCCATCACGCGGTTTTCTCGGATTTTTACGTGAGACACTCTTAAATGAGAAGTAGTGTTCTATTAAGCTTTGCATCGACTCAAGACTACTGCGCATTTCACCTTTATTAACATGTCCGGGTATTGCCATAAGGCGACGGCAGGTGTTGTCGATGCGCTTTTCTATCCTTGCCTGACGCCCATTTCCGTTATTGCCGTTTCCATTGCTGCCATTACCATTGGTTGTTTGACTCTGGCCGTTACTATTTCCGTTCACATTATTAGCGTGACCGTTGCTAGCATGAACATTGGCTGGTAGGTGAGCATTATGGTTAAGTGAGTTGCCGTTGAAAGGGCGATCGAAGTGTCTTGCATCTCTTAAACGAATTACAGGGTGTAACGTCATTAATTCTTGAGCGAGCTTTTCTGAGTGATGAAGCTTGAGAGGGTTTCCGTCCAACCCCAAAAATGCATAGTGTGTTGTCGTTTCATACTGTTCTAACGTGGCACTGATTCGATAATAGATACGAAAAACACCAAACTCGTCTTGAACCCACACCGGCTTGAGTTTGCGATAACGTCCTGCATTTAGCTCACTTTTATCGTTGGCTTTTAACGCGAGAACAATTTGAAGGTGTTGAGACTGTGGATGTGAAACTGAGTAATCGACATGGAAATCGGTCATTTCGAAGTGATATGGAACTCCGTCTGAAGGGAGAACGACGGAAAGGGCATCCAATAATGAAGACTTACCCCAAGTATTTTCACCAATAAGCGTGGTTAGCTCATCAAACGCAAGAGACATGCGCTTAATACCTCGAAAGCCAGAAATCTCGATTCTTTCTAGTTGCATAGGCTTACTCCTAACGGAAGGCTCTGCTAATTGTTTGAAAGCTAACAGATATCTTTAATCATAATCGAAAAACACAAATCTGGTATGCTCACCTGTCACAAAACCCGTTGTTTATTTATACGGTGCAAAATGAGATTTTCGATCTATCTCGAGTATTTTTTTGCAGTGCAGTTTCATAAAATTCACGATTCTGTCATGATTCTCGACCTAGTATGAAGGGACAAAGAGAGAAGAAAATATGACTAAAAAGAATAAGCCGACAAAAATAGTGTTGGCACACATCAACGACACCCACTCATACTTTGAACCAACCTCGTTACAGCTATCACTTAAAATGAACAACCACATCATTGAACCTTATGTCAGTACTGGTGGCTTTGCTCGAATTTCAACACGCTTCAAACAAATAGAACAAGATGCCCAGCGTCAGAAGGTTGGAACCCTGTTCCTGCATGCTGGTGACTGCTTCCAGGGCACTTTGTACTTTTCTTTATTCAAGGGAAAAGCCAACGCCGATTTGTTGAACGCCCTTAATATAGATGCCATGACGCTCGGCAATCACGAGCTAGACATGGGTAATGAGCCCGTTGCGATTTTCGCTAAAAGAATCAAATTCCCACTGTTGGCCGGTAACTGGAATCTATCGAATGAGGATATCAATAAAACTCATACCTTAGCGGACAACGAAATTGTTAAGCCTTATCTGACTGCAACGCGAAGTGCTTCTTTTATAACGAAAGAGTTTGATAGCGAGAAGGTTGCAATATTCGGCTTAAGCATCGACAAGATGGCAGGCATTGCTAATCCAGATATCGATACACCATTTGAAAATGCTTTAGAAACAGCAAAAGCGACCATTGAGCAGATTCATAAAGCTGGTATCAACAAGATTGTGTTACTTAGCCATCTTGGTTACGAAGCTGATTTAGAGTTAGCAGCCAACGTAACAGGTATTGGCGTCATTGTTGGTGGCCATAGTCATCGCTTACAAGGTGATTTCTCTGATATTGGCTTAGTCAAAGACGATGACTACGGTGTGAAAGTCGGTGACACCTATGTTGTGCAAGCGGGTTTCCACGCCATGAGCTTAGGACACTGCGAAATCGAGTTCGATGCTGAAGGCAAAGTGACTCACTTTAACGGTAAAAACGAACTGCTGTTAGGCCGTCGACTGTTTATAGATGCAAAGCTAAGTGAAGTAGGGCAAGACGACGCTCATGATATGGCGTGTGAGTTTTTGAATAATCACCCTAATATTGCAGTGTGTAAGAAAGATCCTGAGCTGCAGAGCATTCTGACGGATAAATACCAGCCGAGAGTTCGAAAGCTTCAGCAACAAGTGATTGCTCATGCAGACACAACACTGCGCCATATTCGGATCCCGGATGAGAAAGGTCCAAGTCAGCTTGCGCCCTTGGTTGCTCAATCATTTCACTACCTAATGAACAAAAAAGGGCATCAGGTTGAATTTGCGATTCACAACTCTGGTGGAGTGCGAAATTCACTCAATAGTGGTGATGTATCCGTTGCCGATATTGCCGGAAAACTACTACCGTTTGCCGTACCCATTGGTGTGTATGACGTAAAAGGTGAAACGATCGCAGGCATGCTCGAAGGGGCAATTAACAACGCGCTCGATAATGGTGTTGTGGGCACGGGTTCAGGTAGCTTTCCTTATACTCATAACTTGAGATTTTGTTATCACAAAGAAGCACCCTTAGGACATAGGATTCATCATCTAGAAATACACTCTGAAACATCCGGTTGGCAGCCTGTGTCTCGCGACCGAATTTACCGAGGCGCGTCGTCAGCCTACACCATGAAAGGAAAAGAGGGCTATAACGCCGTCTTAGATATGATAGGTGATGGCGTGGTGACGACCGATTCTATGGCAGACTGTTTTATTGAGTTCTTGCAAGAATACCCAGAATCTCTTAAACACAATGAACCGCTGAATTGCATGGAGTGTTTTAGATAGCCAGCGTCAATGCTTGCACTTAACATTATTAGTTCTAGCTGTTTATAAATTTGGCATTGTTTATGCTTTATTCCTGCAGGTCACACTTCTTGTGGAGATAAGCATGGATAAGAAAGATTGGTTAGATGCAGTAGCGGTGGTTGGTTGGGTATCGGTTTGGTCTGCGTTAGTGTATTTGATACCGACTGCAGGATTGTAATTTACGCAAGATAGTAATTTACGCAGAATTATTACTTGATCGTTTTGCAGTGTAACTACGCAGTGCCATCGTGAATTTGGTTAGCGGATTTATTCTTAGAATCAATTCGAGTATCTATTTGACAGGGTGGCATCAATAAGAAAGGAGCATTTGCTCCTTTTTTGTATTTCTAGTGCAAATTTTAATAGACGAAACACAAATAGGGGAATATTATCCACGCGTTTGGGGAGTAGTTAGCGCAAGTTTACATGTCGTCATCTCGTTAGGCTAAGAGCCTATCCGGTATGTAAAGGTGAAATCCCATATTTCACTTCAACGAGACCAACGCAATCACAATCAAGATCCGTCGTGGAACTTGATATGTTTTGTTTGCGGAAGGTCTTTGTAAAGTTCTTCCGCCCGGAGGAATAATGAACTCAACTCAATCTCTATTATCTACAAATAGTGAATCCTTTTTTTCATCGCCAATCATGACGACTTATGCGGGTTTTTTCCTGCTAACAGTGATTCTCGTCTCTATTGATATCTATCAGACTCGTGGTGGGAACGTCACAATTAAAAAAGCGGCAATCTGGAGCGTTTTTTGGTTTGTACTTGCATTTTTGTTTGCTGGTTCTATTTACTTATTCTGGGACATTTATGCACCAAATAGTGACTACACAGCGCAAAAAGCAACCGTGTCATTCATTACGGGTTACTTGCTAGAAAAATCACTCAGTGTAGACAACCTATTTGTTTTCGCGATGATCTTTGCTCAATACCAAGTTCCTGAGCATCTAAGACCACGTGCGCTTCTTTGGGGCGTAATTGGTGCATTGGTACTTCGTGCAATTATGATCGCACTAGGCGCACAGCTATTGGCGGAATACCACTGGGTACTTTACGTGTTCGCTGCGTTCTTGATTGGTACTGGTATTAAACTGGCGTTAGACAAGGGCGAAGAGGAAAGCGTGAATACACTGCCTGAAAAGCTACTTCGTAAAGTGATGCCGGTAACCGAAGATTTCCATGGCCCTGCATTAATGGTTAAACAGGGTGCTAAATGGGCATTCACTCCAATGATGTTGGTGATCGGTGCGATTGCAGTTATGGATGTGATGTTTGCATTGGATTCTATTCCTGCGATCTTTGCGGTAACACAAGAACCTTTCTTAGTACTTGCTGCAAACGTATTTGCGTTACTTGGTCTCCGTTCTTTGTACTTTGTACTGCAAGGCATGATGGATAAGTTCATTTACTTGAAGCCTGCGCTGGCATTCATCATGGTCTTTATTGGTGTAAAAATGCTACTGGTTGATAGCGAATGGGCTATACCGACGTATTGGTCGTTGGCGGTGCTGATTTCTACCATGACGGTTGCGGTTATAGCGTCGATTTATGCTAAGAAGCCAGACATTGAACAAGTGAATTAGAAACAAATATAACTTATCGAAAAGTTTATAATCGGTATGTGGTCGATGAAGTGGAAAAATTATTTATGTAAAATTTCTGTGACATTGGCCACTATGATTTGAAGGGTATTTGTACTAAATGCATGATTTTAACGCCATTGTGAATTTATAGTCACCATTTGTGAATATGTATTTTCATGCGTTGTTAATGGTTTGTTTTATTAGAAAAACTAATCTGAATGCCCAAATTTAGTCATTTTTTAACGTGTAAAAAATCACCTATTATTCTTGTCATCAGAACGAACCACTTAAACAAATTTATAGAGAGGCAATCATGGCTCAAGCAATGCAAATGAATACTATCGCTGTTCCTAACTCTATGGATAAGAAGACCTACTCGGTTAACTTCAAAGGATTGATTGCACACATTTTCGATATTCTTTTTGTAGACAACTCTCCACGTAGTTACTACTCAAGCGACCTATCTGGTCACATGCAACGCGATATCGGTATCAACCGTTAATCTCCGCGTTAACATGTAAAAATATAGAATTTTAAGAAAACGCCAGCTTCTGAAGCTGGCGTTTTTGTATCTGCAATAAGCTGTGTATCTCAAAGAAACTAAGCATTTAAAATAAACTAAGCACCTGAAAACTCATCACCTGAAAGAAAGACTTAGGCATAACGGTCTGTATTTGAGCGCCAGTAAATTCGCTTCGTACAAGGATCACGGTATGTCACACGCCAGCTGCAACTCACCATTGATTAAACTCTGTTTACTTGCCTTACCGATCGGCTTTTACTCTTCTGTGTCGATTGCACAAACCTGGAGTAATGAAGGTCAACCTGCGCAGGTTATCGAACTGTTCACCTCTGAAGGTTGTTCAAGTTGTCCGCCTGCTGATGCCTACCTTAGTACTTTTGAAGACCACCCTAAACTTTGGACACAAGTCATTCCGCTCGCCTATCACGTCGATTACTGGGACTACCTAGGATGGGGAGATAAGTTCGCGAGCAAGGCATTCAGTCAGAAGCAACGCTTGTACAAAGCTTATGGGGTAACAAGTGGTGTTTATACCCCGGGCTTTATCGTCGATGGAAAAGAGTGGCGTGGTTACTTTAATTGGCTAGACAGAACCTTGCCATCGCTCCAACAACAAATTAATCCTAAATTAACAGTGAACCATAAAGGCGATACGTTCAGCGTGCATTACGAAGGCAAAGGTGATTATGTCGCTCATATTGCCTTGTTGGCGATGAACGAAGTCACCAGCGTTGAAGCGGGCGAGAACAGAGGTAAGAAACTTGAGCACGATTTTATCGTGGTTTATGACGGCTATCGACGTGGTGAGTCTGAATGGCAATTCAATATCGATTTCTCTCCTTTAGTCGCCACACCAGATGCAGTAGCCGTGTGGTTAACCGAACCTAACTCGTATACACCGGAACAAACGGTAGCAGGATGGCTGAATTAAACTTGCGATAACTTGATACTGGATGTGTTGTAGTGGGGGCTCATTGCTAAAACACGAGAGAAAGGGGCGATTTAGTTACGTAATACTGCTGAAATACGTTAATATAGCGCGCTATTATTTTAGCTTTGAGTTCCTGCAATTAATGACTAACACCACAACACCAACCAACTTCTCTGATCTTGGCTTAATCTCTCCTTTGATGGCTCGTCTTACCGAGCTTGAATACCAACAGCCAACGCCTATCCAAGCGCAAGTTATTCCAAGTGTGTTAGCAGGACGCGACCTAATTGCAGGCGCAAATACAGGTTCAGGTAAAACCGCAGCCTTTGCACTTCCACTGTTACAACAAATCCATGAAGATGCACCTCTGGACCGTCGTTCAGGCAAAGGTAACTATGTTTCTGGCCTTATCTTGGTTCCTACACGTGAGCTTGCTAAGCAAGTTGCCGATAGCGTTAAGTCTTACGCAGTACATTTCAACGGTGCAATCAAAACTGTTTGTGTATTCGGTGGTGTATCGGTGAACACTCAGATGCAAGCGTTACGTGGCGGCACAGACATCTTGGTGGCAACGCCGGGTCGTTTGCTTGATCTAATCTCCAGCAACGCTATCAAACTCGATAAAGTAAAAACGTTAGTGCTTGATGAAGCAGACCGTATGTTGAGCCTTGGCTTTACCGAAGAGCTCGACGCGATCTTGAAGCTGCTGCCAAGCAAGAAGCAAACTCTGTTGTTCTCTGCGACTTTCCCTGAGCAAGTTAAAACGTTGACTCACGAATTACTGAACGACCCAATTGAAGTCCAACTTCAAAGTGCCAATGCGAGCACGCTAGTTCAGCGAGTATTCGAAGTAGAGAAAGGTCGTAAGACAGCTTTGTTAGCGCACCTGATTCAGCAACACGAATGGCGCCAAGCTCTGATCTTCGTGAATGCGAAGAACAGCTGTGAACATTTGGCAGACAAGCTATACAAGCGCGGTATCATTGCGGAAGTATTCCACGGTGATAAAGGTCAGGGTTCACGTACTCGTATCCTAGAAGATTTTAAATCTGGCGAGATTGACGTTCTGATCGCGACAGACATCGCAGCTCGTGGTCTGGATATTGAAAAGCTTCCTGTAGTTATCAACTTTGACTTACCACGTAGTCCATCAGACTACATGCACCGTATTGGCCGAAGCGGTCGTGCAGGTGAGGTTGGTTTAGCATTATCTTTGATCGATCACGAAGACTACCATCACTTCACAATCATCGAGAAGAAGAACAAAATTCGTCTTGAGCGTGAGCAAATCGAAGGCTTTGAAGTGGATGAAGAAGCAACCGCTGCACTTGTTGCTGCATTAAAACCGGTTGCGCCACCAGCAGGAACTGGCAAGAAGAAAAAGAAGAAAGCACCTAAAAACCAAGATGTTTGGTTGAGAAATAACTAAATTAAGAATGGTTAGATTATAGATACAAGAAAGGCGCTCAATTGAGCGCCTTTCTTAATTCTACGAGTAAAAAGTCATTACTTCTTACGGCAGAACTCAGCGATTACGTACATTGATTGACCGCCATTTGTTTTACCAGAAACAAGCTTAGGATCGTCACCAACGCTGATGCCACGGATAACAGTACCTTGCTTAATCACTTGGTTAGTCCCTTTGATTGGCAGGTCTTTGATTACTGTTACGTCGTCACCTTTTTTAAGTTCAACGCCGTTCACATCAAGAGGCTTATCATCAGCAGACATGCCGATTTGTGCCCAAACTGATGTTTCTTCTTCAAGGTACATCATGTCAAGTGCGTCTTGAGCCCAGCTTTCAGTGTTCAGACGAGTAAGTTGACGCCATGCCGTTACTTGAACTGGTGCCTCTTGACTCCACATGCTGTCGCTTAGGCAGCGCCAGTGGTTGATATCTTTAGGCTCGTCAATCTCACCAAGGCATTTGTCACAAACCATGATGCCGTGATCCACTGTTACGTGGCTGTGTGGCGGTACTGCGTACGCAGTAAGAGAAGAATCAGAACCACATAGTTCACATTTAGATTGGCAGCGTTCTAGCATAGTAGCTTCAGAAGACATAATGGACTCACATTTATTAGGTATTAATTACGGGGCTATTATCCACTTTATTTACAATAAAGAAAGAGGTCGTACGGTATTCTGTCTTGATTAATTTTAGCCGAGATCAACCATTTGTGTTTTAACGTTTTATGCAAACGGTTAACTAGGGATAGTTGGTTGGTGGTAGAAACAAAAATGCCAGCGGTTAGGCTGGCATTTGTTTAGTTGCAACTATTCTTATTCCAAGAAAGAAGCAGTAATAGATGCTGAAGTTAACGCGTTGTCGATCAAGAAGTCTACAGCTTGTGTCTGCATGCTTACATGATGACCTGCGTCCAAAGGTGTTGGTGTAGTGGTATCTTGCGGTATTACAAACGTACTGTGTGCAGCAACATCACTGAACTTAACAAAGTCCTTCGCACCGTCAGGGGTCGTCTTACTCGAATCAACGACTGTTAGGCCAAGCTTAGTTGCTAACGGTGTCGTTCCTGCGAACGGAGCGTTTGCCACAGTGTTTGGTACTGTATCATCACCTTGTACTTGCCCCATATAAATAGGCAGAACAGGTGAGCCAGAAGCAACTAGATAAGCAGCATTGGTAAATGGATCCACAGTATCCAACACAGTTTGTGCAGCGTAAGCGAACTGTTGGAAAGCGGCTGTCATAGTTGCTTTCTGTGCAGCGGTCGCGTTTGCTTCAAACGTTGTGTAACACTGTTTGCTAGAGAGGCTTCCACAGTTCGCGGTTGCGAAACCTGCGTATTCAGTTGAAGCGCTCAACGCAACGCTGTGCTTAACTTGAGGGCCAAACTCTGTAGAACCCAGTAGAAGGTTAGATATCTGACCGCCTGAGTTTTCTATCGCTGCTGAACTGAATGAGTAAAGCGAATTAGCTGCGACACTACCGAGAGTACGGTTAGAGGCTGCAACTGCTGTTGTTCCAACAATACCACCTAGCGAGTGGCCTAAGAACTTCACTTGTGAGCCAGTAGTTAGATTAAATGCCTTCAATGGAGACGTTGTGAGTGCCCCAGCTTTTAATGAAACGGCTAAAGATGCGCGTAAGCCCATAACATCAAGCGCACTTTGACGCACGTTATCGCGAGCGACGGGTAAGTTCGCCAAGTTCAGATAAGCTAACACGTCAGCGTTTGCCGAACGAGTATCATCTAAACTACGTGTACCGTGGAGCGGTAAGTCAATCGCCAATACAGCTACACCTGCTTTTGCAAGGTTGTAAGCGAAAGCATAAGCGTTTTCTTTCGCTGAGGTGATACCGTGTTGGTAGATCACAACATTAGTAGGATCAGAACCATTTGGCGTAAACAGTAAGAGTTCGACGTCTTCTAATGATTTAACTTGAGGAACAGGTGAGTATTTGGTGATGACTCGCTCGCTATCAAGTGCTGAACCATCTTTAAGAGTCAGGTTTAAACCAATGAGTTTAAGCTGCTCTGTTTGACTCGTCGCTAATATACTTGCATCAATACCAGCAGCAATAAGTTGAGCGGCCATGTTCGCCTTTTCTGCACTATTACTTAGAGCATTTGAAACCTTAGCTAGGCTAGGCATAGCGGATTCAAACGGCTGAGTATTCCATTTGCTGCTGCTTGTTTCTAAGTAGTGAGGTAACTTAACCGACCCTTGACTTACATTGACATCTGCACTTGATGCATCGTACATCGCCCCAATAGCAAATTTGGCTTTAGCAATCTTAGTCGAGTCGCCGCCACCAATGTATTTATCAAAATCAGTGTCATTTGCTAATGCTGTTTTGAATGTGACTGCAGGAAGAAACGACATAGTGTACGCGGCTTTTAGGTCAACCGAATTAGGGTTTGCACTGCCTTTCCATACACCGTTTAGGTTCGCAGAAGCCAACCCAGTCGCTGTTGCTGCTTTTGTTGCGAAAAGGGAACCGCCAACCGATTCGGTGGTAAACCACGTCGAGTAGATGATGTCTTTGGTATCAAGGCTAACTTTGCCAGCGGCATTTGCCCCTGCAAAGATTTGCTCTACACCCTGAGTTACTTTTTGTGCCTGAGCTAAGCTGCCGTCAGTATAGGTTACTGAACTTGATTTCAGAGCCGCATAGCTTGACGACATACCTACCGGTTCGCCATTAACATCGTTCAGTTCATTCGACAGTGCCAACACGTATTCGCTTGAAGCATCGAGTGAATCTTTAAATACAATAGTAAAGGCATCCGTTGCAGCGCTAGATAACACATTAAAGTGCGTACCTAGAGTCAACACGCCTGTAACCGTTGGTGGTGTTGTGGATGTGAGTGAACTGCTAAGTTTTAGAATGTAAACGCCGCCGGTCGCGACACCGTCGGCAAGACCGGTACCTTCGAAATTCATAACGATTGGCATCGAAGTAGACCAGCCATCCATTGTGTTCATTGCCGCAATTGGATTCGTTAACGAATCTTTACCACCCGTTGGTAATCCTAGAGTGCCATCCGTCGTGTCCATCAGAGCAAAGCTTGGCAGTGGAACCGCTTTGTTCGCACCACTTAGATGAAACTTAATACTCGTTGTGCGAGCCAGTGAATCTTGAATGTACTGCTCATATTTAACGGCAGTTGAGGCACCTGAACTCGAAGAGTCATCACCACAACCTGCAAGAAATATCGCCGAAGCAAGCAGCGAAACACTAAATAACTTTTTCATGTTTGAATTCCGTTTAGTTAAAGGTGTAGTTCAATTGAATTGCAGATAGGTAAGCTACTGCATCACCTGAAAACTCAAGCTTTTGACCCAGTTCGTTAGTTTCCGTGAAATCACCATCTTTACTTTGTACAAGTGAAAAACCAGCATCAATAGAAAGATCTGGGCTGTATTGGTAAGTCAAGCCAGTGCTGTACCAGTAACGATCGCTATCTGGGATACTTAACGTTGCTTGACCAGCTTGCTCGTCATAGGCAAGACCCGCCCTTAGTGTCCACTCTTGATTCAACTGATAAGTCGCACCCAACGAGTAGCGGTTGTTATCCTCGTAGTGTTCTGTCTTTTTAAAACACACACCATCTTTACAATCTGGACTGGTGGCTTTAAGTTCTTTAAAACTGCTCCAACCCGTTTGTTGCCAACCGTAGTGGATAGCCCACTGATCGGTCAGTTGGTGGAAAGCCGATATTTCAATAATTGAAGGTAAGGTAATTTTTAAGCGGCCAGTCGTTGCAGTTGCGCTACCTTGTACGATTCCACCGGTGTAATCTTTGAAATCACCATCGTCAAAATCAAGGTCAACTTCCGAACGATAAGCGATAGAAAATCGATTGTTTTCATTCAATTCATATAAGCCACCCACATTCCAACCAAATGCGAATGTTTCGCCAGTCATACTGATTAACTTCGTCGACGAAGGATCACCAGTAACATTTGAAATAGCACCTTGGTGTCGGTTGAGTTCAGCTTCTGCATAAACAAGGTTTACGCCAGCACCAATGCTGAATTGGTCGTCGATTCTATACGCTACGTTTGGATTTAAATTGACAGACATTAGTGATGTATCACCAGCTAGATCACCCGCGTAGATATCATCTGGGTAATCGGTAGCAACACCGTAGTTGGAAAACATACCAATGCCCCAAGCCCATTGCTCATTGATTGGGCTAATGTAGTAAGCACCAGGTACAATTTGAAGGGGAGCGACGTCTTTAGATGTCTGACTTTGTCCGCCAGAACCTGGAACATTGTTTTGAGTAATGTCTACTTCTGGATCAACGACAGAAACCGCGCCTGAAAATTGGGCTGTATCAAATAGGGTCATTGCAGCGGGGTTTCTCGCAAGTACACTCGCGTTATCGGCAACTGCACCTTCACCTGAGAATGCGCGTCCAAGGCCTGAGGCTGAGTGCTCAGCAACTTGGAAACCAGCCGCAAGTGAATTACATGCAAATAGTACAGAAAGCGAAACGAGAGAGCGTTGTATTGTTTTCATCCTTGACCCTCCTAGGGCATCAAATCTCATTCTTATTGTTGAAAACACACTGAGCATTCTTATTAGTGATGCTCCAATGTAAATGACATGTTAAATTCATGTTTCATGTAAAGTCAAAGAATGAGTTATCATTTTGTGAAGTTATAATTTTAAGGGGCGGGACTTTAACATTTATAATATGCATACAATCAATGGTTTATTCGTGGTTGGAGGTGTGACCAGAATGTTTATGCGCATTATCGGAATAAATAGTGTTCAATTGCTTAAATATGTAACAACTTCGTTTGTGTTTACCGTTAATCGCTAAATCGGCATAATACGGTTTCATTTACGATGGCATTAAATTGGAATTTAAGTTTGGAATTACTCGCGATAGAGTTTCTTGGAAAACCGCTTCGTTTAGAAGGTTCAATGGCTGGTTGGCAACAGCTGTTCTGGGACAATACACTTGTGTCTCAACTGGATGCGACCTCTGAGCAAGATAATGCTCGAACTCACTCATTCATGTTGCAATCTGGCGAAGATACGTTGCAGTGTCACGTCAAAGCGTCAGTTCAATGGCAGCCATTTGAGATGTACTACAAAGCCTCCGTCAATGGTCAAACGATTGCCGAAGGTAACCGCGACACTAAAGACATCGAGCAACAAACTCCCGTTGTAGCACCTAAACCTGAGAAGCGTTTTAGCTTAATTGGATTAGTGTCGCTTGGTATGAAAGCATTAAAAAGTGCCAAGCTAATCAAAGTCGTACTTGCCTCAGCGAGCTTGGCTGCGTATTCATGGCTGTTTTCAATTCAATTTGCTTTAGCTCTAATCGCTTGCCTTATGTTCCATGAATACGGCCATATCAGAGCGATGAAATACTTTGGTATGAAGACCAAAGGCATCTATTTGATACCATTCCTTGGTGGTTTAGCGTTATCCGATGAGAAGATCAATACGCGCTGGCAAGATGTAGTTATCTCAATCATGGGGCCATTGTTCGGATTGATATTGTCTTTGGTGTTTATGGTGTTGTACTGGATCACTGGCGAGATGTTCTTTGCTGGGCTTGCAGTATTCAACGCGCTATTGAACTTGTTTAATCTATTGCCAATTTTGCCTCTCGATGGCGGACATGTACTGAAAAGTATCAGTTTCTCAATGAACAGCGTGCTTGGTATTGTATTGTGTATCGCAGCCGCTGTTGCTGGTGTGGTACTGAGTTATCAGTTGAATCTGACCTTGTTTGGTTTCTTATTGATTATGGGTAGTGTGGAAATACTTTTCGAATGGAAAGGGCGTCACCACAGTCACTTGTTGCCATTAGACAAATACGGTCAAGTCGTGTCGTTTGTTTGGTATGTGGGTTTAGTGAGTAGTTTGATTGGTGTTATCTGGTATTTTGCATCTACTGGTGATCAGCTATTAAGCCTACCATTGCAAATTCTTGGTACTTAACAAGAACCAAAACAAAAAAATGCCCTAGCCAATATGGATAGGGCATTTTTGTATTCGAAGTTTAGCGTCTAGACAAATGTAAAATTACGCTTTGCAATTTGGTCTTGGAGAACCCGATTGGGGAAGCGTTTTGATCGTCGCTTGCTGATCTTTGATACGCGTACTGTGCGAAGGGTGTGTAGAAAGCAGTTCTGGGGGCTGATTACCACCCGATGCCTTCGCCATGTTTTGCCATAGGTCGACACTTTGGTTAGGATCAAATCCAGCTCTAGCCATATACTCTAGGCCAACAACATCGGCTTCAGACTCTTGAGTTCGCCCATACGGTAGAATAACGCCGTACTGAACGCCTAAACCTAAAGCAGCCATCGTCATACCTTGATATTGGCTGTATTCTGATGCGCCTAATGCGATGCTAGTAACCGATAAGCCAGTGTTAGCGATTTGAGACTGAGATAGGCGCTCGTTACTGTGGTCTGCTAAAACGTGCGCCACTTCGTGTCCGATAACTGTTGCGAGTTGGTCTTGATTAACCGCTACCTTAAGCAACCCGGTATATACGCCAATTTTTCCGCCTGGTAGGGCGAATGCGTTTACTTGGTCACTGTCAAAGACAACAACTTCCCATTCACTAAAACCTTGTTTAGGAATGTATTGCGTGATGCTGTTTGCAACGCACTGTACATAAGCGTTCGTTTTTGCATCTTTGCTGATGGGTTGTTCTTTCTTCATTTGTTCAAAAGACTGTGCTCCAAGCTGAGACATATCTTTATCTGAAAAAAGCAGTAATTGGTTTCTGCCTGTTGGGGAAGCGCTGCATGCACTTAGCCCAGCGAGTGTAAGAAGCGAGGCAAACTTCATCCATGACGTCATACAATATCCTCTGTGTATTCGGTTTTTATGCATGTTAACATCAACTTGTGTAATAGCTAGTAGCAGTAAGATAACTATTTCGGTAATAATCCCAGCAGTAATGCTAACGTTATCGGTTTTATCAACCAATTAACGATGATAAAACTGCACACGCGATAACAAAGCCAATAATTAAGGAACCTACATGAGTATTTGGAAAAAGCCCGTTGACCTAGAGATCTTCAACGCGACCTCAAAAAATACCTTAATTGAACACCTCAATATTGTATACACCGAGGTCAACGACAACTCTTTGGTGGCAACCATGCCGGTTTGTCATTTTACCCACCAACCTTTAGGTATGCTCCATGGCGGCGCATCGGTTGTGTTAGCAGAAACGCTTGGCTCATTGGCTGCTAATTTTTGCGTTCCAGAAGGCTACTATTGCGTTGGGCTAGATATCAACGCAAACCACGTTAGATCCATGCGCGAAGGTCATGTTGTCGGTACTGCTGAGCCTATTCACTTAGGTGTATCTACCCAAGTATGGCAGATAAACATCACGGATGAGCGTCAACGCTTAGTCTGTACAAGTCGTTTAACTATTGCTGTGAAGAAACATAAGCGATAATAGGCTAAGCATTAGTTAGCTGTGTTTGTATTTATAAGAAGTAATCTGTATTTAAAAATAGTCCGAGAAATCCATGGTCATAACGTTTAAAAGTGGGAAAATCATCGCAACCGCACATGAGCTTGTCGTTCGTTTGGATGGTGAGCACAGAGCAACGCTACAAGCTCAAGTTGATGCAATCCAACTGATAGGAAAAGGGGCAAATGTCATTTCAGCCAATGGTTCTGAATGCAAGTGGTCGATTAAATTAGACAACGAACAGCAGCTTCGAGATATTGCCAATGAAATCGGCTGCGATGTGATGTAATCGTATACTGCAAAAGACTTAGACCTTCTATTTGAATCAAATATTAGGACACCATACCTAATAAATCGCAAGAAAATCACATCAGTAAGATTGATTTTAAGTCTTAAAATAGGGAAACTGAATTCAATGTCCTTTGAATAAGTTTTCCTCTTTATGAGCAGCCCAAGACTTCGCGTTCAATTTGAAACCCTGTTTGAATACTTCGATGGTAAAGATTCTGATGTTCAGCTCGACGACATCACGGATGTACTTTGTTGTACCCGTCGTAATGCCCGGATGGTACTCAATAAGCTTGAAGAAGAAGGATGGGTTGAGTGGTTACCTGCGGCTGGGCGAGGTAAGTTATCTCAACTTATTTTTAAGCAGAATCGTTGCGATGTCAGTGAAAACTTAGCAAGACGCTACTTACAAGAAGGTAAAATTGGACAAGCGCTGTCAGTGCTTGATCACAATGCAGCCAAGCTGACTCAAGTTATTCAAAATTACTTGGGTGTGCAATACCAGGAAGGTGAGCAGGTTATTCGTTTGCCTTATTACCGACCGCTTTCTATGCTTAACCCGACAAAGTCGATGCGACGATCTGAGCAGCATATTACCTGTCAGGTATTCAGTGGGTTAACACGTTTGGATGAGAACGATCAATTACAGCCCGATCTTGCTCATTCATGGCAAAAAATCAGCGATTATCAATGGCGATTCTTCTTGAGACCCGGAGTCCGTTTTCATAACGGAGAGCCTTTGTTAACTAATCATGTTGTGGATACGCTGCTAGCATTCGAACCTCTCAATATGTTCTCACATATAAAAGACGTCTCTTCTCCGGCAAACTGTGTGGTTGATGTCTTTTTAACGCGACCAGATAAACACTTCCCACTCGCTCTGACTGAATCCGTTGCCAAAGTCACCTTACCGATGATTTTACGTGGTGAAGACTACGATATTCGACCGATTGGTACAGGCCCGTATCGCATTGAAAAGAATGATGATAAACAACTCGTATTAACGGCTTTCAACGGATATTTTGGTTTTAGGCCATTGATTGATCGTGTTGAGGTTTGGGTTGTTGATGAGGCTTACTCTTCAATGGTTTACCCAAGCCTTTCTAAGCCTGTAATGGCGGATCGCGGCGATAGCGACGAAGTCGAACTTGATCCCGGCTGTACCTATCTACTGTTGAATCGGAAAAAGGGCATCGCACAAGATCCTGCATGGGCGCAATTTTTATCTAATACTTTGAATGCGGCCGATCTGTTTGTACACATTCCGAAAGAAACTGTTATCGATTTGGGAGTGTTACACGCTTATGGGATAAAGCCCGGTTGGTATGACATCAAGTTGAACACGCCGGTTTGTCCACCAGCGAATGCGAAACCAACCATTAGATTGGCTTACCAATGCCAACACCCAATGTTTCCAACACTTGCGAAGGCTATTGTTACAGTGTTGAAGCAATATGACGTCGACGTTGAACTTTATGGTTACGAAACCGATCCTCCACACGCCGATAATGTCGATATTTGGATTAATCCAATGGGTATCGCTAACAATAGAGATGATGCGCTAGCCGGCTGGCTAATGGATTACAGCTTTCTTGATGAATCTAGCCCAGCAGAAGACTTCGACCAATGGTGTCACATGATTGATCGCTGGCGCTCGGGCGAGTTCGAGCAATTCCCAGCAAGACAACTCGGTAAACAACTTGTCCAAAGCAACCAATTGATCCCGATGTTCCACTGTTGGTTAGGCGTAAACAAAGACCAGTGCGGTACGTTACAAAACGCGAAGTGCAACGCACTCGGTTGGTTCGACTTTAGCCAAGTTTGGGTAAAACCTGACGTTGACTAAAATCACAGAAAACTCAATTAGGACAACACGATGCAAACGGTGATTATCACACTTATTACGCTGGTGGCATTTGCTGCCAATTCAGTGTTGTGTCGTTGGGCTTTGATGGATCAAACAATTGATCCTTTGAGTTTTTCGATCGTGCGTATCTTATCGGGTGCGCTCACTCTGTTAATTTTATTAACCTTATCTTCAAACGCTAAACGCAAACAAGATAAAGTAATCAATGACGCACCGATGTATACCAAGGTTCGTTCTCAGTGTGATTTAACCGCCATAGTGGCGTTACTCGTTTACATGTTCGGCTTCTCGTTTGCCTATTTAACGCTAGGGGCAGGGCTTGGTGCTTTGGTCCTGTTTGTCGCGGTTCAATTCACGATGATTGCCGCACACTTATTCGCTGGTAATAGAATGTCATCGCTTGAGTGGGGTGGTTGCTTGTTATCTGTAGCAGGGCTTGTTTACTTGTTAATGCCGACGGAATCGACAAGTTCACCAGATATAACCTCCATCATATTGATGGCTCTGGCTGGAATTGGGTGGGGGATTTATACTCTGGCGGGTAAGAAGTCTAAAAACGCGTTGCAATCTACAACCGCCAACTTCAGTTTTAGCTCGTTAGCGATCCTTGTGTTAGTAAGCCTGTTAGCTGTCATCCCTAGTGTGGCATCGCAAATATCCATCACTGAACAAGGTTTGATTTACGCAGTATGGTCTGGTTCAGTAGCCTCTGGCGTGGGTTATAGCTTGTGGTATTACGTCGTGAAAAAGCTGAATACGGTCGTCGCATCCATTGCACAGCTTTCTGTTCCAGTTATCGCGACACTCGGCGGCGTTTTGTTGTTATCTGAACCTGTCACCATGCAATTTGTTATCTCATCGACTGTCATTTTACTTGGGATAAGCTTGGTTCTTGTCGCCCCTAAACTTAAGAAACAATAAGTACAATCACTAACCTCTATGGCTAAACCAAACAAGAAACAACCGACAAAAACGGTTCAGATATTCTGCGCTAAATGTAAGACACAACTTTTCAAGTATCGAAAGGGTGGCAAAGGGGCGCTCGTAAAGTGCTTTAAGGAACGTATAGTCGAAGATTTCACGACAGAGCCATGCGTATGCCCTGAGTGTGGTATCGAATTCGCAAGAGATACCTTGGTTAGAGGTACACCTGCCTACAAATTCATCGGTGGTAAAGTGACGATGAAGTAAACGCTAGCTATAAAATGAAAGCGCACGATGAAATAAAAATGCCACAGCACATAATGTGTGTGGCACTTCAGAGCTGTTATTGAAGTTCAGTATCAATGAGTTCTGACACGGCCTTGAAGCTTAAGAAGTAATAGTGAGACTATCGCTCCGGTGGTGTCGCAAAGCATGTCTTTCTGAGCGTCCCAAATATCACCTTGTGAACCTAGGAATGCGATACCTTCATCACCACCCGCTACCTCCGCGTACCACCACTCAATAATTTCATAGCCTGCAGCAACACTCATAATGGCAAATAGAGCAAAAAAACAAGCTAGCACCGGCTGAGCCAATTTCTTACGAATCAAATACTCTGCGAGTGGATAGGCATAAAGACCAATAGAGAAATGGGCTACTCGGTCAAAGTTATTGCGCTCAGAGCCGATAAGGTTATTGAACCAGTCAAATGGCACTTCTGAGAAGGTATATTTTGCGCCTATCGTGTGCAAAATAAGCCAGATAAACATCAGAGCATAAGCTGTCTTAGAAAAGGTGAGCTTGGTGGATAGCCACCATATCCCGATAAGAATACCGAGAGCAGGGACGATCTCAGCGATCCAAACGGCTCTTGAAGATGGCGCAAAGGCTGAAAAGAGAAAGATAACAAGATAGACAGCAGTTAGTGAGAGTAGAGGTCTATTTTGAGCAAGTGGCGTAATTGTCATCATCAGATCCTTTATAAGTTTTTTGTATAGTTACATAATAATGAACAGTGTTCAATTGTGTTCTAATCACTAGATTTGTTGAAAAGTAGTGTTATCGCCCAGTATCTAGACAAACGGTTGGCGGAGTTTCACAAAAGTTTGATTTACAACAAAGCGATCCTTAAAATCATTGCATTACTACATAACAAGAAAGAAAAGTCATGAAACTGGAAACTGTCGATTACCTTGCTGACGACGCAGCAGAACAATTTGTTCGATCTCTACGTGAAACGGGTTTTGGTGTTCTTAAGAATCACCCCATCCCAAAAGAGCTTGTTGAGTCAATTTACGAGAACTGGTACCAATTCTTCATTTCTGAAGAGAAAGAGAACTTCCACTTCAATGTTGAAACACAAGATGGATATTTTCCACCTTCAGTTTCTGAAGTTGCTAAGGGCCACACTGTAAAAGACATCAAAGAATACTTTCACGTATACCCTTGGGGTCAGATTCCTGAACAGTTAAAAGAACAGATTCTAGATTACTACCAACGTGCTAATGCTTTTGCTCAAGAACTATTAGGTTGGGTTGAAGCACATGCGCCTCAAGAAGTACAAGAGAAGTTCTCAATCGCGCTTTCTGAAATGATTAATGGCAGCGAACAAACACTGCTTCGCGTTCTTCATTACCCACCAATGCAAGGCGATGAAGAGCCAGGTGCTATCCGCGCAGCCGCTCACGAAGACATCAACTTACTGACTGTTCTTCCTGCAGCAAATGAACCGGGCCTTCAAGTTAAAGCTCAGAATGACGAGTGGTTAGATGTTCCATGTGACTTCGGTAATATGATCATAAATATTGGTGACATGCTTCAAGAAGCATCAGGTGGTTACTTCCCATCGACAACTCACCGTGTAATTAATCCATCAGGTGAACGCCAAGAGAAATCTCGTATCTCTTTGCCACTATTCCTTCACCCAAAACCGGAAGTTGTACTGTCTGAGAAGTACACCGCAAATGAATACCTAATGGAACGTCTAAGAGAGCTTGGTGTTATCTAATTAACTAGTTCCTTGTGCTAAAATTGGTATAGATATCAGAGGTCAGCAAAATTGCTGGCCTTTTTTTGTTTTTCCAAAGAGCTAAACCAATCATAGCCAATTACTGGTCACCTTAGCTGCGTAATTTTGATGGATAACGGGCTCTTGAGCCAAGCAATTGAATGTGGTGTTCCATTAAGCTCGACAAATCGTAGAAAATCGCTTTCAATTAAGAGAAGTCAGCCCACTGACCTAGGGCAATTCATCATGCCTAACAAGCTAACAAGCTAACAAGCTAACAACTTAATAACGCAAATGAGCCAACTATGTCGAATAATCAAGGTGTGAGAGCGAGCTTTCATAGCCATATGGAGAACCCTTTGCTCTGGCCCATTATGGAAGTGCTTAAGCGAAAACCAAGCGGATGGAAAGTACACACACTGGCGGCTCATCTAAACGACCTTGGGTTTATGCCTGTATTAGATGCATCACCCGAGAAGGAGTTATTTAAGAAGAACTTTCTCATTATGAATGCGCTGTATCAGCTTCAAGAAACGTTGCACCCTGATGGTTGGCTTCAAGTTCAAGCTATGGATATTGAATTGATGAATGGAAGCTATCATGGAAATAGCCACAGCATTGATCACCAAGACCCACTTCGAGACTACTACACTAATTGGGCTAACTATGAAGCGGATGAAGGTGAAGTCAAAAGGCTGCTGAACGAGTTTTGGACTCGGTACAGAAAGTTTGTTGGCGCTGATACGCTCAATTTAGATAAAAACCGTGCATTGAAGTTATTTGATCTCCCTGTAGACGCAACGCATAAGGAAATTAGAAAGCGTTGGCGACAGCTGGCGTTGCGGTGGCATCCCGATAGAGACGAGGGCAATACGGCAAAATTCCAGACGCTTTGTGAGGCGTGGCATGTATTACGAAGTTCATAATCGACGTAACTCTTACTGCGCTGTTTATTGACTCTTTAGAGTGAAATTTAAGTCCTATATAAAATTGAAAAGCCCCATGTTGTGAGTGACACAAGTGGGGCTTTGTCGTCATTACGCTTGTATTGTTACTAGGCTAGGCGTTGTAACTAGGTTAAGCGTCGTTCTTACTTCATTTATTATGCTATGAGTGATCTTTGCTTTCGCCACTCTTATGTTCGAATGCATAGTCGAGTACTTTACGGATATAAGGGGCACCGACCTTGGAACCACCATTACCGTGCTCGATGACCACAGTCGCGACATATTCAGGGTGTTCGTAAGGTGCGAATGCCGTGTAAAGCGCGTGGTCGAGTAAATGCCGAGCCAGTTTCTTGGAGTTGTAGACCTGATCTTTTGCAAGATCAAATACTTGGGCTGTTCCCGATTTACCGCCGCTAGTGTAGTCAGTTCCTTTAAATGCACGTCTGCCGCTACCTCGACTGCCGTGGTTTACGAGTCGCATCGCATTAATAGGTACATCCCATATCTCGTCTGGTACTTCAGTGATCGACAGCATCGGCTCAGGTTCAACCAGTTTTTGCGTATCAAAATCTTCACCGTGATCTAAGGTAGCTCTCAAGATATGAGGTGGCATTACCTTCCCATGATTAACTAGTACCGAGGTTGCTTTGGCAAGTTGCATTGGCGTGGATGTCCAATACCCTTGACCAATACCAATAGGGACGGTGTCACCTTGATACCAAGGGGTACGATAACGCATCATCTTCCACTCTCGAGTTGGCATGTTGGCGGTACTTTCTTCATAGATATCGATGCCCGTAGGTTCACCAAAACCAAAGCGATTCATCCAACTTGAGATGCGGTCGATACCTAAATCAAAGGCGGTTTGATAGAAGAATGAATCCACCGACTCTTCAATCGCTTGAGTTACGTCAACAGGACCGTGACCCCAGCGTTTCCAGTCTCGCCATGATTTAGAGTTGCGTTTGGAACCGGGAATTTGCCATGAACCGTGATCATCACGAATGGTGTTTTCTGATATAACATGCTCTTGTAATCCAGCAACGGCCATAAATGGTTTTATGGTGGATGCTGGAGGGTAAACGCCCAGTGTGGTGCGATTCACCAACGGGTGAGCAGGGTCATTCAATAGACGTTGGTAGTTCTTACTCGAAATGCCGTCGACAAATAGATTAGGGTCATAACTTGGGCTAGATGCCATCGCCAGTACACTGTTGTCTTTCGGATCGAGGATAACCGCACTTCCGGTTCGGTGATCAAGTTGCTCAAATACATATTTTTGCAGTTCAAGGTCAATATTTAACACGATGTCTTTGCCTGCAACTGGCGGCACGTACTCAATAGTCCGAACAACACGGCCACGACTGTTTACTTCAACTTCTTGATAGCCTTTGGTTCCGTGTAGGATATCTTCGTAATAGCGTTCGACACCCAGCTTACCAATAATAGTAGTTGCTTGATAATTCGCTTCGATGCCTTTTTCTTCTAGCTTCTTTAGGTCACTATCATTGATGTGTGCCACATACCCTAAGACATGTGTCAGCACCTCTCCATTTGGGTAAAAGCGCTTTAAGTTCGTATCAATCGATAAGCCGGGGAATTGGTACTGGTGCACCGAAAACTTAGCAATCTCTTCTTCACTTAGGTTCTCTAATATAGTGACAGATTTGAAACGGCGCGTGTTGTGATAACGTTTTTTGAATCGAGCGATCTGCTCAACATCACGTGGGATGTATTTGTCGAGCTTGGCGAGCATGGTATCGACGTCATCTGTTTGCTCGGGAATCATCGTCAGATTAAACACAAGCTTGTTCTCGGCAAGCAACACACCATTACGATCGTAAATTAGCCCGCGAGTAGGCGCGATAGGCAATACTTTGATTCTGTTGCCATCAGCACGAGTTTGATAGCTTTCAAAATTGTCGACTTGAAGTCGGTACAGGTTGGCGACTAAGACGAGAGTGAACAGTAAGATCCCACAAAACGCCACGATTACACGGTTTTTGAATAGGTTTACTTCGATTTTATGGTCACGCATCTTAACGCGTTTATGATTCATTGAAGCCTCAAGAGTCTGTTACATTTAGTTACACCTATCGAGTCGGAACTTTATCTGAATATCGCCATAGTTTTGTAAAAGCTATGTCATGATTTTTGGGATTTCTATGATTAAAGCGCTGACCAACAATGTAGTCACGTAAAGAGTGGCCGAATCAGATAGAAATATAGGAATTGAACGCAAAAAAACGGCTCTCATAAATGAGAGCCGTAATACGAGATAAGGTTAACTTAACGCGACATATTAGTTCGAGTTGGAGTTCGAGTTCGAAGGTTTGAACTGAGATTTACGCATTCTGTTTAGAGCAGCCATTACATCTAAAACTCTTGGTTTCGCTAAGTCACCGTAGTTTGGCATGTTCACATGCCATTCATCGCTTAAGATAGCGCTAAACTCTTTAGCTGGGTTGTTTGACCAACCTGGAGTTTGTGCAAACTGGAACCAGGCCCAACCAATCGCGTTCACTTCTGACGTTGATTCTAACTGCTCTAATGCAGAAAGGTCCGCGAATTCCTTACCAAAACGCAGTGACTCTTTGCCTTTCGCGTTAACTCGGAATTTGCCGTCAGTAAGAATGTTCATCAATGCAGCGCGGTTTAACGAGCGAGGAACAAACGTTTCTAATGCGGTCTCACATTCGTTAGTTCGTTGAGTAGGGTGTTGAGCTATCACTTCTTGTGCTTTATCAGTTACGTCTACTGCTTGGTAGTCGTGCATTTGAATCACAGTGTCAGCCACGTCTAGGTAATCGCCAGATCCACCCATTACAACGATGGTAGAGATATCCATTTCTTGACGTAGTTGGCCAATACGGTCAACAAGTGGAGTGATTGGCTCAGCACCTTTTGATACTAGCGCTTGCATACGTTCGTCACGAATCATGAAGTTAGTCGCTGACGTATCTTCATCAATAAGTAGTGTTTGAACGCCTGCTTCAATCGATTCTTGTAGCCAAGCCGCTTGCGATGTAGAACCTGATGCATCTTGTGTACTGAAATCAGATGTGTCTTTTTGCATCGGCAAATGGTTGATGTAATTTGATAGGTTCAAGTTGTGAACACAGCGGCCATCTTCAGCGCGGATCTTCATCGTATCAGTCGCCGTCACGATACCTTCACGACCGTCACCAGGAATATGGTTGTAGATAGAACGTTCAACAGCGTTCAACAGCGTAGATTTACCATGGAAACCACCACCAACGATTAGCGTGATACCTTTTGGAATGCCTAGGCCAGTCACATCACCTTGGTTTGGCGCGTTTAGCGTCACACTTAAAGACTCTGGTGCTAGGAAAGGAACCGCGCCTTTCATTGGCAGGTCGCAGTTACCTGCAATACGAGGTAATACGCTGCCATTTGCTACGAATGCCGCTAGGTTGTTTTCTTCCAATTGAGCACGCAATGCGTCTTGGTCTTCAACAGCTTCACAATGCTTAATCATCGCTTCAATATTGAGTTCGCGTTCAAGCGTTGCGCGACGAATAAACTTAGGCAAATAGAATGTAATGATGTTGATTGCTTTCTTTGCAAGAATACTACGACCATCAGCGGGTAGGTTGATACGAAAACGAATTTCGATACCGTGCTCGGTGAAAACCACAGATGTGTTATCCAAAACAGTTTGGCCGGTTAGTGCGATAGACACGGTCACTTCTTGCTTAGCAAATTCAGAGAAGCTACGTGCAATGAAGTCACGTGCTGCTACTTGGTATTCGTAAGATTTTTCTTTAAGCCAATCTAACCCTGTTAACGACCAAGCGCGTGTTGCGCGAAAACGTGAAGATGATGCATACGGGTCACCTTGAACGTGGTCGATGTGTAATTCGAAATCAGCAAAGTCGTATTGACCTTTAATTTGTTGATATGCGCGGAAGTTTTGTTTTTCGAGCTTTTTAAGCTTTGCAGTCAACTGATCCATAACGAGGAATGCCTATATAAAGGGAAGATAAAACAGAAAGGCGGCGATTATAAAAATCACCACCTATAGAGTAAAGAGAAAGTAGGCCTAAATCCAAAACAAAGTGCTCTTTTTCGCCTTAAGCGTAACGAGTTGTCCCCAAATAGTTTTGATTGATTAAGCTGTGTTCGAATTCTTGGCTCGGCATTGGCTTGCCATAAAGGTAACCTTGTCCCACATCACAGCCTTCATTGATGATAAATTGCTCTTGAACTTCCGATTCTATGCCTTCAATTGTGACTTTTAAGTCGAGCTTTTTCGCGATTTGGACTATGGACCGAACGATCTCCGAGTCTTCCTGTGAGTTGAGCATTTGGTCGACGAAGCTCTTATCAATTTTAATCGTATCGAATGGGAATTTCTTAAGGTAACTAAATGAGGCATAGCCCGTCCCAAAGTCATCCAGTGACAATGTAACGCCAATATTGTGTAACGATTCCAATGTATTTTTCGCGACGACTTCATCTGCAATGAGGCAACTTTCCGTGACTTCAAGTTCTAAGAAATGAGGTTCTAGGTGATAGGTTTCCAACAGGTGAATAATTTGGTCTGCGAAATCAACATTCTTCAATTGAATAGCAGATACGTTTACGGCTATTTTGAAATCTTCAACGTATTCGGACCACTCTTTCGCTTGCTCTATAGCGTTGCGCAGAGCAAAATTTCCCACTTCGAAAATCAATCCGTTTTGCTCGGCCATGTGTATTAAAGTTTCGTTAGATATGTCTCCCAGAACGGGGTGTCGCCAACGCAGTAGAGCCTCTGCACCAACCCAGCGATGAGTCAACGGGCATACTTTAGGCTGAAAATAGAGCATAAGGTCATCATTACGAACCGCTTGGAGTAAATAACCTTCAATCTTATTAATATGACTTTGTTCTTCAGCATGAGACTGAGAATAGTAAGCGAACTTCTGTCCGGAATCTTTACATGCCAACATCGCTTCTGAAGATTTTTGGATAATACTGTCAGCACCATCGTCGTGCTCAGTAATCGCAATCCCTATAAAGGCATGCAGATGAATTTTGTCACTACCAATGTCAAATTCTGAATGACCGACTTTTACCAGTGTCTGGCATAGTTCTTCGATACGTTGGTGCAAATCTTTAACGCTGAACGCCAACACAAGGTCAACCGAAGTAGGGCGCGCAGTTAATACCTCGACATCAGAGATACTGTCGATGCGTTGTCGGTATTCAACAAGCACTTGGTCTAACGCGTTGTAGCCATATCGAGCTTGAATGCGCCTGCCATTAGTAAATCCAATATGGATTACTGCGAGTGAGCCACCAGTAAACCTTTGTTGTGACAACAACTTCTGATCTAAGCGCGACTCAAAAGCACTTCGGTTCAAAAAACCCGTGCCGAGATCGTGATTTTTTTGGAAATTGATCTCTTGTTCTGCCGCTCTGCGCTTATCAATCTCTTGGTTTAATGAATAATTAAGACTCGCGAGATCTTTAGTGCGAGTCGCAACTCGGCTTTTTAAGTCACGATTCATTTGAGTGAGCTTAGCGTGTTGAAACAAGGTTTTTAATTGAGATTCTATAGAGGTGCGAAAGCTTTCTAATAGCTTAATATAGGTAGGCGTGTAGTGATTTTCTTTCGAGTCCAAGATACAAATGGTGCCGAACAATTCGCCGTTAGGCCAAAATAGCGGAATGCCACAATAAGAGATTAAGCCAAGCTTTGTGTCGGGGTTGTTTTTCCAATCAGCATCGGCAAGCGCATTGGGTACTAAAAGCTGCTGCTGAGACTCCATCACTGTTTCGCAGTAAAGGCCATTTCCTAATGTTTCAGAATCGCCTTTGTTATAAGGGTTATCCTGACTGTGGCTGGTAGAGAAAACTTCAATGTAGTTGGTATGAACACGCATGATAAGTGCAGCAGGCACTTGAGTGATTTGAGCTAAGAGGTCGACAATATTTTGCCAGCTGGAGGCCATATCGTCAGGGATATCTAAGTCTATCGTTTTTATCTTCTTCATATGACTCCGAGTCAATTATGCTAAATGCATCAACACATCCTGTGTTAATTAAGATGAACCAAATAAACTGTGAATATTACATTAACTAAGTATAAGAAATGTTGCACAAAAAAACCTCCGCAATTTTGCGGAGGTTTTCAAATGTGAATCTGGGTCTCAGTAATGAGATAAGTTTCGATTAAGGCTTTAACTTTATAAAATCATCAGTGTTAAGTTTCTCTTTATAGTCTACCGATGGTTGAGCAAAACCGTTCAACTGTAAAAACTCTTCTTTAAAACCTTGATAGTCACCGATTGATTGGAAGTTGTTTTCATCCATAGCTTCAAGTAGTTCAGTCACATGAGCTTGGGTTTCTGGGTCGAGTTCCCATTCATCCATCCGAATTAGGCGCTCGCCATCAAGTGGTACTTTGGTTTGTCCATACAGCTTACTGCTGAATAAGCGTTGCATTTGTTGGATACAACCTTCGTGGGTCTCTTTTTCTTTCATCACTCTATATAAAGCGAGTAGGTAAGGGCTTAGCCCCGGAATGAACACACTCGCTTTGGTCACTAATGCTTTACACACGGTCGCGTAAGCATTACCGCCAAAGTTAGCTAGTTCAAGGTTAAGTGCGTGACTTGTTTGATGAAGGTCTATTTTAGCGCGGCCCAAAGTACCGTCTAAGTAGATAGGGTGCGTGACTTCTGGACCAACGTAAGAAAAAGCAATGGTTTTGCAACCTGGGGCAATAGATTCAGCATTGATCAGCTCATCTATCCACTGTTCCCAATCTTCGCCGCCCATGACTTTGAGTGTGCTTTCGGCTTCTTCTTCCGTTGCAGCATCAAGTGTGTTGGTCACCCAGTTGTCGTGCTCTAGTGAGATAGTCGCACCAGTCACGCTTTCACCGATTGGCTTAATGGCAGAGCGCCAGAATTCTTCGGTATTTGGTTTGGGTCTTACGCCAGCGGCTAAGCTATAGATAATTAGATCCACTTCACCTTCGAAGTAGGTTTCAATGGCTTCGACAACTTGTGAACGTGTTTCTTGTGAAAATGCGTCGCCAACAATGTTGATAGCAGTGCGTTGCTCTCGTTCGGCTTCTTTCTTGAAATAAATGTTGTTGTACCAACCAGCGCTGCCTAGGGATTTTTCGTTAGGACCGCGCTCGAATGAGACGCCGATGGTGTCAGCTTTTGCACCGCCAAAGGTGAGGGCAATGCGAGCGGCAAGTCCAAAGCCAGAGGAAGCACCGATAATCAGTACTCGCTTAGGGCCATCTTTGATCTGCGGCGCACTCTTAACAAACTTGATTTGTTGCTTTACGGCTTCTTGACAGCCTAGAGGGTGAGCGCTTTTGGCTACCACACCCTTGATAATAGGTTCGATCAGCATAAATAACCTTACAGTTAACGGTGATATGCACTCAGGCTAACGTAAAGCTGTGTAAAATTTATTGAGCTAGACCATTAAAACCTAAAGATACTGATATAATTCTTTGGCGACAAATTCAGCAATCCAAGGCTGAGCTTCTGGTTTTGGATGCAGTCCATCGTTCATCATCCACTCCGGTTTGAGGATGATATGCTCTAGGAAAAACGGCAAAAGTGGCACGCTTTGTTGATCAGCAAGCGCTGCAAAGACGTATTCAAACTGCTGGTTGTAACGCTTACCGTAATTCGGTGGGATTTTAATCTTCATCATAATAGGTTTCGCGCCCGCAGCTTTTATCTGCTTAATGATTTGATCAAGATTCGCAGACATCAGCTTAGGTGGGAATCCACGAAGACCATCATTCGCACCGAGTTCGATAAGAACAGTGTCTGGGGCGTGTTCTTCAAGCAATTGTGGTAAACGAGCTAAGCCATTGCCAGTTGTGTCACCAGAAATACTTCCGTTGACCACGGTTATCGTTTTGTCATGCTTTGCTAACGCGTCTGGTAACAGGCTTGGCCAACTCTGTTTGATGTCCATGTTATAACCAGCACTCAAGCTATCACCAAGCACCAGTAACTTAGAATCTAACTCGGTATCTTGAGCCAAAGAAGCGGTTGAAAATATAATTAAGAATAAAAAGGAAATTAGTCGAGTCATGCATACATCCATCATAAAAGCAGAAGCTGTTTCCAAGACAGTGTCTACTAATCAAGAACATTTAACAATCTTAGAGCATGTTGATATCGATATTCGTGAGGGTGAAACGGTTGCGATCGTCGGTACTTCAGGTGCTGGTAAATCCACGTTAATGACACTGCTTGCAGGGCTCGATGTGCCAACTTCTGGCGAAATCAGTTTGTTAGGCCAACCTCTATCACAGCTTGATGACGAAGCGAGAGCCAAAATCCGCAGTGAATCCGTTGGGTTTGTTTTCCAAAGCTTCTTATTGATCCCAAGCCTTTCTGCCCTGCAAAACGTCACGCTGCCTTGTTTGTTAAAAGGTGAAGACGAAGACATCGAACGCGCGACGGCTTTGCTTGAATCAGTGGGCTTGAAAGACAGGCTTGATCACCTGCCATCTCAGCTATCAGGCGGTGAACAACAAAGAGTCGCTTTAGCTCGCGCGTTTATGATCAAGCCAAAAATCCTTTTTGCTGATGAACCTACAGGCAACTTAGATCAACAAACGGCAGCGAAAATCGTCGAGCTGTTGTTCGAACTTAATTCATCGCACGGTACAACGCTTGTTCTCGTCACGCATGACCCTAAGCTCGCACAGCGTTGCCAACGAACCTTGAAAATGCATGTCGGTCACATAGAGGAAGTGTAAATTGAATTCATCACACGGACTGAATAAACGACTGTTTTCATGGAGCATCGAAGAGATTCGACATGGTCAGCTATGGCCGGTATCCATCGCTCTAACGCTCATTATAGCTTGTGTGTTCGCGCTTTCAGCTTTAGCTGAGCGTATGGAACAAGTGATCGTAAAGCAGGGCAAAGATGCGTTAACCGCCGACAGTGTATTTGTATCGGCAAACCCAATCCCCCAACCTTTATTAGACCTGACTCAGGTTGAACAGTTAGAAAGCTCTCAGTTAACTCGCTTCTCAACCATGGCATTCAGTGATAACTCGATGCAGTTGGTTACTGTTAAAGCCGTAGAGAGCAATTACCCTTTACGCGGTGAAATGATACTGGAAGGCGCAGATAACGCGGCAAGCAATCATGTTGAACCGGGGGAATTGTGGCTTGATGAGCGTATATTTGCTCAGCTAGAAGTTGAGATAGGTGACAATGTCACGATAGGCGATGCCGATTTAACAATCACAGGGCGTATCGCGCAAGAACCGGGCTTGAGTTTTAACCCTTTCCAACAAATGCCTGCTGTTCTGATTCACAATAATGATGTTGAAGCGACAGGCGCAATCCAACCAGGTAGCCGCGTTAGCTTTAGATTGTTTTTAAATGGTGATGAATCGAAACTCAAAGCAGCACAAGACAGTATCGAACTGACACCAAGTGATCGCTGGCGTACACAAGACTCAGCCAGTCGTACCAACGAGATGTTCGAAAGTACGACTCAATACTTATCGCTAACGGTTGCTATCGTTGTGATCATGGCTGCGACCACTTTGGTACTCACTTGCCAACATTATGTTGCGAGTCGTCGTAAAACCATTGCGATGCTTAAGAGTTTAGGTGCGAGCAAGCAGTGGATCGTTAAATGGTTGTCTGTACAGGTGTCTCTGTTGGTGGTTATTGGTGCAGTACTGGGAATTACCATCGGTATCGGCTTAGAATTTTTGCTTCGTATACCTCTGGGCGACTTATTACCAACACCACTTCCTAGCTATGGTATTGAACCTGTCATTTTGGCGATTTTATCAAGCATTCTCATTGGTGTGCCTGCTCTTGGTATTCCGTTAATTGGCTTGGTAAGCACTTCGGCAATCAGCGTGATTCAATCAAGTCACCAGTCTAATGAAAGCTACAAGAAATACCTGTTGTTGCTAGTACCTATTATTCCAATGATGCTGATGTACGGTGACAATCTGTTGGTATGGATAGTTCTAGCGGGTATCGCTTGCCTGTTCTTAGTACTCGCGATTGTCAGTACGTTTGTTCTGCGTTTGGTGGGTCAACTGCCGACGTCGACATCTATGCGCTTGGCATTGAGCCGAATTAATCGCACACCATTAGCAACAGGGATTCAATTTGGTTCTTTAGCGCTGTCTTTGATGCTGTTATCGATCATATGGCTAGTGAGAAGTGACTTGTTGTCAGATTGGCAGCAAACTTTGCCCGAGAACGCACCTAATGCGTTTGCGCTGAATATTGCGAGCTATGAGAAAGACAGTTATCTCGAGACGATTGATGCAAACGAAGTAGAGCGTACTCAAGCGTTTCCAATTATACGAGGAAGGCTCACAACCATTAACGGCGTTGAGGCGGCGAAATACAGCGAGACCTCAGAAGAAACAGATGCACTAAGTCGCGAGATCAACTTCACTTGGGGAGATAGCCTGCCTGAGTACAATGAAGTATTAGAAGGCAGCTGGACACAAGAGCAGGGCGTATCTGTGGAATCCGATGTCGCAGAGCAACTTGGTTTGAAAATTGGCGATGATCTTTCATTCACAATCAACAGCCAGAACGTCTCTGCCAAGGTGAACAGCATCCGAAAAGTAGAATGGCGTGAAATGAAGCCAAACTTCTATTTCATTTTTACTCCCGATGTTTTGAGCGCTATTCCTTCTACTTGGTTGGTGAGCTTCAGATTAGAAGAGCAACACAACCAAATGCTCAACGAATTATCTCGAAATCACCCGACCGTGAGTTTGATGGACATTCGTAAAATGGGTAGCAAGATCCAAGAGTTGCTCAAACAGATTGTTTGGTCGATAACCGTACTTGCCGCGTTAGGTGTGGTGGCGGGGCTATTGCTTATCTTCACTCTGTTGCGACTGAGCTTATCTCAAAGACAACAAGAGATACGCTTGTACCGAACCTTAGGCGCGAGTAAGAAGCGTATTCTCAACACTATTTGGTGTGAATACGGGGTGATGGCGTTAGTAGCTGGCTCAATTGCTGCGCTAGGTTCTGAACTCAGTGTTGCAGGGGTAATGAACTTTGGCTTTGAGTTACAACCTTCACTCCACCCAATACTGTGGATAGCGCTACCCGTGCTGACGTTTATCACATTGGCTGCGGTAGTGAATAGCTTAATCAAACGTTTGTTGGCACCAGTAAACAAGGATTTTGGCTAGTCGCTAGCGAGATCTCACAAATGCTTAAAACGGTCTAAAAGTGACATTACTTATACTTAGTCGTTCACTATTTATAAGACGTCTCTTTAGACCGCTTTTTATTTGACCAATGCGTAGCACAAGTTACGAACATCGCACCTTAATTTCCCGTTTTTTTAGTGTTTTTAAAACTAATTGCGCAATAATGCTGATTTAATGAACAGCGGTTAGTCCCTGTAAACAAAGGGCTTGCGCAACTTAGCAAGAACGTTATCAACAGTTATCCACAAAAACGGTGGATAACTTTAGGGATAAGTTAACATCTATGTTTTAAGAGTACTGAGGCAGCCTTTATGTGGCGTCACTTAGGACAAATGTGACGGTTATAATAACCTTTAAAACTCAATCTGGAGTTATTGAGTCAAGAGATTATTTAGGTTTTTTACATAGATATTAAATACTGCCTATCTAAGACCTTGATAAAAATGTGTTTTAATTCGTAGCAGAACAAAAGTAGAATAGCGGCAGTTAATCATATTCTACAGAACACGATGAACCACAACAAAACGGATACAAATCAGCCTTCTATTGCCATTGTTGGTGGTGGTATTGCCGGAACGACGAGCGCAATTCATTTTAGTGAGTTGGGTTATAAGGTCACTATTTTGGAAAAAGGACCGAGTTTGGTTAATGGTCCACCAATTTGCCACCTGCACGCTGGCGGCAATTTGTATCGAGATATTTCTGTAGAGCAGTGTCTTCAGTTGCTCACGCAGTCAATTGATACCGTCCGCTTGTTTCCCCATACGATCAATATTCGTCCGACAATTATCGCTGTTCCACACAGTGATGGTGGAGAGCCGTTGGATCTTCTTCCGCGCCTAAAGATAATCAAGAACGCTTATGCTGAGCTTGTTAATCAAGATAAAAGCAACCAAGTGCTTGGTAAACCGGAAGAGTATTACAAGCTGTATAGTAAAGAAGAGTTACTAGCACTTGCTACTCAAACACAGCCTCTAAAACCAATATCGCTTGATGAATGGTGTATTCCTTTCGCTAAACATACGGATCTAGAAACCCTTAAGTATCCTGTTGCTATGGTTCAAGAGTATGGTTGGAGTGTATTCCGCTTATCTGCAACCGCTCAACTCTCTTTGGGGCAACAGTCTAATTGTACCGTGTTAACCAACAGCCGATTACAATCTGTTGAATCGTTAGCGCAAGGTTGGTCTTTGACTTATACAGACGCTGAGAACCAAAGCTGTCACCTAACGACCGACTACTTGATTAATGCAAGTGGCTTTGAAACGGGCATCGTGGATGACTTTGTCGGTTCTAAGCAACAAAGGCTTGTTGAGTTCAAAGCCGCATACGTTACGCAGTGGCCGTATTCGCAAGAATGTAAGGAAGAGTGGCCAGAGGTTATCTTCCATGGCCCGAGAGGCACACCGCAAGGCATGGCTCAGTTAACACCGTACGCTGATGGTGTATTCCAACTTCACGGTATGACAGAAGGGATTACTCTGTTTGAGGGTGGGCTTGTTTCATCATCAACAGATTCATCACAGCCTCAGTTGCCTTCTAAGCTTCTTAAGAAAATCGTATCAGGTTGGAGTGAAGAGCAGCTCGAATTAAGAACTCGCGCTGCGATAACGCATATGTCTCAGTTCATCCCAAGTTTTAGCTCTGCACTGGTAGGTGGTAAGCCTTTGTTCGGTGCACAGCAGATTCCGGGAACCGATCCGAGCTTAAGAGCTTCAGACGTGTCATTCTGTGGTGATCGCTATGCTCGACTTGAAGTAGTCAAAGCATCTTCAACCTTAGAGGCAGCGCAAAAGGTCGCTGAGCATTGGTTTGATGTCGCAGAGTCAGTATCGATTGAAAATACACACTCAGTGACAATGTCACTTAATCTAAAGAATATTGAGAATAAAGCGATAGATTTGACACAAGAACGCGGATACCCAGAAGCCCTTGCAAAGGTATCAGGCCAAGATCACGCTTAATACTCAGTCATAATCTACTACGCTAAACATCTTCAATTCGGCTTGCGCGATAGGTAAGCCGAATCTTCATTCAAATGCCTGCTTAGATACCGAAACTTATCCGAATGACATCTCTCTAGCTAATGATTCTTAGCTACATAGCAATTAGCACATAACACATCGCAAAAACTAGTAGCCGAAAAATTGAGCCCACTGGCACCACACATCTTGTAATCCTAAGCGATCCCCTTTACTAAACGAGACTTTATGTCCAGGTTTGGCTTGTGCTAAGCGCGGTAAATCGATTCTGGCGACACATCCAATCTTCGGATAGCCACCAATAGTCTGTCTGTCATTAAGCAACACGATAGGTTGCCCATCTTGGGGGATTTGAATCGCACCTAAGGCAATGCCTTCAGACAATAGCGAAATATCAGGTGAATCAATCGATTGACCACTCAGTCGATAGCCCATGCGATTTGAATTTTGGTCAACGTGATACTGTGCGTTATACAAAGTCTCTTTTGCTGAACCAGTGAACAGCTCGCTTTGATAGCCTTCAATCACTCGCAGGTTCACTGGTAGGTTGTAATTAGGCGTGTATCGGAAGGTGACACTCAACGCTTGAAACGAGCGAGAGAGTTGGTGTTGGGTAAAAGCAATGTGTTGCCCTTGCTGGCATGGCTGTCCATCTTGCGTTAATCCACCAATCTTTTCACGAGTCACCGTAGAACAGCTATCAAGAGTTGATGGAACATCGAAGCCCCCCTTAACAGCTAAATACGCCCTTAGACCATTTTTAGGTAAACCAAATGAGAGGACTTGCCCTGAGAAAGCTTGAAAAGTACGCCAGTTCGACAGTGGTTTACCATCGAGCTTCGCTTGTAAATCGCCACCACATAATGCCATCTCACAATCAAAATCGATTCGTAACGCGCATTGCCCAAGCGTGATTTCCAACACTGCTTGGTTGACTGGGTTTCCGAGCAGGTGATTGGCCCAGCTATACGAGTAATCATCAACAGGGCCACCTTGTGTCAACCCGAGATGAGCGACACCAAATCGTCCGAAGTCTTGAATCAAACTCAACGGGCCGGGCTTAATGACTGTCAGCGTTGGTTTGGCTTTAGTCTTAACCATTAGCGACACCTCCACTAATCTCCATAAACCTGAGTTCAACAAATTCTTGTTTTGAAATCGCGATGAAACGGACTGTGTCACCGACATTAAGTAGAGACAGCGGCGTTTGCGTGGTATCAGCGTTCTTCAATTGGCTGTGATCGAACAACGGAAGCGGGCAATTGCCAATAATATTCCAGCCACCCGGTGAGTCCGAAGGGTACACCGCCGTTTTCGTATCTGCGATGGCGATACTGCCTTTCGGTACACTTAAACGTGGGGTTGAATGACGGGGCAAAGCAAGCTCATTGACCACATCAGACATAAACGCAAAGCCAGGCGTAAATCCAATCGCACTGACGCTGTATGTCTGTGAGGTGTGATATTGAATAATATCGTCGAGCGACAGGCCTTTGTCTTGATATCGGCCTAAGTCGAGAGCCGTTTCTGGTGAGTAATAAGCGGGAAGCTCGATAGTGTCACGAGTGTAACTAACACTAGATAAGGACGAAATAGCATGACTCAATAAGGTGTTGAGTTGTTCGATGAGTTTCTTTTCGGAAATTCGATAAGGTAAGTAGTCAACCAGAATGGTGTGGTAAGCCGGTGTCACATTCATCAATATAGATGCCAAGTTTTGGCGAATGGCATTGGAAAG
Source organism: Vibrio sp. 10N.286.49.C3 (assembly GCF_041469545.1). Taxonomy (NCBI): domain Bacteria; kingdom Pseudomonadati; phylum Pseudomonadota; class Gammaproteobacteria; order Vibrionales; family Vibrionaceae; genus Vibrio; species Vibrio sp. 10N.286.49.C3. The sequence goes on from NZ_JBFRKT010000048.1 coordinate 44,872, forward strand.
ATGAGCCATGTACTGCGCATATTCGCTGTTAGATTGACTATTTGAAGGCGATAGCGTCAAGGTGACCAAAACGCTGCATTCCGCGACTGGCGCTATATTGAATTCAATTTGATTCGTCGTCATTTCGTTTCCATACGTTTGTTTGCTTGCCTTTTACTAGCTTACTTGCCTTTTGTTTACTTATTTGGCGCATCTCACTTCCGTGTCCAAACCAATACAAAGCAATTAGACCTTACGAGCAATTGGTTAGGTGCTCGTAAGGCGAGCGATAAGGCCATGCGCCATACCAATCACACGCTTCATATTAGTTAAAAGCGTTGAGGTCTTGTCTGATTTTCTTTATCAATGCGATCGATTGTGGATTATCGCCGTGGACACAAATCGTGTCGGCTTCAATAGGGAGTCGTTCACCTTCGAGCGTTGTGACTGAACCGTAGTTAATGATTTGCATGACTTGGTTGTAGATGTCGTCCTGATTAACGTAAACCGAGCCTTTTTGAGTTCGCGGCGATAACTGCCCATTATTCAAGTATGCACGGTCAGCAAACGCTTCAAACAAGAGGGGTAAATCATGATCGTCAGCAATATCTAAATACTGCTGATTGTCTGACGAAGAGAGGATCATTAGGGGGATGTTAAATTCAGCGACGGCTTGGGCAACGGCATTAAACACATCAATGTTCGCCATCATATCGTTGTAAAGGGCGCCATGAGGTTTCACATAGCCAACAGAGGTGTGGTGATAGCGGCACAGCGCTTGTAGTGCACCGACTTGATAACAAACTAGCTCACTGATCTCGTCCATGGTATGAGGAATAGAACGGCGACCAAACCCAACTAAATCTTGATAACCAGGGTGGGCACCAATTTGGGTGTGATAGTACTGCGCCAGTTTTATGGTCTTAGACATAACGTGCGGATCAGACGCGTGAAAGCCACAAGCGATGTTTGCCATATCGACCCATTCCATGACCGACTCGTCATCGCCCATCTTCCAATTGCCGAAACTTTCTCCCATGTCGCAATTAAGCAAAATCTTCGTTGTCACGTGGTGCTAACCCTTTACGTTGAGGTGAGTAATGACGGTCTTATAAATACCATAAATAAACAGTGACCTAACTCAAATTTTCGACACCAAAAACTGCATCTACTATAAGGTCACGGCATGTATCAAACCCGCTAAAGAACAGATTGTGAAAAATGCTTCCTTTCATCAATAACGTATAGAAACTATGGTTAAAGATAATTGAAAAAGAAGCAATCGACAAACAGCGTTCCATCTACTTTGTTTCCAGTTTATGGAGCAAACATAGGGTGATGAATCATATGGCGACATTGATGTAACTCTGAAGGTTGGCAATGAAGGAACGGCTAAGCGAAACGCACCGGTCGATTTTTGTTCTCTCGTGCAGTGTATCTGCCATAGGCGTTTGTGACTCAACCCTAAGCTGTTGTATCATAAGTGATACGTTAAGTGGTTTTAATTAAAGGTCGGCTAAACATGAATGTTTTAGTTACAGGTGGCATGGGTTACATTGGTAGCCACACAAGTATCCAGATGATTAACGCAGGTATGACACCTGTACTTTTCGATAACTTGTATAACAGTAAACCAAGCGTTTTAGAACGTATCGAAAAAGTATCTGGCGTTCGTCCTGATTTCATTGAAGGTGATATTCGTGATAAAGCGCTTTTAACTGAAACCATGAAGCAACACAATATTGAAGCTGTTATTCATTTTGCGGGCCTGAAAGCGGTTGGCGAATCTGTTGCCAAACCTCTCGAATACTACGATAACAATGTAAATGGCACGTTAGTCCTTGTCGATGCAATGCGTGACGCTGACGTAAAAATATTAGTATTCAGCTCTTCAGCAACGGTTTATGGCGATCCTGCTAGTGTTCCTATCACAGAAGATTTTCCCACAAGCGCAACCAATCCTTACGGTCGTAGCAAGCTCATGGTTGAAGAGTGCTTAACTGACTTCCAAAAGGCTAACCCCGATTGGAGCATTACGTTATTACGTTACTTTAACCCCGTAGGTTCACACCCAAGTGGTGAACTCGGTGAAGACCCAAGTGGTATTCCAAACAACCTAATGCCATTTGTATCTCAAGTTGCAGTTGGCCGACGTGAATTCCTATCTGTATTTGGTAGTGATTACCCAACAAAGGATGGCACTGGTGTTCGTGATTACATCCACGTTATGGATCTGTCTGATGGACACATTGCAGCACTTGAGAAAGTAGGGCGTAAAGACGGTCTTCACATCTATAACCTAGGTACTGGCAACGGTTCAAGTGTATTAGATATGGTTAAAGCCTTCGAGAAAGCGAGCGGCCAAGCGATACCTTATAAACTCGTTGAGCGTCGTCCAGGAGATATCGCAGAGTGTTGGGCCGACCCAGCGAAAGCTCAGAAAGAACTGGGGTGGAATGCGACACGCACACTGGCTGAAATGACTGAAGATACATGGCGCTGGCAATCAACAAATCCTGATGGTTTCCCTGGTTGATTGAGTGATTTCATGAATAGTTAACGTACAAAAAGATGCTCTAGGGCATCTTTTTTGATCTAAATCGAATAAAAAGTGATTTGGTGGTTAAAAAGTATCATTCTGTATCGGTTGTTGTTATCATGCTCGCGAATTATATGTTTAATGTTAATTTTCTTTGGAGTTAATCATGGAACTAGGCCTAATCATCACTTTCATCATTGCTGCTGCAGTAATGGTTAAGAAAGAAATGGCAGAGAAATAATTTCACTTTACCCCTTTTTGATACAACTTTTAGTGAAATAACAAAAGCCAGCTTATCGTAAGCTGGCTTTTTAATTTCTACAGTATTTTTTGTATGGCTTTATTTTGGAACGACCTAGATCTTTAATCACCTAGGTCTTCAATAAACTTAGCTCTACAACGAACTAGATTTCTAACCAGTTAGAACTCGTAGTTTGCAGATATACCCCAGTTACGACCCGGCTGAGACTTAATATCGGTGTTGAACTTAGAATCGTGCCCACGGCCTGACATGTCATTGTACAGCCAATATTTTTTGTCTAATGCGTTGAATAGACCCGCTCGCAAGGTTAAATCCGTGACAGGGCGGTAATAAGCAGTCAAATCAACAACTGTGTATCCAGCCACGTTTACGTTGTCATCAGAGTTCCACTCATCTTTCGCAGCAACCATCTTAACATTTAAAGCTGAACCGAAAGTCTCGCGTTCGATACCAAGACCTAGCGTACCCGTTAGTGGTGCTACTGAATCAATGGATTTACCTGTAGATTTATCTTCACCATCAGCATAAGCGACCGCTAAACGAGTGTAGGTTCCAAATGGTGCGTCTAACAGGGTGTCAAGGTTAATCGTTGACGAAAGCTCTGCACCATAGATAGTTACTTTATCTAAGTTCTCTTTGGTGTATACGTCTTTACCGCCTTGTTTGCCCGATTTCGTCTGGTTAATGAAATCAGAGTAATCTGTGTAGAAAGTGCTTAGTTCAAAGCGAGCATGTTCATTATTGCCACGAAGGCCAAGCTCGTAAGAGATACTTCTTTCGGCTTTCAAGTTAGGGTTAGCTTCAATGATGGCACCTCGAGTGTAGAAGTAGTAGAGGTCGTAAACTGAAGGTGCTTTAAACCCTTGCCCAACTTGACCAAATACCGATAGGTTGTCATTGATGTGGTAAACTGAACCTAGCTTAGCTGTGACGGCGTCATCTTTATTCTTCTCATATTGAGTCTTGTAGCCTTCATCCGTTGATGGGTCAGCAACAAATGAGTCATAACGAAGACCGCCAGTTACAATCAACTTGTCTTCCATGAAAAATGCTTGGTCTTGAACAAACACACCCCATTGCGTTATTTCTGCATCAGGAATACCAGTGCTACCCGGTGTAACAGTGCCTCGGTCAAACTTATGGTCGTAATTTTCTAGTTCAAAGTCATTCTGCAGGTATGTGAAACCATATGTGAATTCGTGATCCGCACCATCGATATTCACTAACTTAGAAAGCTGTGTATCAAGCTGCATGTTTACATCTGATGCATCACGCTCACGAAGTCGGCGTCCGTTGAAGCGAGTTGTATCGTAGTTTTTATTCAGAGAACTTGAGTCTTGGTAACTTAGAGACCAGTCTAAAGAGTCAGCAATTGAAGAGCTTAGTTTAAGCTGTTGTTCCAATGTTGCACGAAAACGTTTGTTGGTGTCTTTGTTGTAATTATCAGTATATACAAAGCCTGGCATAAGCTGATAGCCATTGTAGTTTAGCTCATCTTCATCATATTGACGTTGGTAATGCTCAACCGTAATACCAACCTTATTTGAATCTGATACATTGTAGAATGCTTTGGCTAGGATATTACTTAATTCCGTATCTGCCGGGTTCTCTGCACCACGATCAGGACCTTGAACTTCGCTTCCTGATGAATGAGTTTCTGTCTCGTGGCCTTGAGCGTATGTCGCCATAACGATCGTTTCTAACTTATCTTTACGCATCGCCCAAGAAACTGTGTTCTTGAACTGTTCATCTGCAGATGTATAGGTAGATTTGATGCCAAAACGGTTTTCATCCCCGTCAGTTCTAAGCATATCCTCTGGATTTTTAGTTCTTAGCAGTACTGCACCACCAATGGCATCTGAACCGTAAAGCGTAGAAGCAGGGCCTTTATTCACCTCTATGACACTTAATGTATCGACTTCGATCGCATTCGAATATTTACGTTGCTCAGAAGCGCCAGGGTTATATGGTGTAGGTTGTTGAACTCCATCTACCATAAGTTTAACGCGATCACCTTCAACACCGCGGATGTTAAAGCCTGAAATACCAAAACGGCCACCGCCTTGAGCTTCTACTCCTGGCGTGTATTGAAGAGCTTGCTTTATGTCGCTAGACATTTGATTATCTATGTCTTTTGCAGAGACAGACTCAATTGAGCTTGAAACGTCTTCTTTGTTTTGTTCGGTACGCGTTGCTGATACAACAACCTCGTCAAATAGGGCATAATCTTCAGCAAAGGCTGATGTTGATGAAAGCGCTAAAACGATTGAAGCAGAGAGTAGGGATTGCTTATACATCTGATAGTTACCTTAGTTCCATAATATCATCTTGATTTGCGAAAGATGATATTGGATCTAAATGATAATTACTATTATTTGCATTTAAATAATTTTCAATATTATCAACTAATTCATAATTAGCGTTATTAAACACATGTATTAAAAAGAGTTTTTCAGTTCCATTCACCATGTGAATGCTTCTCTTTTTGTGATTTAGATCTCACTTACAAAGTAGGAAAGTTATGCATAGCCCAATAACACTTGAAGCCTTACACATATTAGATGCCATTGATCGTCGTGGAAGCTTTGCGGCAGCGGCTAATGAAATGGACCGAGCACCTTCTTCATTGAGTTATCAAATCCAGAAGCTAGAACAAGACTTAGATATTATGATTTTTGATCGCTCAGGCCACCGTGCAAATTTCACGGAAGCGGGGCAGTTAATATTAGAGCAAGGAAGGATCATTCTTGGTGCCACTGAACAGCTCGTTAATGACGCGAGTATTCTTGCTAATGGCTGGGAGTTGGATTTAACGATTGCCTTTGATGGCATTATTCCGATTGCTAATTTCTTCCCATTAGTCGATGAACTCGGAAAAATAAGTAAAACTAGGGTTCGATTACAAGAAGAGATTCTAGCTGGATGTTGGGAATCTCTTTCAGACGGCCGAGCTGATTTATTGGTGTGCCCAAAGGTTGACACCATACCAAACGATATGAAAAGTGACATTATCGGTAAGATGGAAATGGTATGGGTTGCAGCATCGAATCACTATGTTCATAAGCGATCTGGTGATTTCGACCAAAAGGCGAGGGAAAGTTACAGGGTTATCGCAATTGCAGATACAGCGCGTGACCAACCTGCATTAAGCATCAATATTCTAGAAAAGCAGCCACGTTTAACCGTAACAAGCTTCCCAGCCAAGGTAGAGGCTCTAACTGCAGGGTTAGGGATCGGCACCTTACCGAATAGTGTAGCTAAACCTTTGATTGAATCTGGCGTTCTACAACAAATTTCGGGTACCGAACCACAGCCTATCGACATCGTAATGGCTTGGCGACGTAACAAAATGGGCGACGCCAAGTCTTGGTGTATTCAACACCTAAAAAAAACATGGGCGTTAAAGTAACGGCAACACCATATCTGCAGTGCCGTCTTCAAAACTGATATCTAGCTCAAAGCCCAGCTTCTGGGCTAGTGTCAGCATCCCTCGGTTGGTCGGCATCGTCATGCCCGACATCTGCTTGGTCTGCTTTGTACGACAGTAGTCAATAACCTTAGTCATCAAAATGCGGCCTAATCCGACGCCTTTCAGATCGGAACGTATCAGAATAGCGAACTCTGCATCGGTGTTCTCTGGGTTAATCAACGCTCTCGATACGCCAATAATCGCGGGTACGCCTTGTTCCTTTCGAACGACCACAAATGCAATTTCTCTATCAAAGTCAATCTGAGTAAAGTTAGCCAACGCCTCATGATTGAATTCACCCACATCACTAAAGAAACGCTTGTAAAGGTCTTCTTTGGATACACGATGAATAAAATCAGCATGAAGCGGCTCGTCTTCAGGAAGGATCGGGCGTAACAACACCTCAGTGCCGTCTTTAAGTACGATATTCTCTTCCAATTCGACTGGATAAGGGCGAATCGCAAGACGTTCTTGAGGATCGCCTTGGTATGCTTTCAATATGATATCGGCATCTAATATCGTGAACTTGTCTCCGTTGGCCAGTACTGGATGGATATCCAAATCATGTATTTCAGGGCAATCTACTACCATCTGAGATATACGCACCAACAATTCAGAGAGACCTTCAATATCAATCGGGTTAGGTAGTTTTTGCAGACGAATCTTGCCACTTTTTATCGCTCGAATGATCAAGTAACGCGCCAGTGTCATATTGAGTGGTGGAAAAGCTGCAGCAGCGTCAATGGATTCATCCCATTCAGAACCTCCTTGACCAAGTAAAATGATGGGACCAAAGGTTTCGTCCGTTGTCACTTTTACACGTAGCTCCTGCCCGCCGGCAAGTTTGGCCATTCCTTGAATTAACAAGCCATGAATATGCGCAGTAGGGAACGACAGTTGAGAGCGATCGAGAATCGCCTGAGCCGCATTGGCGACTTCATTGCTGTTTCTTAAATTAAGCATGACACCTTGCACGTCCGACTTGTGGGCAATGTCTGGCGAACGTAGTTTAACTGCGACTGGGTAACCAATCGTTTCAGCAATATGTACCGCTTCACTTGGGTCAGAAGCTATCCAAGTTGGTAATACATCTAGGTTGAAGTGCTTGAAAAATTGGCTATTTTGATGCGTATCAAGGCTGACTGTGTCTTTATCCAGTAGTTGACGTTCTATCCAATTTTTTGCATCTGCTAGATCTTCAATATGGACTTTTTCTGCTGTGGTTGGCGTTTCCATTAACTGACGCTGGTTACGTCTGTACTCGACCAAGTGCATAAATGCGACCACTGAACTTTCAGGTGTTCGATAGGTTGGGAACCCTGCTTCGGTAAACAACTTTCGTGCTGGCTTTGCTGTTAGCTCGCCAGACCAATTCGTTAGGATGTTAAATCGCTTGTGGCGAGGATGCTTTTTAATGGCTTCAATAATTCGCTCAGCTGTTTTAGCTGAATGTGCGATCGCAGAAGGGCTGTGCATGATAAGAATCGCATCCGCTTCATCACCATCTAACAAGATGTTTATCGTATCGATATAACGTTGCTCACCGGCGTCACCAACAATATCGATTGGATTACTCTGAGACCAACTCAATGGTAAAACCTTATTGAGTTTCTCTAGCGTATCTTCAGAAAACTCGGCAAGCTTACCACCACGGTCAAAAAGGGTATCCACCGCCATGATCGCAGGGCCGCCGCCGTTGGTCACAATGGCCAAGCGCTCTCCACGCAATGGCACTGAATGAGTCAGAGTCTCTACCGCTGCAAACAGTTCATGTAAGTTCTTAACTCGTAACATGCCGCTGCGTCGGATCGCTGAGTCATAGATAATATCTAACGTATCGGCACCGCCAGTATGTAGCATGGCCGCCGCCCGGCCTTTAGCGGTTCGTCCGCCTTTTAACACTAGAATTCGTCTATTACGTGACGCAGCACGCGCAGCAGAGATAAAGCGCCTCGCATCTTTAATACTATCAACATAAAGCAATATTGCTTCGGTGTGAGAGTCGGTACTCAGATAATCCAACAGCTCTGAGAATTCTATGTCACTGCCATTACCTATCGAGATAAACGCCGAGAAGCCGATCTCTTTATCGTTCGCCCAATCTAGAATAGTTGTACACACTGCAGCGGATTGAGAAACAAAGGCGATTTTACCTGGCAGCGCCGTCACCGGAGAAAAAGAGGCATTCAAATTTAACCACGGGACAATAACTCCCAAGCTATTGGAACCAAGTACCCGAATATTGTTTGCTTTGGCTATTGCAATACATCTCTCATCAAACGTTTCACCGCTATCACTTTGCTGTTGCATGTCGGAGGAGAGCACAATGACGGAAGCGATGCCTTTCTCGGCCAACTCTTCAAAAATAGCCACATTGCGTGTCGCATTAGTGCACAAAATAGCAAGGTCAGGCACGATAGGTAGCGACAAGATGTTTTTGTAAGAGAGGACGCCTGCGACAGAATCGTATTTTGGTGTTACTGGCATCACCGCACCTTTAAAATCCCCGTGCAACAAATTGTTCATGACGATATATCCTGCACGCGTTTCTCGTTGAGATGCACCAACAACAGCGATTGAACGGGGTTTAAGTAGGGGATCAAGATGATTCATAGACATATCCTAGCAATGCACGTAAGTTCATCGTAACTTACTTTTCATTCACGGGTTGATGGCAAATTCACCGAATTAAGATGAATAAGCAGACACTGCATAAAGTTTGTGAAATAGGTCACCCACTAATGGTGTATAATCTCAAAGTTAACTTGATTCTAAACCGACGTATCGGCATGATTTATAGTAATTATTATTAAGGATATAGAGCTTTCCATGAAAAAACTTGCAATTGTGACTTTGCCACTGCTCTTGGCTGCATGTGTATCTGACAACTACGTGACCAATGTAACCTCAGATAGCTATCAAGAAGAGTTCAAAACGGCTAAAGTTGAAGCTCCAGTTGTATCTCAATCTGAGCAGACTGCTGTTGTTGAAGAGAACGTGGCCAACGTTGTCAGAACAACACCTGTAGAACAAAAAATCACTCACACGACTAGAGCTAAGCCGGTTGCAACAATTACAGCTCCAACCAAGAAGCAACAAGACATGAACCAACGCTTTGGTTACACAGTTCAAGTTGTTGCTGTTGGCAGCCAAGCCAAAGTCGATTCTTTTGTAAAAATGCTACCAACCACTTCCCAGCCAATTTGGGAAAACTACAAAATGGTTAACGGCACGAAGTGGTTCACTGTACTTTACGGTGACTACGCGACACGCTTAGACGCTAAAAAGGCGATTTCATCTTTGCCGAGCAGTTTTCAAAACTTAAAGCCATTCGTTAAGAGCATTGATGATATCAAGAACTCTGAATACCCAACGCTTAACAAGTTAAACTAAGTTTTAAATCATAAAGAAGGAGCAAATGCTCCTTCTTTTGTTTTATGACGGTTAGTTTTGTTTAATAGTTAATCGCTCACTCCTTAGATGACAATTTTAGCATTCAAAACACTGTACCTATTTCGACTTTTGTTTATCATTGAAGTCAGTATTCCTAGTTTCAAGGACCGAATTTACCCATGAACACCACAAACATCCTTCTACTTTGCGGCGGTGGATCTTCAGAGCATGAAGTGTCAATCGTTTCAGCCAATTACCTTTTTGAACAACTTAATAGCGTTGCAGATTTTAACGTTGTGAGAGTTGAAATTAAAAACGAAGGCTGGTGTCTTGATTCGGGTGAGTTGGTTTATCTTGATATTAACGATCAAACCTTACGTGGCGACAACTTAGAATCTAAAGTCGATTTCATTGTTCCATGTATTCATGGTTTCCCTGGCGAAACAGGTGATATTCAATCACTGTTTGAAATGGCTAAGATTCCGTACCTAGGTTGTGGTTCTGAAGCAAGCAACAACAGCTTCAATAAAATCACATCAAAACTTTGGTACGACGCTCTGGGTATCCCAAATACGCCTTATCTGTTCTTATCCGACAACACTGAACAAGCTCATGCACAGGCGACACAAGCCTTTGAAAGTTGGGGGGAAGTGTTCGTCAAAGCGGCTCGTCAGGGATCTTCCGTTGGCTGTTACCAAGTCAATCAAGTAGAAGAATTAAGTGAAGCAATCAACAAAGCATTTACCTTCTCTGATCAAGTGCTTATTGAGAAATCCGTGGTGCCAAGAGAACTAGAAGTTGCCGCTTATGAAATCGATGGCGAGCTACAGATAAGCAAGCCAGGCGAGGTGATTGCACCTAATGGCGCATTTTACTCTTACGAAGAGAAGTACAGTGCAGACAGCCACTCAATTACTGAAGTTGAAGCAACTAACTTAACCGATGAACAGCGTGAATTGATTGCAGATAGCGCCCGCAAGGTATTCACGCAGATGAAGCTTCGTCACTTGTCTCGTATCGATTTCTTCTTAACACAAGACAATGAGATCTACCTGAACGAAGTGAATACCTTCCCAGGTATGACGCCAATTTCCATGTTCCCAAAAATGGTTGAACATGACGGCCACAAATTCAGCCAGTTCTTAGAGAACTGCGTGAGAACAAGCATTTCTTAGTTCACCCAAAATATCTTAGCCGTTTTATATAACTCATTAGATAACAAATAGCGCCTTGAGCTTACCAGCCAAGGCGCTATTTGTTTTTAAGTCGGAAGTTTTTGGTTTGCAAAGTCAGTTGATTGACTAAGCAGTTTATTAACAATCTGCCTATAAAAAACCGTAGATAAACAAGCCGCCTCTTAACAAAGCCATCAGCTCATTGCCAAGGGATTAGTGCTTTAAACTTCATCTTCTCACTCTCAGAGGTACCCGAATAACCCACATATTGTGCAGGCATTGCAGGGCTGAGCCAACGACCAAAATCTTGGATTTCTCTCACCTTAAGGCCTTGTTTCGACAGTTCTTGTGCGGCACCTACACGAATAGAGTTCCCGGAGAAATGGTGGTTGTCAGCCAATTGAAGTAAGTCACTTGCTCTTCTCAATATTCTGTAGATCGACGAATCATCTAAAGGTTGTAGACTGATATTTTCATGTTTGTCTATCGCACGAAATACAGGCAACTCGTCTTGTGTTCCAGTAAACGAAAACCAACGCTCAAGTGCGGCGCTTGCTACTCGCGATAGCCTATACACTGAATTTTTTATTGTAATCTGGTACTCATTCTCAACGCTCTCCACATTATCCATCGACAACGCCCTTAGTTCAGATCGCTTTAAAGCACACTCGAACATCACATTATAAATCGCGATATCTCTGATCTCTTTTAAGCTCGATTTCTCATGGGAAAATAACGTGTTTAACTCAGTAAGGTGTGCGGATGTCATGGCATTGGTTTGTTTAGAGTCGCCAGCCATTCGAGATTGCAAGTGGAGCAGGGTAAAACGAACTTGCCTATGCTTGATTGGGTTAGCAAAGCTCAACACAGTATGCAACAAGCTAAGTGTTGCAGTGTAACGTTTCAAAGACGAGAATTTTCTTTCACTGGATTCAGTCTCAAGAAAACGCCGAACAGCAGTGATGGATGCTGGGAGTGTGTTGATACGATTTTTAGTACAGAACGCATGGTAGCGATTCCAATCACTGTAGATACCCAACAAGGAGTTTCGAGAGTACTGATATCCTGTTAACTCATCTATAATTTCAATTGTCGCGTGGCTGTTTAATTTTTCAACAAATGAATTAATTATCACAGAGTCCGATAAAATAGGGACTTTTTTTCTCAAATTACCGTACCTCAACAGGTGTTTTTGCCATATTATGCTTGATATCATTAGAAGTATACTTATGATTAACGTAATGAAAACAAAACGATGATCAATGGATATGGCAAATTCAGTTTACCGAGGCGTTCCTCTACAATCAGCGGATGCAAACAACACCGTTTGGCGTGCCAAGCTAAAAAACAACATTATTCAAGGCAATTTACCTGCTGTGAAAAAGAGTATTGATTGGTGGATTGATACTGCGACCCTTATTGACCCGAAAGAATTCACAGCGTTAAACAAGTCGAGAGCGTCTGGTGGTGGCTTAGCTGAAAACTTCCATGGTTACCAAATTAAAAATGATAGCGGTGAGCCTAACGCTTGGTATTGCATGTTTAACGGGCGCCTAATTAAAGGTGGCAAGATTGCAATCCAGCGTCATATAGAGGCTTTCTTACTCGCAAAACAAAAAGCAGCACAGCAAAAGAAGTAAAATTATGAGCCTAGTATATTCAACTGAAACAGGTCGTATTAAACCTGAAGAAGAGAAAGTCCAGCGCCCTAAAGGTGATGGTATTGTTCGAATCCAAAAAGAAACCAAAGGCCGTAAAGGCAAAGGCGTTTCTATCGTAACAGGCTTAGACCTAGATGACGCGCCATTAAAACTCATGGCTGCGGAACTGAAAAAAGTGTGTGGCTGCGGTGGTTCAGTAAAAGATGGCAACATCGAGATTCAAGGCGACGCTCGTGACAAGCTAAAAGCGCATCTTGAAAAGAAAGGCTACAAAGTTAAATTTGCTGGCGGTTAAGCTCTAACTAATGCCAGGGGTAAAATCGAAGATTATTATCTGTCAATCCCATTTTAAA
>NZ_JBFRKT010000049.1:0-1743 GCF_041469545.1 Vibrio sp. 10N.286.49.C3
TGTGATCACCAAGCGATTCTGTCGTATCGTAACTACCAAGCGACTTTGTCATTCGCTTAATTACCGAGGGAAATTGACGGTCTCTATTTTTACGTAATCCTTTGACTAGTGCTACGAATTAGTCAGGGGTGTATAGGATGATCGTTATGAATACTCAATCTCAGCTTACCGTGGATATCATCGCAAAAGTTGCTCTCGGTAAAATCTCAATTACTAATGCCTCTAAGCTCCTCAATAAGTCTCGCAGAACCATTGAACGTTATCTCAGGCGATATCGCTCTGATGGTATCCGATTTGTGGTTCATGGCAACACAGGAAGGGCACCCGCTAATAAAATCCCCATTACCTTAAAGCAACAAGTTCAAGCTCTTATAAAGGCCAAGTATTACGACTTTAACATGCTTCATCTCGCCGATATGTTAGAGGTATTTGAAGGCATCAAAGTAAAACGGGAGACGCTTCGTACCTGGGCACATGAAATCCATCATGTAAAACGAGCCAAACATCGACGTTCTAAGGTAAGAAGACGACGTGAGCGTATGGAAGCCGAAGGCTTAATGCTGCAAATGGACGGCAGTCCGCACCTTTGGTTCGGTGATAAAAAATCCTGTCTTATCGCCATGATTGATGATGCAACCAGTGAGGTTCATGCGGAGTTTTTTCCTTCAGAAACCACCGAAGGGTGCCTCAAAGTAATGAAAACTTATATCAAGAAAAAAGGGCTTTTTAAGACTCTTTATGTCGATAGAGCGGGCATCTTCGGTGGACCAAAACGTTGCCACTTCTCCCAGATGCAACGAGCCTGTGAAGAGCTGGGTATAGAAATTATTTTTGCCAATTCGCCTCAAGGCAAGGGTCGCATCGAACGTGCTTTTGATACGTTCCAAGATCGTCTAGTCCCTGAGTTAAGGCTGGCTGGGGTTACTGATATGATCAGTGCAAATAACTACCTACAAAATACCTTCATCCCTGAGTATTGGGCAACGACCCTCACAGTCAACGCCAAATTAATGCGCTCTGAGCATACACCCGTTCCGAAGTACCTCAACATTGACGCGATATGTATTCAAAAAGAATATCGAAAAATCCGTCGAGATCATACCTTCAGCTACGCCAACGCAATGTATCAAATTACCTCCCCATTACGGCACTCTATCGTGAGTCAACAAGTCGAACTACGTAAGCAACTTGATGGTGGTTTTACGGCTTATTTTGCCGACCGAGAGTTATCGATTAAAGAGCTTACTGAGCCTAGCTCTAGGAAAGAATACGGAGAAGAGGTTCAGAAAAAGATCGAGGCTATAGAGCTTGCCAATGAGTTAGGGAATGTTAGAGAAGCGGCTCGACAAAGCGGTTGTTCTGTCAAAAGCATTCACAACAACCGTCAATTACTTGAAGCCCATGGCCCACTTGCTTTGAAACGTCTGTATGGTCAATCACACAACAATAATCGCATCGATGAAAAGACTCGAAATATCGTCATCTCATTAACACTCAAATCGCCTCACCTAACCTCTATTAGGATAAGTGGTGAGATGAGAAAGCGTTTTAACATCTCGATTAGTCACTCAACAGTAAGGAACATCTGGCTTGAAGAAAAGCTGAATACAAGAGAATTACGGGAGGCACGTGCCGAGGAATCAATTATCGAATAGAAACTAATCTGCAATAGTGGACTACTATGAATAAAGCAACGACAGAATCCTTCGGTATTTAGACCGTCAACCTCCCTCGGTAATCACA
>NZ_JBFRKT010000050.1:0-6241 GCF_041469545.1 Vibrio sp. 10N.286.49.C3
CTTCAAGTTGAACGGGTATATGCCTTTCGGTTAAATGGATCGAGTTACTCCAACAACGCATCTCATTCAGGAGCTTTTTAATGATAATTTTTAGATTTATCATAAGTATATTGAGTTTTATATACGTATCATCTATGGCTAGTGAGTACATTGCTTTAGTACAAATGAAATCTTAAAAATATGTTGTAGTTGATGGGGTGGTAAATGTTTGGGCGGTTTATTCAGGTGTTTTTATTTTAGCTTACTTGATCTTTTATTATTTTAACTCGTTTAAGAATAAAGAACCTTCATCTAAACAGATAAATTATGTTGTTTTAATTTCAGTCTTGTTAATAGGGCCATTATGTACCCTAGCTACATATAAGATGATTGATTATAATTTAGATAATTACGTAAAATGTGATTCTTTAAATCACTGGTCAAACCGTTATTCAAGTAGTACATATGCGGTCTCTAATGACATTTGTTTGAACTTAGCATCGGAGAAAAATAAATAATAGTGATCAGATTATAACGAATAAGGATTAAGGTGTTGTGTGATCAACACTAAATCCTGAGTGTTGGACAAGCTTTTATCAAATATGCTTAATATCAGGCTCTTATCGATAACAATACACCAATTGTTGTACTGATATAATGTGATAAACATTCCCGTTTAGTTTGTCTATTCTTGGCGCTGTTGACGAGCGGCTTTGAGCATTTTCATTGGCGACATTCCTGTCACCAACATGGTGCCGGTGATAACCAGAATTGAACCAACAATCGTATTGACGCCAATTGTTTCATCTAAGAATAAGTTACCCCAGAGAATACCAAATACCGGAATGATGAAGGTCACGGACAGGGCTGAAGGTGCGCCGAGTTCAGAGACGAGATTGAAGTAAAGTAGATACGCTAACCCGGTACATACTGCACCCAATAAGATGACCGATGTGGTGATAGTGAGATCGGGGGCTTCTCGCATTGGCATGAAAAATACAAATGGCAATACGATTAACACCGCTGCCCACATGCTGCCGTGGGCATTGTTGAAGGCTTCAACTTTAGGTGCTGTTTTGGTGTAGTTAGACGCGATACCGTAGCTAAATGCGGCCATCACGGCTGCAAAGATTGGAAGAATTGCTTCTTGGCCAATATTGAACGCATCCCAACCGACTAACACGCCAACTCCTGTTACCCCAATCCCAAGTCCCAATAGAACTTTCGCCTCGAGTGCTGTTTTGGTCCATATTGCACCAATGATTGCCGCCCATATTGGCGCGGTAGAGTTCAAGATGGCGAGTGTCGAGGCGTTAAGTGTCTGCGCGACATAAGCGAAAAGCAAAAAAGGAAGTGTGGTGTTAAACAGCCCTAGAATGAAGAAGTGTTTAGCGTGATCATGAAAAGAGAGCTTCTTTTTTAAATAGAAAGAAACTAAAAGCAGAGTAAGTGCTGCAAACAGAACTCGCGCTTCAATCAAGACTGCGGGCCCTAATGGATTGGCCGCCATTCTCATGAAAAGAAACGAGCCTCCCCATATAGCCGCAAGTAGTATCAGTTTTAAAAAGCTCACAGTTTGAATCTCAGATTGTGTAAAACCTGACTATGGAGGAAAGATAACTATTACACAAACATAGATACCAATACTGTGCAGTTATGGACATAAGTTTGAGTCATTAAACAGGAACAGCTTCGATGAATTTCGTTCTGTTTATTGATCCTTATTTGATGAGTAATCTAGCGTTAGACATCAAACTTAGGCAAACAAAATGAAGATCGAACACATCGCAATTTGGACCAAACAACTCGAAGTGCTTAAACGTTTTTATGAGGATTACTTTGGTGCAACGTCCAACCAGAAATATCACAATCCAAGCAAAGGCTTCTCTTCATATTTCTTGTCTTTTGAAAGCGGTAGTCGCTTAGAGATCATGGAAATGTTCTCTGTCCCTGAATCGAAAGACGATATCTATGACCAGTTCACAGGCTTCATTCATATGGCGATATCACTAGGTTCGGAACAAGCGGTGTATGAACTCACCAGTCGCTTGGTTAAAGATGGTTATGAGCGCTTAGATGGCCCAAGAAGAACTGGCGATGGCTATTATGAGAGCTGTGTACTCGATCCGGATGGTAATCGTTTGGAACTTACCGTTTAATGGAGGGAGCTTGAATAGCTTTTAACTCACTAACGGAACTGAGGTATTACAATGATGAAGCGTGCTTTGACTTTCCTTTTTAGTCTTGGGCTGATGGGATGTGCTACCTCAGAACCGGTATATGAACCAGAGGCTGACTCGAAGCCTGAACCATCCCAACCCATAGGTTACCTTGGCTTCAAAGCCCATCAAGAGTGGGCCATTCAATTCAATGATTGCACGGTCTACGATTTAATCGGTGCACAGCCCTACCAGTGGTTTGATCGCACTTCAGCCTCTGTGAGCTGTTATACGTTTAAGCCAAACGATGCTATCGAGCCTCTTTTGGTTTACTCCGAGGCTGACTTCAGAAGCAATAAACTCACCCCGATTAATCGCTTTCAAGAGTTGCAGGTATCAGAATCAGGCTGGGGTAGTTTTCCTGCCGTCTACGAGACCAACGGCACCAATTGGCTGAAAGTCAAAGAGGGTTGGATTCACCTCACACTAGCCGATCAGACCCTCGTTCAGTTTTACCCGGGAACTCAAGACCAATCTAGCAAACACACACATAATCAATATTTTGAAGAGCACTGATCGTAACGCTGACTTTTGATTAGTCTGTAGTTCGATCAGAAAAAGATCGTTTAGTTATTGCTGAAACCGGTTTCAATCTGTATCTTGGCTTTTATTGAAACCGGTTTCAGAGCTGTGGCCGCAGCTCTAATCCTGATCTTTTTCACGAATAACTTGTAGCGAGTAATGGTATGAACAACGAATTTCCGAACGATTTTTTATGGGGTGGTGCGGTTGCAGCGCATCAGTTAGAAGGCGGCTGGGATGCGAATGGCAAGGGTGTAAGTGTTGTTGATGTATTAACAGCGGGTGCTCATGGCGTACAACGTCGAATCACCGATGGTGTGATTGATGGCGAAAACTACCCAAACCAAGTCGCTGTTGATTTCTACCATCGATACAAAGAAGACATTAAGTTATTTGCTGAGATGGGCTTTAAGTGCTTCCGTACCAGTATCGCGTGGACGCGTATTTTCCCTAATGGCGATGATGCCGAGCCATGTGAAGCGGGTTTAGCGTTTTACGATGATCTGTTTGATGAGCTGTTGAAATACGACATTCAGCCTGTGGTAACACTGAGCCACTTTGAAATGCCTTACCATCTAGCTAACGAATATGGCGGCTGGATGAACCGAAAAGTGATCGATTTCTTTGTTAAGTATTCAACTACAGTGATGGAACGATACCAACACAAAGTGAAATACTGGATGACGTTTAACGAGATCAATAACCAGATGAACACCTCTGCGGATATTTTCGGTTGGTTATGCTCGGGCGTGAAGTTCCCACAATGCGAAAAGCCACAAGAGGCGATGTATCAAGCGGTTCACCACCAGTTTGTGGCAAGTGCTTTAGTGGTTAAGAAAGGTCACGAGATTAATCCAGACCTTCAGATCGGCGCAATGTGTGCGATGGTGCCTTTCTACCCTCGTTCTTCAAAGCCAGAAGACATCATGGTGGCACAGCAAGCGATGCGTGACCGTTATTTCTTCTCGGATGTGATGGTGCGTGGTCATTACCCAAATTACGCTAAGCGTGATTGGGCAATCAAAGGCTTCAACATTGAAATGCAGCCAGAAGATGAGCAGATCCTAAAAGAAGGTAAGGCTGATTACTTAGGCTTTAGCTACTACATGTCGAATACCTTGGATTCTTCTTCGTATCAGTCGACTGAAGAGGCGATGGACGGCGGTCATGAAAATTCGGTCGATAACCCGTTCATCCAGTCTAGCGATTGGGGCTGGCCAATTGATCCGACGGGTTTACGTTTCTGTTTAGCGTCTCTGTATGAACGTTATGAAGTGCCATTGTTTATCGTTGAAAACGGTTTTGGCGCGGTTGATACCATTGAAGAAGATGGCAGCATTAATGACGACTACCGTATTGCTTATCTTGGTGACCACATCAAAGAGATGAAAAAAGCAGTCGCGATTGATGGTGTTGATTTGATGGGGTATACCCCTTGGGGCTGTATCGATTTAGTGTCGTTCACCACGGGCGAGATGAAAAAACGCTACGGATTCATTTATGTAGATAAGCACAACGATCAATCTGGCTCACTAGAGCGCAAGCGCAAGAAGTCGTTCGAATGGTATAAAGGCGTGATTGCATCTAACGGTGCCACTATTTAGAATGTATTTCCCAGCGCAGTTATGTGAACTGTGAGCTGTCATTTTGCAATGAATTAGTCGGCCTATGTCGGCTAATTTTTTATAAAGGAAAAGAAGCGAATGGTAACCATGCTTGATGTCGCGAACCGCGCAGGCGTATCTAAATCGACTGTTTCTCGTGTCTTAAATGGCAAGAACATCGTGCGCCCAGATGTGGTGAAAAAGGTATTTGATGCGATTCAAGAAACAGGTTATCGCCCGAACTTGTTGGCCCAGCAATTGGCGACCAAGAAGACCAATTTCATCGGCTTTGTGATCACCAATGAGTTGTTCAATGGCCCTTACTTCTCTTCCTTGATGTATCACGCGGCTTCTTATAGCGAAAAGTCGAATCACCAATTGGTGATCACCGATGGCAAACACAGCGCTGAAGACGAAAGAAAGGCGATCAACTTCCTGCTGGATATGAAGTGCGCGGGCATCATCATCTATCCGCAATGCTTAACCGAAAGCGAGATTGCAAAGATCATCGAAAGTACTGACACACCGATTCTGGTACTCAACCGAGAAATGCCGTCGAAGCCTAATCATGCCATTACCACCGACCATTATCAGAGCGCTTGTTTGATGGTTGAGCACATCATCGAGCAAGGCCATACAGACATTGCAGTGATTCGTGGTAAAGCCGGTTCTTCGACCGATGAGTTGCGTTACCAAGCCTATCAAGATGTGCTAACTAAACAGGGTATTGCATTGGATGAGTCCAAGGTTGTTCAAGGTGATTGGACGATGGAGAGCGGTTATCATGCGGCTCAGACTCTGGTAAAAAGCAAAGCAACATTCACCGCTATCTTGTCTGAAAACGATGACATGGCGATTGGTGCGATTAAGGCGTTAACCGAACTTGGGTACTCATTGCCTCAAGATGTTTCTATCGTTGGTTTTGATAACAGCAAAGTGGGGGCGTTTTTAACGCCAAGCTTAACGTCTGTCAGTGTGCCATTAGAGCAAATGACGCAAAAGGCGATCCTGCAAATTGTCGGTGAAACAGAGCAAGCGACCACCATCAATACCACTGGCAGTTTGGTGTTACGTGATTCGATAGCGAAGCTAAATTAGCACCGTTCGAATTTCATATTTCACCTACAAAAAGTGACGAGCTGCGCATCTCTTAAACCAAGCTCAAACACTCCTTATTCACTGTTATTTAGATGTGCGATATTGCGTTTTTTGGTCGATGAATTGACCACCATTAGTTAAGTAATGTGAAACTAGCTAAGTAATATGAAAATAGCTGAGTGATACGAGAACAGGTAAGTAACGTGAAAACAGAAAAACAAAAAATGCTAGCAGGCGAACCTTATCAGGCTTGGGATAAAGAGCTTTATGCCGCTCGTATCGAGTGTCGTAAGGTGCTTCAAAAACTCAATAACAGTATTCCTGACACTCCTGAATGGGAAGCGGCAACGCAAGAGCTCATTCCGGGCTGTGAAAACGCGCATCTAGAACCTCCATTTCGTTGTGACTACGGCTCGAACATCAAGCTGGGCAAGAACTTCTACGCTAACTTTAACTGCGTGATTTTGGATGTGGCTGAAGTGACCATTGGCGACAATGTGCTGCTTGGTCCGAACGTTCAAATCCTGACCGCAGGTCACCCACTCGATGTGAAAGGCCGTGTAGAAGAAGGCGTTGAGTTTGGCACGCCAATTAACGTTGGTGACAATGTTTGGTTAGGTGGTGGTGTGATCATCTGCCCTGGCGTGACCATTGGCGAAAACAGCGTGATTGGCGCGGGCAGTGTCGTAACTAAAGACATCCCAGCCAATGTGGTTGCAGTCGGTAACCCGTGTAAAGTGCTGAAAGCGATCGATAACGAGTAATAATCAGATTGAATTGATAAAGCCCGAACCTAGGTTCTAATGCCGTTCGGATAAG
>NZ_JBFRKT010000051.1:0-9473 GCF_041469545.1 Vibrio sp. 10N.286.49.C3
TGCTAGATGCTAGATGCTAGTTTGGCTTGTAAATCTTGTTGGACAATCTTAATTGCTTCTAACGCAACCTTTGGGTCGATTTCGTTGCTTTCGAGCAGATAGATCAGGTCGACAGCTAACTTAACTTCTTCTGGGGCGTTATCCAGTGGTGATGATGGGTTATCAGTGTTCATTTCGCTTGGGGTTCTCTAAGTTAATCAGTCTCTCAATATTTTTCATTGAGTCTTCGCAGCGTTCTAATCGTTCTTTTGCTAATTGCCAAGCCTCGTCCGCTTTTTTCTTACTGTGGCGAGGCGCAGAATCAAACGCTAACTTGCGTACTCGTACTAAATCGACCAGTCGCTTTTGCCAATCCTGGTGCTGAGCGAGTTCGTTGTATAGGTCGTTAAGGTTTTTTCCTGACTTACTTTTTCGATCTAACCTTAAATCATGGTTGGCTAGTTCTCTTTGGATTGCAGCTATCTGATTAGTGAGTTTTTCTGTCAGGTAGTTGGCCCGAGAAGCAGTAAGTTGGTTTGTCGCTTGTTCTCGAACAATAGTGTTGTACGTTGCCTGAGTTTCGAGTGCGTAGGGCAGTAAAATAGAAGAGCTGCACTTAAACAAGGTTCTATCGAACAAGGCTTGATGATAAGCCCCTCGAGATTTATCAACCTGCGAGCAATGGCCAATTAAGGTATCAATGACGCTTTTTAATTTAGAGAAATGATTCATTTTACTTACCTTGGGCGACTGGGCTATAAGGTTACAAACCACGCTTCGTAAGCCAGCTTAATCGCAAGTACGCTTACAACAGTAACAAAAACAGGTCGTATAAATGTAGCACCGAAACGAATAGCAGAATGTGCCCCAACAAATGCTCCAGCCATCAAACAAAGACCCATAGTTAAACCAAGAACCCAATCAATATGACCAAGAATTGCGAAGGTAACCAAAGACGTAAAGTTACTGGTAAAGTTCATGGCTTTAGATAGACCTGAAGCAAGTAAGATATTGAGACGATAAAGCGCCATCGAGCTCACAGTCCAAAAAGCGCCGGTTCCTGGGCCTGCAACACCATCATAAAAGCCGAGAATGAATCCTTGGTACTTTTGCTTTCTCTTGAGTACCGGGCACGGTTTAGGAGACACATTATGGCTCACATCTGGAGTCTTATGAAAAATGGTATAGACAGCAGCGGCAAGAATAACTAATGGCAATACCTTCTCTAACCACTCTGTACTAATGGCATCAACAGTCAGGGTGCCGATTGTTGCACCTATTAAAGTAGATATGAAAGCATTGACCCAACATTCGGGTTTGAACAGCTTCTTGCGATAGTAAGTAAAAGCGGCTGTTGATGAGGCGAATGTTGCGGCCAGCTTATTAGTACCGAGTGCAATGTGTGGTGGTAAACCAAGCGATAGCAAAGCTGGTACAGTTAACATTCCTCCGCCACCGGCGACAGCATCAATAAAGCCTGCAGCAAATGCAACCAAGGCAAGTATGACCAACATGGTTGGCTCAATCATTTCCATAAATAGCTAGTGTTCTCGTTATCGGCTGTTCGGGCAGCCACATGAAGAATCGAGGGATTAGTCATGCTGGGTTGTGAATGCAAGGGCCTAGTGATGGCAGGCCCATAACTACCACGAGGGTAGGAAAATTAGTATTTTATTGTTCTTTTAAAAGGCGGTAGCGAATCGAGTAGGGACTTTCCGTATCGCTTCGTGACTATGCGTCTATCAAGGATCGTGACTTTACCAGAATCTCGTTCTTTACGCAGCAATCTACCCACAGATTGAATAAGCTTTTTACTCGCTTCTGGAACAGTAATCTGCATAAAAGGATTACCGCCACGAGATTCAATATATTCTGAATGTGCCCGCTCTACAGGTGAGGTAGGAACACCAAAAGGGATCTTGGTAATAACAAGGTTTTCAAGTAGCTCGCCAGGCAGATCAAGACCTTCAGAAAAGCTACCCGTTCCAAAAAGAACGCTGGTTTTACCTTGGTCTATGAGCTTTTTATGTTTTTTTAGGATTTCAGTTCGTGAGGTATCCCCCTGAACCTGTAACGCCCACGACTTTTTAACGAAATCTGTTGCCAAAGCTTCTGCCACTTGGTTCATTTGCCAATAAGAAGAGAATAGAATGAGATTGGCTTTGTTGTCTTCTATTACCTTAGGCAAAATTTCAATAAGATATTCGGTAAACTGAGGTGCTTGTGGCTCGTACTTCATTGCTGGCACGATTAACTCCGCTTGGTTCTGATAATCAAACGGCGATGCCAAAGCAAGAAATTGTACGCCATCTTCTGCTTTTTGACTGATACCTGATTGATGACAAAAAAAGCTGAAAGAGTTGAGTGCTCTCATGGTCGCAGATACTAACACTGCACCAACACAACGACTCCAAATCTGTTGGTCCAGTTGCCAACCGACTTCTAATGGTGAGACATTAACAACAAAGTCTCCCTCGCTTTCTTTGCTTAATTCAAGCCAACGAGCCAAAGGCGCCCCTTTTTCTCTCTTAGGTTCAGCCATTAATCGCCAAACTTGAGCAAGGTTTTCTGTTCTTTGTATATAAAAGCCAATTTCGGCAAGCGCAGGCTCTGCAAGCTTTGCTGAAAGCTCTCCGTCTTTAACTCGTTCTGCAATCAAGTCTGCAATTTTTGCTACGGCTTGGCTCGCCTTTTGCGTTAATTGTTTGAGATCTTTCGATTCGCTTTCTAACCATTCAGGTAAGTCACCATGCTCGAAGCGATACAAGCCATCTTCGAAGTGGCTAGCGTCAAACTGTTTGCTCATTTTAGTCAGAGTCGGGATCAGTTGTTGTACTGAGTCTTGCAACTCATTTCTAAATCGATGAACACGTTTCTCGTCTGCTAGCCCCGAAAGCTTAGTGATCGATTGATTCAAACGCTCTAACCAAGAGGCAGCACCTTTTAAGCTTGCGGCAGCAGAGGAGTGATCTCTCGCTACGTGTGGCAAGTGGTGAGCTTCATCAAATATATAGATGCTATTTTCTGGTTCTGGCAGTATCACACCGCCGCCTAGGTCCGCATCAGCCATCACTAAACTGTGGTTGGCGATAATCACGTCGGCTTTATCTAGCTCTGAGCGCGCTTTTTGGAAAGGGCAGTCTCTGTGCGTAGGCATACTGTTGTTACAGCTGTGCTTATCACTGACAATCATCTGCCAAATCATGTTGTCGATAGGTTTTGGCCACGAATCACGGTCACCATCCCATTTACCTTGGGTGAGGCTGCGGTACATGGTTTGCAGTTGCTCGATGTCTTTCTTTTTTGGTTTGGACTCGAACATCGCCATTTGACCACCATCAACCCCACACGCAGCGGCCAACTTCTCTGTACAACAATAACGCTGCCTTCCTTTCGCTAAGATGAAAGAAAACTCTCTATCAGTAAGTCGTCTATATAGAGGGAGATCTTTATTGACGAGTTGTTCTTGTAGCGCAACGGTCGCTGTTGAAATGACGATTTTACGATTGTTGAGCACGGCGACAGGAATTGTTGCCATTAAATAAGCCAGTGACTTCCCGATCCCGGTACCTGCTTCAGCAACAATCATGCGATTACTTTTGTGGTATTGACCACAAAGTGTCTTCGCTATTTCTGCAACAAGGTAATTTTGAGCACGTCGAGGTACAAAGTTATCCAACTGATCTTGGAGGTTTTGATAACTGGTGCGTATAGAATTTTGAATTTTAGTAGTTAGCATACTGTGACCTACGTAACGGAGCGAGGATAGTAGCACATATCACTAGTCGGTACATTTACCGCAAAATAGCTTGCTTTTGAATCAAAGGTAGATCTCGTTCACAAAAAAAAACTGAACCTTCAGGAACTTAACGATTTTATTTATGTTACGAAATATATATATTAAAAAATCGCACGATGCAGGCGTTAAGTTCTGTTAATTACGATTTAAACCTAAATTAGTGGAGTATTATGCTGAGTTGTTCTTTATTTGGGCTATTATATTTCCCTTTAAATTTAAGGGTAAGTTGCTCGTAAAATGATGAAAAAAAATGTAAACCTATGATTTTTATGTATTTTTGTTTTTTTTAGGTTTGTTTTTAGTTTATTTGACACGCAGGATAATCTTTTGCAATCTAGACCACGAAATTTAGTGGCGGTGATTAACTACCAAAGAGTAGTAATGACCAGTCATAAAAAATAAAAGGGAACCGGGCAAGGATCTCCCATTCTTAGAAAAGGCAGTGGATTTATTATGAAAAAGACTCTATTAGCTCTAGCAGTTATGACAGCAGCTGGTTCTGCAAACGCAGCAATCGAACTTTACAACCAAGATGGTGTAACGGTAAACCTGAAAGGCGACATCGAAGTTGTTTACAAGAACTCTCTAACGACTAGTTCAATGGAACAAAGAATCGAAGACGCTGATTTCGGTTTTGACATTAAATACATGGTTAATGATGAGTGGAAAGTTGGCGCTTACTGGGAATTTGACGGTTCTCCGTCTACCAACTCAAAGAAAGCTCAAAGCGGCGATGCTTATGTTGCGGCATACCACAATACTATGGGCTCTATCAAGTTTGGTCGTACATGTACAGCTGTCGATGACCTAGGTATCGGTAAAGATGAAGCGTTTGGTATTGCAACACTTTTAGACGCAGCAACAAATGAGTGTGCTGACGAAGCTATTCGTTACGATTACGACAATGGCGACCTGTACGCGACATTAGGTTACGTTCAAGATAAAGTTGATAACGATACGAAGAAAGATACTGCAGCGACAAACAACACATATTACGACGTTCGTGTTGGTTACCGTTTTACTGATATCGACCTTTCTGCTTTCGTTGCTAACCTGGACGCTGACAAGGCGAATATGGATCACCAAGGTTACGGTGCTGAGCTAGTATTCTCTGGTATCGAGAACGTTTACCTATCTACAGCATACTACGGTGTAACGTCTGATAAAGCTAACGATGACACTTCAACAATCGCATTTGCTGCTGGTTACACTATGGGTCTTTGGGGCTTCAACACTGGTTACTCAATCGGTGACCATGATGATAACGCTAAGGACGCAGATGTTTGGTTTGTAAACTCAACTTACGCTGTTGCGCCTAACACTAAAGTGTACGCAGAAGTGGGTGGCTCTGATGTTAAAAATTCAAAGACTGGTTTAGCTCTTGGTGTTGAAGCATCATTCTAATTGACCTAGTCATTTAGCCTTAGAAAAAAAGCCACCTTAGGGTGGCTTTTTTGTTAGGATAAAGAGCAGTTTATTCGATTTGAAAGAGAGATATGATGAAGAAAGTAATGTTAGCTTTGGGCTTGCTTACAAGCGTTATTGGCAGTGTAAGTGCGGCAACCCTAACGCCTCAGAAAGGCGTATCAATTCTGTACATTAATGGCCAAGCTGCTCAAAATAAAATCAGCGAAAACCAGATTAATGAAGGTTTTAACCAGGTTTTAGTTCGCTTTGATAAAAAATTTGGTAACAGCGGCGTTTACTCTTCGGCCCCTTATGTTTTGAATTTTGATGTTACTGGTGAAGAGGTTGAAATTAAGTCTCCAAAAGTACGTAGCTATATGGAAGCTGAGAAAATCTTTGAAGCTGTGAATCCATCATGGGTCGTTTTGCAGGATGAAGTCGCCATTAAATATCAACAAGATGTTATTAAACGTAAGCCCGGTTTTGCGCCGCTTGGCGGGCTAGAGTCTCGACTGGCTGAGCACAATGAAAGTAAGGCAGTATATTTCAAAGATGGTGTGTTACTTGATAAACCAGCGGAAGCTGTGGTTTTAGCTTCTGTGGTAAACGATACGGCCGCACAAACAAGTAGCAAAACTCAGAAACCAGTGAAACTGGCTGACACACATAATGTTGAGCAATTGCAGGCTTGGTATATCAAAGCTTCTAAGCAAGAACGCAAAGAATTCCGTAAATGGATGATTGACCAAGAGTAATCAATCTTCATCTACAAAAAAGCGAGACTAATAAGAGTCTCGCTTTTGCTATATTAGTACTTTTTCTGTATCAGTAAGAGCTAAATCTCTTTCCATTCACCTGGCTGAAGCTGACCCACGTTCATATTGCCCATTGAGTAGCGGATTAGACGCAGGGTAGGGAAGCCTATGTTTGCCGTCATTCGTCTTACCTGGCGGTTACGTCCTTCGATGATGGTAATCGCTAACCATGTTGTTGGTATCGCCGCTCTGAAGCGCACAGGAGGAGTTCTTTCCCAAACCTGAGGTTCTTGCATCACTTCTACTTCTGCAGGTAATGTCATACCATCTTTTAGCTCAACACCTTTTCTCAATTTATCTAAATCTTTCTCAGAAGGCGCACCTTCAACCTGTACCCAGTAAGTCTTGGTCGATTTTGAGTTCGGCTGAGTCAACTTAGCTTGAAAGATGCCATCATTGGTCAAGACCAATAAACCTTCACTATCGCGGTCTAAGCGACCAGCAGCATAAACATCTTTTACGGGAATAAAATCCGCTAGCGTTTTTCTACCTTCGCCATCAGTGAACTGGCTGAGAGTATCGAAAGGCTTATTGAACAGAATTACTTTGCGATCTTCGGGTGCTACCTTAGGCTTTGCGTTGGTAGGTTTGCCTTTATATCGGTGTTTGCTGGAGTGCGGTTTTTTGTGTGAACTGCCAGTGTCATTTTTGCCACTGTGTTGATTCTGTCTATTACCGCTTTGTTTTAATGTGGTACCAGAACGAGCCGGTTTGTCTGAACGAGATGCGCTGCGTGAGCGAGTAGACATGTTAACTACCTTGCAAAAATGTAAACGAAGTGTGCCGAAAAGTTTTCATAGAAACGGAATTGAGCTATCATTTGCGCGCCTAAAAGACACAAAATAGAACAAGTTGATGGACTCTTAAGCCTGATTTGTTTAATTATACCTTCGTGTCTTATTATAACTGGCTCTTTTATTAAAACAATGCACTCACGGATTTGGCTCATGCTGTCGTCAAGATTGCATGAAAAATAAGATAGAGTACGACTATCGAGTAAGCAGTTTTCACTCTTAGAGTGGCTTACTGGTCAATTTATAACACTCTCACTGCTTTAAGTGAGCTTGTAAGAACTATAGGGAAATTTCATGCCTACTGAAAAACCAACGATCATCTATACCATTACTGACGAAGCTCCAGCGCTAGCAACTTACTCTCTGCTGCCTATCATTCAATCTTTTACGGCTTCTTCTGGTATTAACGTTGATACTCGCGACATTTCACTTGCAGGGCGCATTATTGCCAACTTCCCTGACTACCTGAACGAAGAGCAACGTATTGGTGATGCATTAGCAGAACTAGGTGAATTGGCTAAGACACCAGAAGCGAACATCATCAAGCTTCCAAACATCTCTGCATCGGTTCCTCAACTTCAAGCAACAATCAAAGAGCTTCAGTCAAAAGGTTACGCACTTCCTAATTACCCAGAAGAAGCAAACACTGACGAAGAGAAAGCCGTTAAAGCGACTTACGATAAAATCAAAGGCAGTGCTGTAAACCCTGTGTTACGTGAAGGTAACTCGGATCGCCGCGCTCCACTTTCTGTTAAAAACTACGCGAAGAAGAACCCACACTCAATGGGTGCTTGGTCTGCGGATTCTAAGTCGCACGTTTCAAGTATGGACGACAAAGACTTCTTCGGCAGCGAAAAGTCAGTAACAATTGAAGGTGCTACAGAAGTTAGCATTGAATTCGTTGGTAAAGATGGTGCGAAGAAAACTCTGAAGCCCGCTTTTGCATTGCAAGATAAAGAGATCATTGATGCGTCAGTGATGAACAAGGCCGCTTTGGTTGCGTTCTTCGAGAAAGAGATCGCATCAGCTAAAGAGCAAGGTGTACTGCTTTCTCTTCACATGAAAGCGACGATGATGAAAGTATCTGACCCTGTGATCTTTGGTCATGCAGTTAAGGTTTACTACAAAGACGTATTCGCTAAGCACGGTCAACTGTTTGAAGAGCTTGGTGTTGATGTAAACAACGGCATCGGCGATGTATACGCAAAAATTGCTGCGCTTCCTCAAGAGCAGAAAGAAGCTATTGAAGCTGACCTACAAGCGGTATACGAGACTCAACCACCACTAGCGATGGTTGATTCGGATCGCGGCATTACTAACCTACACGTTCCAAGCGACATCATTGTTGATGCATCTATGCCTGCAATGCTGCGTTCTTCAGGTCAAATGTGGGATCCAGAAGGTAAGCAGAAAGACACGAAAGCTATGATCCCTGATCGCAGCTACGCAAGCATCTACCAAGCAGTTATTGATTTCTGCAAAGAGAATGGTGCTTTCGACCCTACAACGATGGGTAGTGTACCAAACGTTGGCTTGATGGCTCAAAAAGCCGAAGAGTACGGTTCTCACGATAAGACTTTTATCCTTGAAGCTGCTGGTCAGGTTCAAGTTGTTGACGCTTCAGGCGTTGTGCTTCTAGAGCAAGACGTAGAGGAAGGTGATATCTTCCGTATGTGTCAGGTTAAAGATGCACCGATTCAAGACTGGGTTAAGCTAGCGGTAACTCGTGCTCGTGCTTCGGGTGTTCCTGCAGTATTCTGGCTAGACGCGTCTCGCGCGCATGATGCTCAGCTTATTAAGAAAGTTGACGCTTACCTTCCTGAATATGATACCGATGGTCTTGAAATTAAGATCCTTGCTCCTTTAGAAGCAACTCAGTACTCACTGGTTCGTATCAAAGAAGGCCTAGATACTATTTCGGTTACAGGTAACGTATTACGTGATTACCTAACGGATTTGTTCCCGATTCTAGAGCTTGGTACGTCAGCTAAAATGCTATCGATTGTTCCACTTATGAACGGTGGCGGCCTGTTTGAAACAGGTGCTGGCGGTTCTGCGCCTAAGCATGTTCAACAAGTAGAGAAAGAAAACCACCTGCGTTGGGACTCTCTTGGTGAGTTCTTGGCACTAGCGGCATCTCTAGAGCACCTAAGCGTAGTAACGGGGAATGCTAAGGCACAAGTTCTCGCTGACGCGCTTGATAAAGCGACGGGTGAATTCCTAGATAACAACAAGTCTCCTTCACGTCGAGTGGGTGAGCTTGATAACCGTGGTAGCCACTACTACCTTGCAGCATACTGGGCGAAAGCGCTGGCTGAGCAAACGGTTGACGCTGACCTTGCTGCTGAGTTCGCAGGTGTTGCAACTCAATTGGCTGAAAGTGAAGAAGCTATTGTTGCTGAGCTGAATAACGCTCAAGGTCCAGCTGGCGACTTAGGCGGTTATTACCTACTTGATGATGCATTGGTTTCATCACTAATGCGCCCAAGCTCAACGCTAAACGCATTTATTGACGCATAGTGATTGGACTCATCGTTAGTAAGTCATGAACATGATTTACTAACGAGTTGCTTGGTCTGGCAGTTAAGTCACAGATAAAGTCAAAACGAAAGACGCTTTAATGATAACGTTAAAGCGTCTTTTTTTATTCATAATGCTTCCTAGACCTAGACCTAGACC
>NZ_JBFRKT010000051.1:10228-13977 GCF_041469545.1 Vibrio sp. 10N.286.49.C3
CTAGACCTAGACCTAGACCTGCTAAAGGGATCTCTCGGACGATTTGTACTGGTGAATAGCTTTTAGCTCTCAGATCGAAAAACCGCCCATTTAAGCCTGTATTACAGGTATGAAATGAGCGGTTTCAATGTTCTGCTTACCTGACAGTCGTTTATTAAGACTGATAGAGGTCTACATGTTTGGCAATCGCCTATTTTACGGCGCTGCCTTCTACAGGAACAACGGAGCTAGCATGGGAGCCTTTAGGTCCACTTTCTACTTCATAATCGACCTGTTGACCTGCCTTTAAGGTTCGATAACCTTCCATTTGTATTGTGGAGTAGTGCGCGAAAATATCGCCATCTTCACCTTCTGGACAAATAAAACCAAACCCTTTGGCATTGTTAAACCATTTTACTGTACCTGTAGCCATGCTATACATCCCTCATGCATTTTGTTACTAACGTTGTTATATCAAATCAATGTAAGTTCGATTGATATTATTCCTATCAACTAAACAATTTCAGCTGATAGCTTGAATCTCATACATTGCTTACGGAAATTAACGCTACCCTGCGTAATTATTCCTTATTATAAATTTTTAACGCTTATTACTAGGTTTAGAATCGTGTTACGAAGTTGTATCAGAAAAACCTTTTAGCTCCAATGTAGCTAATGATTGAGTACAGTCAATAGCAAATTGGTATAAAAATGATCAATTTTAATAACAAATCACATTCGAGATTGGCTGCATACTATTAACTAAATAGTAACTTAACGACGATCTTATCGTCACCATCAATAGTTGTGGTGTCTTTTTAATCAATCACATATGTTAATCCTGTTAATCGAGATCTTTTATTTGCAGCGATGGAAATGGTGGATTAGGCTCAGTATAGAGGAATATTTTTTGGTACTGTTTCTTGGTGCAGTTTCTTAGTACACCGTAATGCGTGAATGTGGTAAATTTGAGTTAACTAAACATTCACGACTTCCGAAAAATAACCCTTAGCAAAGCTAATATGAGCAGAAACTTTGAATGGGCATCTCCAGGCTCAGATTTACTGGAGAAAGAGAGAACTAAAGTAAAGCCACCGGCAATGTATAACGTTGTATTACATAACGATGACTACACGCCCATGGACTTTGTAATCGAGATCCTAGAGCGATTTTTCTCACTAGATATCGAAAAAGCAACGGAAGTGATGCTCAAGGTTCATTATGAAGGTAAAGCTATTTGCGGCACATACAGTGCTGAAATAGCGGAAACAAAGGTAGCGCAGGTAACGATGTACTCAAAGGAAAATGAGCATCCGCTACTATGTACAATGGAGCAAGTGTAAATTGCTCGAACAACACTGTTGTTCCCTTAGGAGGTACTTATGCTAAATAAAGAATTAGAGACGAGTTTAAATGGCGCATTTTCTCGTGCGCGAGACAAGCGACATGAATTCATGACTGTCGAACACCTCCTACTAGCATTATTAGAAAATGATGCGGCCAAGGAAGCGCTCCAAGCTTGTCAGGCTGATCTCGATGCTCTTCGCAATGAGCTCGATATTTTTATCGACCAAACGACCCCACTCATCCCTGAAAGCGACGAGACTCGTGAAACCCAGCCCACGCTGAGCTTTCAACGAGTACTTCAGCGCGCTGTTTTTCACGTTCAATCTTCAGGTCGCAGCGAAGTAACAGGTGCAAATGTACTTGTGGCTATTTTTAGTGAGCAAGAATCTCACGCGGCATATCTTCTTAAGAAAAACGACATCAGCCGCTTAGACATAGTGAATTTTATTTCACACGGTATTACCAAAGGCAGCAATGAAGGCGATAGCGGTTCATCTCCTGATTCATTTGGTGGTGCAGAGAATGCCGAAGAAGCTAACTCAGAAGATCGTCTAGAAAATTTTGCGACCAACCTTAACGAAGTAGCGAAGCAAGGTAACATTGACCCACTAATCGGTCGTGACAAAGAGCTAGAACGTACCGTTCAAGTTCTGTGTCGTCGTCGTAAGAACAACCCTCTATTAGTGGGAGAGGCGGGTGTGGGTAAAACTGCTATCGCTGAAGGTCTTGCATGGCGCATCGTTGAAGGCCAAGTCCCTGAAATCATTCAGAGCAGCGTGATTTACTCTTTGGATATTGGTTCATTGCTTGCGGGAACGAAATATCGTGGTGACTTTGAGAAGCGCTTTAAAGCGATTCTGAAGCAACTCGAGAAAGAAGAAGACGCTATCCTGTTCATCGATGAGATCCATACCATTATTGGTGCGGGTGCAGCATCGGGTGGTCAGGTGGATGCGGCAAACCTAATTAAACCGCTATTAAGCAGCGGTAAATTACGTTGTATTGGCTCAACCACTTACCAAGAGTACAGCAGTATTTTTGAGAAGGAGCGTGCTTTATCTCGTCGCTTCCAGAAAATCGATATTGTTGAACCATCGCTAGATGATACAACCAAAATTCTGATTGGCTTGAAGCCAAAATACGAAGCTCATCACGAAGTACGTTACACCAACAAAGCGTTACGTGCCGCTGTGGAGTTGTCTGCTAAGTATATTAATGAACGTCACCTTCCAGATAAGGCGATTGACGTTATTGATGAAGCGGGTGCTCGTAGTCGTTTGGCGCCTGCAAGTCGTCGTAAGAAAACGGTAAGCGTGGCTGATATTGAGTCAATGGTTGCGAAAATGGCGCGTATTCCTGAGAAGTCAGTATCGTCTTCAGACAAAGATACGCTGCAGAAACTGGATGACCGCATGAAAATGTTGGTATTCGGACAAGACCCAGCGATCGATGTATTGAGCGAAGCGATCAAGCTAACTCGTGCAGGGTTGGGAGCAGACAATAAACCTGTTGGTTCATTCTTGTTTGCTGGCCCTACTGGTGTCGGTAAAACAGAGGTGACTGTTCAACTGTCTAAATTGATGGGTATTGAGCTTCTGCGCTTTGATATGTCTGAGTACGGTGAGCGTCACTCGGTAAGCCGCTTGATCGGTGCGCCTCCTGGTTATGTTGGTTATGATCAAGGTGGTCTGCTAACCGATGCTGTTATCAAGAACCCACACTCTGTTGTGCTACTTGATGAGATCGAGAAGGCACACCCAGATATCTTTAACTTGTTATTACAGGTGATGGACAACGGTACGCTAACCGACAACAACGGTCGCAAAGCAGATTTCCGCAATGTGATCCTAGTGATGACGACCAACGCTGGTGTTGCAGAAACCGAGAAGAAATCGATCGGTTTGATCCAGCAAGATCATGCGCCAGACGCAATGAGTGAAATTAAGAAGGTATTTACTCCTGAGTTCCGTAACCGTCTTGATAATATCATCTGGTTCAACAGCCTTGATCCAAGTGTGATCAGTCAAGTTGTTGATAAATTCATTGTTGAGCTTCAGGTCCAACTGGACGCTCGTGGTGTATCTTTAGAGGTTTCTGAGGATGCTCGTCATTGGTTAGCTGAAAGAGGCTATGACAAGACCATGGGCGCTCGTCCGATGGGACGAGTGATTCAAGAGAAGCTTAAAAAGCCTCTTGCTAATGAGTTGCTGTTCGGAAGTTTGGTTGACGGCGGTACGGTTAAAGTATCTCTGAAAAAAGACGAACTGGATTTCATCTATGTTGGTGCGAAAGAAGAGGTTATGCATTAGGCATACTTCTTAAACACTAACGGCTTATAAAGAGCACTGGGTACAGTTAATTACGATATTAAACGCATGACTTCGGTTGTGCGTTTTTTATGCTTGCTAGATGCTAGATGCTAG
>NZ_JBFRKT010000051.1:14704-49069 GCF_041469545.1 Vibrio sp. 10N.286.49.C3
AGATGCTAGATGCTAGATGCGAGGTTGGTGTTGTTGGAGTGGTAAAAAGTTCAGGCGATAAAAAACGGAGCCTTGAGGGCTCCGCTTCTTATCGTATTCGGTAATTAAAAATTAACGAGCACGGAAGACGATGCGGCCTTTAGAAAGGTCGTATGGAGTCATCTCAACAGTTACTTTATCACCAGTAAGAATACGGATGTAGTTCTTACGCATTTTACCAGAGATGTGTGCTGTCACTACGTGACCGTTTTCAAGCTCAACACGGAACATTGTGTTTGGTAGAGTATCAAGGACAGTGCCTTGCATCTCGATTACGTCTTCTTTAGCCATCTAATCCTCTTTCGAAATTTGGCGGTTTTCAACGGCTTGATTGTGCCGTTAAAATCAAAATATGTAAAGTTGTCGCGTATTCTACCCTCGCCACCGCTGATTTACTAGCCTTTGATGACGTTGAAATCGTACTTTATAGTTCATCGCAGGGCATTCATCGATTTGATAACCCAAATATAACCATTGTTTTTGTTCTTTCTGGGCATGTTGGATCTGGAATAGAACGCCAAGAGTTCCCATGGAAATGTCGATATCAGGGTCGAAGAAGGTATAAAACGCGCTCGTACAGTGAGACATGATGTCTGTAACGGCAATGCCGACTAACTGCCCCTCATCATAGATGTGCATGAACTTTGTAGCAAGCCATTCATTTTTAGAGAAATGCAGAAACTCTTCTTTCTTCGGTGGATACATGGTTCCCGAACGGTGGCGAGCGGTTATATAGCGGCTATACAAGTCAAACCAGTTGTCATCCATTTCATCTTTCAGCTCCCAACGCAGCGCTTTGGCCTTGTTGAGTATTCGTCGTTGGCTCTTGGAAAACTTGACCTCGGGAATCGACAGTCGAATCGCTTGGCACGATGAGCAATTATCGCAATGTGGTTTATAAATGGTTGTTCCACTGCGGCGAAATCCATTCGCAAGTAGAACTTCATAGTTATCTGCGGTGTGCATGTGTTCATCAAGCGTGACTGCCACTCTTTCTTCGAGGTGGGGTAAGTAACTGCAAGCGTGATTGTCTGTTAATCCAATTCTGATTTGTTGTAAATCTGGATTCATTAAGGCATTTCCTTTAGCCATTGTTTTTTAAAACATGCATCGTTAACGGACGTTTCTTTGAGTAATCGAAGAGAACTCAGGAATTCATCCCTATCAACCTCGATAGCGCCCAAGGATTCCAAGTGTGGGTTCATGACTTGGCAATCAATGAGTTGTCCGCCGAATTGTGTAAAGTGCTCGCAAAAGTACCATAGCGCAATTTTAGAGGCATTAGTCTTCAGGCTGAACATCGATTCACCGCAAAAGACTTGGCCTCTTTGTAACCCGTAAAGTCCGCCGATCAGTTCATCATCTTGCCAAACCTCAACTGAGTGGCAGAACCCTAATGAAGCGAGTTCACGGTAGGCTGCTTGCATGTCATTGTTTAACCAAGTTTCCTCTTCGGGTCTCAGTGAAGAGCAATAACCAATTATTCTGTCCGTCGCTTGGTTGATGCTGACACGGTAATTATGCTTTCTTTGAAATTTTTTAAGACTTTTTGATGGTTCGAATGTCTTAGGATTAAATACCGCTCGCGGTGCAGGGCTCCACCAAAGTATAGGCTCTCCTGGGCCATACCATGGAAATATACCTTGGCTATAAGCGTTCAAAATTCGCATCGGTGACAAATCACCACCGAACGCGAGTAGACCGTTGGGTTCATCAAGCGCGTCGAAGGGCGAAGGAAACTCTATACTAGTAGTATCAAGTTCGGTTAGGTATATAGTCATAAGTACCGCATTACAGATTAATCACTGACCAAGAGGTCTTTAGGAGTTTTACCATGAAGAAGTTGCTTTGGATTTTACTTGTTTTGCCCATGTTGGCAAATGCAGCTTACAACAGAAACCAAGCCAGACCAGTGAATGAGGTCGTTTACGGTGAGGTTGATACGGTCAGGTACATTACCCAACAGGAGATCGTAGAGTCGAAAGCGAATGGTTGGGAAACCTTGTTGGGTGCGGCAATTGGTGGTTTGGTTGGTAATCAGTTTGGTGGCGGCACAGGTAAAGAAGTCGCAACGGCGGTTGGTGCTGTAGCGGGGGCGGGGATCGCTCGTAATCGCGGCAATACGCAATATCGGGTGGAATATAAACTCGTTGAATTATTGGTTAAAACCAAGGATGACAATCTGGTTAACATCATTCAAGACGTTGACAATTCGATGTTGTTCAATAGAGGTGATGATGTGCGGATTCTCTATTTTTCGGATGGCGTTCGAGTTGATCTAGCGTACTAGTATGCAAATGTGTTTGGTTGGCTAATTAATCGCCTTTATCGAGGGGATTAGCTCTGGAGTTCGTTGGAAAAGTTCGTTAGTCTGCAAGTACGAAGAATTATTCATCACCCGAAAATAAATACGCGCCAGTGACTTCGGGTGGTACAAGGACTATAAGAACTAATGGAAAGCCTTACGTTACAACCAATTCAGAAAGTGAGCGGGGAAGTTAACCTACCTGGCTCAAAAAGTGTTTCTAATCGTGCGCTTCTTTTGGCTGCACTTTCAACGGGAACAACTCGCCTAACAAACTTACTAGACAGTGATGACATTCGTCATATGTTGAATGCATTAACACAGTTAGGTGTTGATTATCAGTTGTCTGCAGACAAAACAGTTTGTGAAGTGACAGGTGTTGGTGGTGCATTTTCAAGTGACAAAGCCCTAGAGCTTTTCTTAGGTAACGCGGGTACAGCAATGCGTCCATTGGCTGCTGCACTTTGTTTAGGTCGCGGTGAATACGTTCTTACTGGTGAACCACGTATGAAAGAGCGTCCAATTGGTCACTTAGTGACTGCACTGAGAGAAGCCGGTGCCGACGTTGAATACTTAGAAAACGAAAACTATCCACCATTGAAGATCACAGGTACCGGTCTGAAGAGTGGTACGGTTTCTATCGACGGTTCTATCTCTAGTCAATTCTTGACGGCATTTTTGATGGCTGCACCTTTAGCTGAAGGCGAAGTAACCATCAAAATCGAGGGTGAATTGGTTTCTAAGCCTTACATCGATATTACGCTGCATATCATGAAGCAATTTGGTGTGGATGTTATCAACAATGACTACCAAGAATTTGTGATTCTAACCGGGCAATCTTACACAGCACCCGGTGATTTCTTGGTTGAAGGTGATGCATCATCTGCGTCATATTTCCTTGCAGCCGCTGCTATCAAAGGTGGCGAGATTAAAGTGACAGGTATTGGC
Organism: Vibrio sp. 10N.286.49.C3; assembly: GCF_041469545.1. Classification (NCBI taxonomy): domain Bacteria; kingdom Pseudomonadati; phylum Pseudomonadota; class Gammaproteobacteria; order Vibrionales; family Vibrionaceae; genus Vibrio; species Vibrio sp. 10N.286.49.C3. The sequence goes on from NZ_JBFRKT010000051.1 coordinate 17,997, forward strand.
AAAAACAGTATCCAAGGTGATATCCAATTCGCTGATGCACTTGAGAAAATGGGTGCTGAAATTGAATGGGGTGATGACTACGTTATCTCTCGTTGTGGTGAGCTAAAAGGCATTGATATGGACTACAACCATATTCCAGATGCGGCGATGACAATTGCGACAACGGCTTTGTTTGCTAAGGGAACAACCGCAATCCGCAATGTTTACAACTGGCGTGTGAAAGAGACGGATCGCTTAGCGGCAATGGCAACAGAACTACGTAAAGTAGGCGCTGAGGTGGAAGAGGGTGAAGACTACATCATTGTTAACCCTGTGGCTGAACTGACGCACGCGGCGATTGATACTTACGATGATCACCGCATGGCGATGTGTTTCTCATTGGTTGCTTTGAGTGACACCCCGGTGACGATCAATGATCCAGGTTGTACATCCAAGACATTCCCTGACTACTTCGATAAGCTGAAAATGCTGAGTCTATAAAAATACTAAGTCTATAAAAATGATAAGTATATAAAGGTCCAGGAACAAAAAAGCTTGCCTAGATGGCAAGCTTTTTAATTATTGCTGAATTGTAAATTCTTTCGAAAGGTGATGCGCCAAGTACTTAAACATGTTAAATACCGCGGTTGTATTTTCTGTCGGCATTCCGTTGTTGTCTAAGAAGTATTCACCTTTGAAAATGAGTACATCGTCTTTTTCTACTACGCTGTTTGCGCGCATGCCTTCAATGTAGTCATCATGTGATTGGATAATTTGGTTTGCGATAAGCAGTAAATCAAATTCTGCTATTACTTTCTTTGTCATGAGTTTATCTCTGATAACTGAATATATCGTTGAGTTTATGGTGTCGAACTAGAAATTCAATGATTTCACAACCGATTAAGAGAGTCTTTTCAAACATCCACAATTTATTTTGTGATTTATGACAAAAATAATTGAATGGGGCTCGCGTTAGATTCGCCGACAAGCTTAGTATGAGCGCGTTTAGACGTAATGCCTGATGAATAGGCTCTTGCAAGTATTCTTAGTGAGTACTTTATAGCTTCTTTATATTGTGACTCTTTTCTCTATGAGTCGTCGAATTGTCGAGCGATCAGATCCAATTTTGAAAAAAGCGGTTGATCTTCTAGTAATCTCGCACAATAGTAAAAAAAGAAGCAATGAATTTAGAATATCATGCGTAAAAGCCCACAAGTAAAATTGTTGGTGTTGAAGCATCGTGATTAAGGACGTTAGAGTCAATATGGGTAAATCGCTCGTTATAGTGGAGTCGCCAGCCAAGGCTAAAACTATCAATAAATATCTTGGCAAAGACTTTGTCGTTAAGTCGAGTGTAGGTCACGTTCGTGATTTACCAACGGCGGGTCAAAGTACAGGTCAGAAGGCTGCTGCAGTTTCAACCAAGGGTATGAGCCCAGAAGATAAAGCTCGTATCAAGAAAGAAAAAGATCGCAAAGCGCTTATTAAAAAGATGGGTATCAACCCTTATCAAGAGTGGGAAGCGAATTACCAAATCTTACCGGGCAAAGAAAAAGTCGTTGCTGAATTGCAAAAACTGGCTGAGAACGCAGACCATGTTTATCTCGCAACCGATTTGGACCGCGAAGGAGAAGCTATCGCATGGCACCTTCGTGAGATCATCGGTGGTGATGAAACGCGATACAAACGAGTGGTTTTTAACGAAATTACTAAAAATGCTATTCAGCAAGCTTTCGAAACTCCAGGTGAGCTAAATATCGACGGCGTAAACGCACAACAAGCACGACGTTTTATGGACCGTGTTGTTGGCTTTATGGTGTCACCACTGCTTTGGAAAAAAGTAGCACGAGGCCTATCCGCTGGCCGTGTTCAATCTGTAGCTGTAAAACTACTGGTTGAACGTGAGCGCGAGATCAACGCTTTTATCCCTGAAGAGTTCTGGGATGTGCATGCTGATACCAAAACGGCAGAGAAAACAGATTTCAGACTGCAAGTCGCTCAAAAAGACGGTGTTGCGTTTAAACCTGATAATGAAGCGCAAACACAAGCTGCAGTAAGCGTTTTAGAAAAAGCGCAATACGAAGTATGTAAACGTGAAGACCGCCCAACTAAGAGTAAGCCGTCTGCACCTTACATCACGTCGACTCTGCAACAAGCGGCGAGCACACGTCTTGGTTACGGCGTAAAGAAAACCATGATGTTGGCTCAACGTTTGTATGAAGCGGGTTACATCACTTATATGCGTACTGACTCAACTAACTTGAGTTCAGAAGCTGTAGAAGCCGCTCGTGAATATATTGGTTCTGAGTTTGGCGCACAATACCTTCCACCGAAGGCGCTTGTATACGGCAGCAAAGAGGGCGCACAAGAGGCTCACGAAGCGATTCGTCCTTCAAGTGTAGATGTTAAGTCTGAAGACCTAAACGGCGTAGACGCAGACGCACACAAGCTTTACTCGCTGATTTGGAATCAATTTGTTGCATGTCAAATGACACCTGCGCAGTACGATTCAACGACGGTAAGCGTTAAAGCGGATGAGTACACGTTAAAAGCGAAAGGTCGTATTCTTAAATTTGATGGTTGGACTCGCGTTCAACGTCCAATGGGTAAAAATGAAGATACGATTCTTCCTGCTGTACAGGTTGGTGAAAAGCTAGACCTAATCGCATTAGACCCTAAACAGCACTTCACTAAGCCGCCAGCCCGTTTTACTGAAGCGGCGCTAGTTAAAGAGCTTGAGAAGCGTGGTATTGGTCGTCCTTCAACGTACGCATCAATCATCTCTACGATTCAAGACCGTGGTTATGTAAAAGTTGAACAGCGTCGTTTCTATGCTGAGAAGATGGGTGAAATTGTTACTGACCGTCTAGATGGCAGTTTCAATGACCTAATGAACTATGACTTTACGGCTCGTATGGAGCAGAAGTTAGACCAAATTGCAGAAGGCGAAGCAAGCTGGAAAGGCGTGCTAGATAACTTCTTCGAAGACTTTACAGGCGATTTGGAAAAAGCCGATTTAGATGAAGACGCTGGTGGCATGAAGCCAAATCATATCGTTGAAACCGATATTGAGTGTCCAACTTGTAGTCGTAAAATGGGTATTCGTACAGCTTCGACTGGCGTATTCCTAGGTTGTTCTGGTTATGCACTTCCACCAAAAGAGCGCTGTAAGACAACCATCAACCTTGGCGATGAAGACGGTATTATCAACGTTCTTGAAGAAGACGTTGAAACCGCAGCACTTCGAGCGAAAAAGCGTTGTCCGATTTGTGAAACGGCAATGGATGCTTATCTGATCGATGATAAGCGTAAGATGCACGTGTGTGGTAACAACCCTAACTGTGAAGGTTATGTGGTTGAACACGGCGAATTCAAAGTGAAAGGCTATGATGGTCCGCTTGTTGAGTGTGACAAATGTAGTTCTGACATGGTTTTGAAGAATGGTCGTTTCGGTAAATACATGGACTGTACGAGTGAAGATTGTAAGAACACTCGGAAGATTCTGAAAAATGGTGAAGTAGCGCCACCGAAAGAAGACCCAGTGCATTTCCCTGAACTCCCATGTGAAAATTCAGATGCATACTTCGTACTTCGTGACGGGGCTTCTGGTCTGTTTATGGCCGCGAGTAATTTCCCTAAATCACGTGAAACACGTGCACCATTAGTGGAAGAGCTGGTTCGTTTTAAAGACCGTATTTCACCTAAATTCCAGTATCTGGCATCAGCACCGGTTGCTGATCCTGATGGCAAGCCGACAGTAGTTCGTTTTAGTCGTAAGACAAAAGAAAACTACGTTCGTACCGAAGTGGACGGTAAACCTTCAGGTTGGACCGCTTTGTACATCGACGGTAAGTGGGAAGTTACGGATAAGCGTAAAAAGCCTAAAGAGAAGTAACTGAATGTGTGACCCGATCTGATATGGGTTGGCATTTTATTGATGAAAAAGCAGCCATTAGGCTGCTTTTTTTTGATCTAAATATGACTAATTATGCTGTCTCTCGATCGTCGGCCTTACCTGTGTCTATTTGTTAAATTCAGGTCATGAAATAAATGAAATGGATAATAATCTTTAATTATGCAACTTTAATGTGATTGTAACTTAATTAAAATATTGTAAGTCACAGATCAGGTTTTAGTTGTATACCTGATGTATTCCGAGTGTTAACTTAATGTTTCATAAAAACAGTGTAATGTGAGCTGCTTTAAGTCTTAGGAAAGCAATCGGCTTACATAACACAGAATGGCGTATTAAAAATTGAAATCGGCCGGAAAGTCGATAACGTATATAAAACCAAGTGCAAACAATAGTGCACACTTAACAACGTTTGGCTTAGGATATTTTCACTGCATGTGAATGGATATTCGTTAAGTACCGAAATAAGTGTTGGTGCTCATCCCCCAGAGGAAGATACCTCTTAGAGCACTAACATCGACAAGCTATAAATATATGGAGAATAAAATGGCTGGTGTATTGGGAATGATTCTTGCTGGTGGTGAAGGCTCTCGCTTAAGACCTTTAACTGAATCTCGCAGCAAACCCTCGGTTCCTTTCGGTGGTAGTTACCGCTTAATTGATTTCGCTCTGAATAACTTCGTTAATGCTGATCTAATGAAGATCTACGTATTAACACAGTTTAAGTCACAATCACTGTTCCATCACATGAAAAAAGGTTGGAATATCAGTGGTATAACCGACCGTTTTATCGACCCAATCCCTGCGCAAATGCGTACAGGTAAGCGTTGGTATGAAGGTACAGCAGATGCTATTTATCAAAACCTTCGCTTCATGCAGTTGGAAGAACCTGATCAAGTTTGTATTTTTGGATCAGATCATATTTACAAAATGGACATTAAGCAGATGCTTGATTTCCATAAAGAGAAGAAAGCGGCTTTAACCGTTTCTGCATTGCGTATGCCGCTTGCTGAAGCATCTGAATTCGGCGTTATCGAAGTGGATGCTGAAGGCCGTATGATTGGTTTTGAAGAGAAACCGGCTAACCCGAAACCAATTCCAGGTGACCCGGAGTCTGCGCTTGTGTCTATGGGTAACTACGTATTTGAAGCTAACGAGTTGTTCGCAGAACTTGTTGAAGATGCAGATAAAGAAGACTCGACACATGATTTCGGAAAAGACATCATTCCAAACATGGTTCCGCGTGGTGATGTGTTTGTTTATGACTTCAGTACTAACCGTATTACTGGTGAGAAAGAAGAAGTTTATTGGCGCGATGTAGGTACGATTGACGCGTACTGGCAAGCTCATATGGATCTTCTTGAGAAAGATGCGCCATTCTCGCTATACAACCGCAAGTGGCCACTACATACATACTATCCGCCACTACCGCCGGCTACGTTTACTGATTCGGCAAACGGCCGTGTTCAGATCATCGATAGCTTAGTGTGTAACGGCAGCTATGTACGTGGCTCTCGCATTGAGAAGTGTGTATTGGGTTTCCGCAGTAATATCGCATCAGCGTGTGATATTAGTGAGAGTATCTTACTCGGTGATGTGAAAGTGGGTGAAGGTTGCGTACTTCGTCGTGTCATCGTCGATAAAGATGCAGATATCGCACCTGGAACACAGATTGGCGTAAATCTGAAAGAAGATAAAAAGCATTACCATGTCTCTGACGATGGTGTAGTAGTTATTTCCAAAGGAGCTCGAGTTGGTTACTAAGACTCTCTCGGTACTTTTTGTAGCGTCTGAAGTTGAAGGCTTGATTAAAAGTGGTGGCTTGGCTGATGTAGCCAAGGCACTGCCAAAAGCGTTACAAACACTCGAACAAGATGTTCGAGTGACCATCCCTGCTTATAGAAACATTCCAAACATTGATTCAGCTGAAGTGATTTTGTCGACCGAGCTCGATCATTGGCCTCATACTGCTTATCAAGTCAAAAAGTTGAGTGTCGAAGGTGTTCAAATCTTCGCTATTGAATGTGACAAGTATTTTGACCGTCCTGAAATGTACGCAGAGAACAATCAAGCGTATGCTGATAACGGAGAGCGCTTTTCGTTCTTCAGTACGGCTTGTTTGGATATGCTTCCTAAGCTCGCGTTCCAACCTGATATCATTCATGCAAATGACTGGCACACAGGCTTTGTGCCTTTCTTGCTTAAATCACGTTATCAACAACACGAATTCTTTGAAAATACGCGCAGTGTTATCTCGATTCACAATGCAGTTTTCAAAGGGGTGTTCGCATACGATGAACTGCAATGTCTGCCAGAGATGCACAGTTACAATGTGCCTGAAGCATCTGTAAGTGACACGCATGTCACCATGCTAAAAGCAGGGGTGATGTGTGCCGATAAGGTCAATGCAGTAAGCCCAACGTATGCGGAAGAGCTGAAAACGGAGTTAGGTAGCCATGGCATGGCAGCAGAGTTCCAACATCGTTCGGCCGACTTATTTGGTATTCTCAACGGTTGTGATTATGGAGCTTGGAACCCGGAAACAGACGCTTCCCTTCCTCGTAAATTCAAAGCAACGAAACACAGCATGACTCGTGGAAAATCTGCTTGTAAGCAAAAACTGCAACAAGATGTTGGTTTACCCGTTACCGATTGTGCGGTTTATGGCATGGTTTGTCGTCTGACCAACCAAAAAGGCGTTCATTACTTACTGCCTGTCATCGAGCAGTTCTTGAAAAACGAATTGCAGATCGTGATTGTCGGTACTGGTGATCCGGTTTTGGCGAGTCAATTGAAAGAGTTATCAGCACTTCATTCAGACAAGTTCTCATTCGTAGAAGCCTACAATAATGAACTAGCGCATTTGGTTGAAGCGGGCTCTGATTTTTTCTTGATGCCTTCTGAATTTGAGCCTTGTGGCTTGAACCAAATCTACAGCATGGCTTACGGCACTTTGCCTATTGTGCGCTCTGTTGGCGGTTTAAAGGACAGTGTGAATGATTACGATCAGGATCCCGAGATAGCAACAGGCTTTGCTTTTGAAGAACCAACACCGCAAGCATTACTAGCGGTATTACATCGCTCATTACTACTTTATGCTCAAAATCCATCTGAAATTAAGCGCGTTCAACTTTACGCGATGCAACAAGATTTTAGTTGGGAAGATGCGGCAGAAGAATATCTTGCGATGTACCATTCTGCATTTTAACTTGTTGACTTAGCTTTAAAATACAGTTGTTGAATAACAACTGTTCATAATAAAAGAAGGCGCTCTGCTGATAGAGTGCCTTTTTTTTTCTGGTCAGATCACATCACGTTTCCAAAGACAAAGCTTGCAAACTCATTTTAGTCAGGTAGAAAAGGTGGTCAGGTATTCACATGACTAGTGTTGGGTTTGACACTATTATCACTTAAAATTCTTAATTGCGTGATATCCTTAGTCATCGCCTTGTGATGAGGCTTAGCTCCATAAATAAATTAAGCGATAGGTATGTCTGAGAGTTTATTATTTCATAAAACATTTACTCACCCTACGAGTGATGAGTGGGTTGTGTTTGTGCATGGCGCAGGGGGCAGTTCCTCCATTTGGTTTAAGCAGATCAAAGCGTATAAACAGCATTTCAACTTGCTTCTCATTGACTTGAGAGGGCACGGTAAATCAGACAACATACTTAAAGATCTGATTTCGAACCGTTATACGTTCAAATCAGTAACGCTCGATATTCTTAAAGTGTTAGATCATCTAAAAATCCGATCCGCACACTTTGTTGGTATGTCTTTGGGTACAATTATCGTTCGTAACGTGGCCGAACTGGCGGCAAGCAGAGTACGTTCGATGGTGCTTGGTGGTGCTGTCACTAAACTCAACACTCGATCTCAAGTCTTAATCAAATTAGGAAGCCTGAGTAAGCACATCATTCCTTATATGTGGCTATACAGCCTTTTTGCTTATGTTGTGATGCCGCAAAAAAGTCAGAAAGAATCACGACACCTGTTTATCCGCGAAGCGAAAAAGCTGTGCCAAAAAGAGTTCAAGCGCTGGTTTATCCTCACGGCTGATGTGAACCCATTGATGAAATACTTTAAAGACAGGGAGTTGCCGATTCCGACTTTGTATTTGATGGGCGAGCGCGATTACATGTTCATCAAACCCGTTAAAGAAATGGTCGAAGCGCACGAGTCGAGCGAGTTGGTAGAAATTGCCAACTGTGGGCATGTATGTAATGTAGAAAATCCTGAAGAATTCAATCAACAATCTATCGCTTTTATCCAAAAGCAAATTCAGTGATTCTCTGGGTTGGTTATCAGACTCGATGATCCAATAGAATTAAAATAAAAACGGGAAGCTAATTTAGCTTCCCGTTTTTATTTGGAGGAGGTATTTGACCGAATCGTGTCTGTAATAACTGAAACTTTGCTATTCAGGCGAAGCAGCGCCGCACTGCCAACAAGACCCGAATTGTGCTTCATTGATTTCATGACACTCACCACAACGCCACTCTTCATAGATGATCGAATCTTGCTGTTTTTGGTAGTCATTGACGATCGTGCGGGCTTTACTAGCGAGTTCTGGCTCATGTAACCATACGTAAGGGTCTGTATCTTCGGTAAATGGGATTTCACCTTTTAAACCAAACAAACCCTCACCACGGACTTCACACGCAATATTCTCACTTTCTAACAATCCACAGATGATATGAGCTTCTGTTGGATTCGATGCACTGAAGATTTTCATTGAAATAGAACCTTATTTGGCTGCATGCGTTACTAAGTTATTTAGCTATTTAGCTATTTAGCTATCTAGCTAGCTATATACGTTACTCAGCGACAGGTGCTGAGCGAAATTTGTTCATCAACCATTTAGCAATAATTGGGAACACACCCAGTAAGGCAAATGACAACAGTACTGAGGGAGACACGATGCCCGAAAGTGAATCAATTTCTGCGAGTTGAGTTCCGGCATTCAAGAAAACGGCGGTACCCGGCAACATACCGATTTGGCTAGTAATATAGTAACGACTCACCGACATCGGTGTTAGACCCATCAATAGATTGATAAGGAAAAATGGGAAAACAGGAATTAGACGTAGCGAGAATAAGTAAAATGCACCGTCTTTCTCAACGCCCTTATTGATGGTGGCTAACTTGTCGCCAAACTTGGTTTGGATCCAGTCACGTAACAAGTAACGGCTACTTAAGAAGGCGAGGGTTGCGCCAATAGCGCTCGCGAAAGACACCAGCAGTAAACTGTTCCAAAACCCAAACAGCGCAGCGCCTAACAGCGTAACAACGGCAGCGCCAGGAATTGAGAAAGCCGTAATCATGACATACGCGACAAAATAGATAGCGGCAGCGGCAATGAAATTGCTCTCGATGTAGTCATTCAAAACAGCTTGCTGGGCTTTTGCATTTTCAAGCGTTAAGTACTGGCCGAAATTGACGCCTAACAAGACGATGGTTATGACCAACACAATACCCAATATCATTTTTTTACTCATTGATACTTCCTCTAAATTTTCAATGCATACCATTAGTTTTTCAATGTATACCACTAGTATAGATAGACAGGCAAAGCATAGAATAACTTTCACCAGATATAAAAAAAGCCGCAAAAATGCGGCTTAGTTATCTATATAGTTTGCACTGACAATGTTAATTGACGTGATTGATAAGCTCTTCACGACGTTGCTGCGGTATAACAGACCAATGTGTACCATTGATCGCGCCTTCTAGCGCCCATAACAGTTCAATACTGACAGAAGACGCATGCGATTCTTTGATGGCGTTAAATGCGTTTACAGAGCCAGATTCATATAAACGTTCTACAGAATCGATCCCTGCCTTTTTCAACATCCGCTCGGTAGCGAGTCGAAGGTTAGGCAGATCTTTGAGTCTAGTTGGTTTAGCAGAAGATTGTTCAGCTTTCTCTTCTTTAGCAAAACCTAGAGACGTAGTCGCAAGCTGCAAGATTTTCTCTTGGTCTTGCCATAAGCCTTCAGGTAAAGCGAAATATTTAGTAACGACAGGAAAACCACGTTTTTTGTAGACGTACGGTTGAAATCCTTGTTGTTCGAATTGTTGTGTTGTGCATTTGTCAGCTCGTATATGCAACTGGTCATTCACAACCAGGGCAAACATAGTGTCATCAGCAAAAAGCCCGAATCCACCAAACATTGAGCGTGACTTAATTTTTCCTAGGGGCTCAAATAATTTCATTGAGTCCTTTAGTATCGGTTTATCCATGTTATTTATCTCGGTGTATTTGAACTACGCCACCAAATAAGCAGGTCCGAGAGATTAGCAAAATGTTGCAATTAAATTGTCAATAGGCTGTAAATTACTAAAGTATTAGAAGTTACTGCATTTTGCCATCGGTAACCCCGCTACCATACCAACGAGTGGTTTAGGCCGGAAGCTTTGCGTCCCACTTTTTCAAGTGGTTTGCCCTGTGCGTGACTGGGTTATTAGAATAAAGTTTTTGTTGAATTAGGCTCACACTTCTTATTTCAAAATGTGATATTGCTTCAATTAATGATCTTTGAATTATGCACTCAAGTGCACCTTGTTTGTTGAGAAAAAAAACGCACCTAAAGGTGCGCTTGATTAAACTAAACTCATTACATCAATTAATTTAACGTTTTAACTGTACTTCGCTCAACAATTTCAGGGTGCATTTCGAAGACGCGTTTCTCGTGGTCTTTGTCTTTTATACGCTCTAGTAGTATTTCGAATGCATTTTTACCAACACGGCGCTTAGGTTGGTGAACCGTCGTTAACGGTGGAGAGAAGTATTCAGCCAATTCTATGTTGTCGTAACCGATCACTGAGATATCTTCAGGAATACGAATGCCTTTTTCTTGTAATCGGCTCATCAGTCCTAATGCCATCGTGTCGTTAAAACAGAATACTGCGGTAGGGCGATCTTTCATCTCAATGATTTGGTCAGCAGCAATCACAGCTGTGTCACATTCAAAGTTGCCTTCGATGATCATATTTTCATCGGCAGTAATCTTCGCTTCATTGAGTGCGCGCTTGTAACCTGAGATGCGTTCAACACACGCTGCTTTGTCTAAGTGGCCACTTAAACATGCAATCTTGGAGTGACCGCGCTCAATGAGGTATTTGGTTGCTAGGTAGCCACCTTCTTCAGAGTTATCGATGATCTTATCAGCCTGAGAGCTTTCAGGGCCCCAGTCCATGATAACTTTAGGGATGTCTGCGTGACGGTCTAACATCTCTCTTAGTTCTTCAGTCAGGTCAGAACACATAACTAAGATGCCATCTACACGTTTCTCTGCAAGCATTCGAATGTAGTCACGTTGCTTTTCGTAGATACCGCCCGTATTACATAGGATCAAAGTGTAACCTTGACGGTAGCAGTAGCTCTCAACACCATCGATAACTTCAGAGAAGAATAGGTTAGTTGATTGAGTCACTAGCATGCCGATGGTGCGGGTTGTATTGCACTTCAAACTACGAGCAACGGCACTTGGCGCATAGTTCAGTTCGTCTACGGCTTTGTTTACTTTTTCTTGAGTCGCTTCAGCAACAAAGCGAGTTTTGTTGATTACGTGAGAAACGGTTGTTGTTGATACGCCGGCTAAGCGTGCGACATCTTTTATAGTGGCCATGTTTTTATCCTATTAGAAGCTACTTTCCCAAAGTACGGAATGAAGTAGCCGTTAAGCTACCTAACTAAGAGCTTAAATTTGTAGGGCTCTTTGGGTACTAAAGTGCTAAAAAACAAAAAACCGCTATTGAGCGGCTTGTCTTAACACCGAAATGCTCTGAACTTCAATAAGTGTAGCATTTCGTGAATGTTTCATATTTTATCGTTTGCGGTCACAATTTTAGACTGACTAGAAATTACTCGCAATAAAATTCACCCAGAAATCCGGGTGAATGGTCACAATTCTATTGAATTTATTTATCGAGTTGTCAAAAAAAGCTTATTCGCCAGCTAGGTATTGAGTGTCTAATTTACAGAATGCCAATAGCAGGGATGAGACTGATGCGTAGAAACCGAATGTGTCAATGTCATGACATTTAACGTTGAACTTTGGTACCCAAGTAAGCAGTTGCTGTTCGATAAATTGCTGTTGAACAGCGAAGGATTTCTCTAGTTCTTCTTCAAGTTCAGTTTCGTTCGAACGAATGATTAGATTGCCTAGGAAATCGAGTTCGATAGCAATGTGGTCAGCTGGCTCTTTTAGGTCTTGGTTTACCACCAAGTTGTGTTTAGCCATGATCTCTTCCATATCTTTTGCTGGCTTATCGTTCAAAAGGCCAGTCTGGCCGATATACATAGAAGCGTAAGGAAGTGCGCCATGTTTATCAGTCTTTAAGAATAAGTCACAGAAGTCAGCAGACAATTCTAATTGAGCATCTTCACGTGTTTGTAGACGGTTTAGCGCATCCACTAAGCTATCAATCGCCGGCTTTAGTGTTTCATTTTCACCTAAACCAGTTAGGAAAGAACGAATTTCAACAGAGTGGTAGTGATCGAGTTCTTCTTGAGTGAGCTCTTTAGCGAACAAGCTTGATAGCCACCAGTATATTTCTGCTCGTTGTTCGTTGAATGCTTTCGTATCTTTCATTTCTTAGATCCTGATTTAGTCTTGTGGTGTGTGTATACCTAGCATCGTCGAGTGATTTGGGTATAGGCACACCAAGGCTGAATAACAAGGTTATTTGCGAAACGCAAAGTTACTCGTTAGTGGTAATGCCTATATTGAATTGCGATGGGCGACAAATAGCAAGGTTTAAGATTGTCTTGTATCAAAAAAAAATCATGTTTCTGGCTTTTATCTTCTGTAGTACTAGAATTGTTACGAGTTATGAATAGAATGGTCACTGAAACTATTAAATAAGAAAAGTGGTGTAGATGAGCTATCACGTATTAGTCGTAGAAGATGATGTGGTAACCCGCAGTAAACTGGTTGGATATTTCCAGAATGAAGGTTACACAGTGAGCGAAGCTGAAAGCGGGGCTCAAATGAGAAAAATGTTAGAAGAAAATAACGTTGACCTCATTATGTTAGACATCAACTTGCCAGGCGAAGATGGATTGATGCTAACTCGCGAATTACGCAGTCAATCAGACATTGGAATAATTTTAGTTACTGGACGCACGGATAGCATTGACAAGATCGTTGGCCTTGAAATGGGTGCAGACGATTACGTTACTAAACCCTTCGAACTTCGCGAGTTGTTGGTTCGAGTTAAAAACCTCTTGTGGCGTATTTCGGCTGCTCGTAAAACTGCAGCGGTTGCGGTAGAACAAACAGAAGACGAATCTGTGGTTCGTTTTGGTGAATGGACGTTTGATATACCTCGCCGTGCGCTAAGCAAGAACAGCGAGCCGGTGAAATTGACCAAAGCTGAATATGAACTATTGGTTGCACTCTCTTCTTACCCTAACCAAGTATTAAGCCGTGAACGTATTTTGAATATGATCAGCCATCGAGTAGACGCGCCGAATGACCGCACTATCGACGTGTTAATCCGTCGTATGCGTGCAAAAATGGAGTTTGACCCTAAGAATCCACAAATTTTTGTGACGGTTCACGGTGAAGGTTACATGTTTGCTGGTGACTAATTTTCCGTGGAAAGCTGATTTCAGTAACGATACTTGAACGTAAAAAAACCGAGACATCAATGATGCCTCGGTTTTTTTGTTACTGAACTTTTTAATTGTTTACCGTCGGAGTACTGCTCTCGACAGGGTCATTACTTGTGTCTAGCCAATCTCGCAAGCTTTGCCAAACTAATCCCATCGTCTCATGCCAATAGCGCTCAGTCTGCTCGAGATAGATAGCCTTAGGCATATACTTATTCCATGGTTCAACAATCCCTTCTTGTGCAAGGTAGTTGGTTGGAGCTGGTAATGGTTTCATGCCCGCGGCATTGAATTCATTAAGTGCGCGAGTCATATGGCTAGCTGATGTCACGAGCACCATTTTCTTATTCTTAACGAATGCAGCGGCTTGGCGAGCTTCTTCCCACGTATCTTTCGCTGTTTCAAGCAGAATGATATCGGGTTTTGCCACGCCGAGTGCTAGCGCTACTTTAGCCATCATTTTGGCGTTGCTCACCTCAGTGCCTGCGCCATAACCAGACAAAATGAGTTTAGCTCCAGGGTAAAGACGTAAGATACGAATCCCTTCACTTAAGCGCATCAGACCGGTGCGGCTAAGTTCTGATGTTGGTGGGATTTGGTCATCAACAACGTGACCACTTCCAAGAACCATAATGTAATCGACGGTGTCATCGATAGGTAAAAAAGCGGTGTGTTGCCTTTCCATTGGCATTAAAAGTTGACTAGAAACAGGCTGGAAAGCGATTAGGAAAATACCACAGAGGGCTGAAAGGGTAATTAGGCAACCTGTCTTCCTTTTTGCAGTAAACATCACTAGGGCTAAACCCAGAAAAGCGAGAATTAACATTGCTGGCAGTGGCATCAGTAACGAAGACACTACTTTTTTCAGCTCAAACATATCCGAATAGTCCGAAAAAACATCACTTAGTAGTAAAAAGAGACATCGCCTCTTTATTCCTGAAATTCCTGTGACAGAATAGCAGGCACGATAGGACATAATAACTCAAGTAGCCGTGACTGAAGACCGTAATTTCGACGATATTGCCCACAAATTTGCAAAAAACATATACGGCTCTGACAAAGGAGAGATCCGTCAGTGCATCGTATGGGAAGATTTAGAACAAGCTTTGAGCAAGTTTGATCAATCCGCTTCGCCGCTGCATGTGCTTGATGCAGGCGGTGGACTTGCACAGATGTCGCAAAAAATTGCGACACTAGGCCACAACGTTTCTCTGTGCGACCTCTCCTCTGAAATGTTGAAGCTCGCAGAAGAAAGTATCAGCGAAGCGGGTTTGCTCGAGCAATATCGATTTATTCATTCTCCGGTACAAAAAGTGGCAGAGCATCTCGAAGAGAAAGTCGATTTTGTGATGTTTCATGCCGTAATGGAATGGCTAGCAGACCCCAAACAGGCACTTGATTTATTGTTGGAACAAGTAAAACCCGGTGGTATTGCCTCGATAATGTTTTACAACCACCATGGTTTAGTCCTGAAAAATGTGATTTGTGGCAACATTCCTCATGTATTGAATGGGATGCCACATCGAAAAAGGTTTAAGCTGCAACCACAAAAAGGCTTGAAGCCTGAAGAGGTTTATCAATGGATAGAAGACGCTGGTCTAGATATCTGTGGTAAATCAGGCATTCGCTCTTTCAGTGACTACATAGGTAATATGGAGTACATGGGTGATTACCAATTTGAAGATGTGTTGGAACTAGAGAAACAGCTATGTCGCCAAGAGCCATATCTGTCGCTAGGCCGTTATATTCACGTTTGGGCTCAAAAACCTGCGCAATAACAGCGGTGAATGTGGTAAAAGAAGCCACAACATGCGCTATGCCATCGTAAGAAGCCGCGTCATAAAGAAATAGGCGTCATATCTAATACGTTCGATATGACGAACAACAGTAACAGGAACCACAATGAGTGAAATGACTCAAACTGCCGAAGAGCAGCCAATTGATGAGTTGGTGGGCTGGGTCAAGCAGCATGATTTTTCATTAAACTTGCCACCAGAGCGCTTAGCATTTTTGATTGCTATCGCCGTATTAAGCAATGAAAGGTTCGATGAAGAGTTGGGCGAGGGTGAACTGCACGATGCATTCACTATTGTCACTCGACTGTTTGAAGATACTGGCGAAGCGTCTGCGTTTCGTGCCAACAACGCTATCAATGAGTTGGTTAAACAGAAGTTGATCAGCCGCTTTACCAGCGAAATCACAGATGGTGCAAGCATTTATCGCTTATCGCCATTGGCGATTGGTATCTCAGATTATTACTTACGTCACCGCCAGTTTTCTAAATTAAAACTGTCTATCCAGCTTTCTATGGTTGCCGATGAGATGGCAAAAGCCATTGAAGCCGCCCAGAAAGGTGGAACTCCGGGACATTGGAGAAGGAATGTGTACGGCGTGCTCAAGTATTCTGTTGGCGAAATTTTTGATCAGATCGATCTCAACCAGCGGGTTATGGATGAACAGCAACAAACCGTCAAGCAGCAAATTGCGGATCTGTTAAATAAAGATTGGCGAGAAGCAATCAACAACTGTGAGTCTTTGCTATCAGAAACCTCAGCCACGCTAAAAGAGTTGCAAGACACCTTGCAAGCGGCGGGTGATGAACTGCAAACCCAGATTCTTGATATTCAAGAAATTGTTTATGGTGACGATGAGCTCGAGTTCGTTGGCGAAACCCTATTTGGTTTGCAAATGAAGCTAGACCGAATCACCAGTTGGGGCCAACAAGCGATTGATTTGTGGATCGGCTACGATCGCCACGTGCATAAATTTATCCGTACCGCGATCGATATGGATAAAAACCGTGCCTTTAGCCAACGCTTGCGTCAGTCAGTCACTGACTACTTTGATGCGCCTTGGTTATTGACCTACGCAGACGCAGAAAAACTCACGGATCTTCGCGATGAAGCACTTGTGCTCCGTGATGACGAAGTGATGGGGCAAGCCCCAATCGACGTAGAATACGAAGAATTTGAGCAAGTGAACGATCTACTTTCAGAACGAATCGCAGATATGTTGAAAGCTCACAAACAGCAAGGTGCGCCGATTGATCTTGGCCTTGTGCTGCGTGATTACCTCGCCGCGCACCCTCGCACACACCATTTTGATTTAGCCAGAATTGTTGTCGACCAAGCCGTTCGCTTAGGTTACTCAGAGTCTGACTATCAGGCTATTCAGCCAGATTGGCAGGCAATCAACGATTTCGGTGCAAAGGTACAAGCAAATGTCATTAACAAGTACTGATGATTACATGCCAGAGAAACTGGTAAAAGCGATAGCGAATCCATTGTTTCCTGCGCTAGATAGCATGTTGCGTTCAGGCAAGCATGTTTCAACAGAAGACCTCGATAACCATGCGTTGCTTTCTGATTTTGAAGTTGAGCTTCAGCATTTTTATCAACGCTACAATACGGAACTGGTAAAAGCGCCTGAAGGTTTCTTCTATCTGCGCCCGCGTTCTACGTCTTTAATTGGTCGTAGTGTGTTGTCTGAGCTCGACATGCTGGTTGGCAAAGTATTGTGTTTCTTATACCTAAGCCCAGAGCGTTTGGCTCATGAAGGCATCTTCACCAATCAAGAGTTGTTTGATGAACTGATGTCGTTAGCGGATGAGAAAAAACTCATGAAGCTAGCAACCAACCGTGCGTCTGGTTCTGACTTAGACAAAGAAAAGCTATTTGAAAAAGTACGTACTTCTTTACGCCGTTTACGTCGTATCGGCATGCTGACCGTGATTGGTGAAACAGGTAAATTCCGTATCAGCGAAGCGGTGTTCCGTTTTGGTGCGGATGTTCGTGTTGGCGATGATATGAAAGAAGCGCAATTACGACTTATTCGTGATGGTGAAGCTGTTGTTCATACTCAAGAACCTAACCAAGGTAGCTTGTTGAATGAAGAGCAAACGGAAGCCGTATCAGAAGTTGAACTAAACGTGGACGAAAACGGTCAACAAGACATTTTTAACGATCAAGCCGGCTTTGACCTTGAGTCAAACGATGGCGAACAAACAAAAGTAGAAGGTGAAGCATGATTGAAAGAGGTAAGTATCAATCATTAACCATGATCAACTGGAACGGTTTCTTTGCGCGTACTTTTGATATTGATGGATTGGTTACAACGCTTTCTGGCGGTAACGGTGCGGGTAAGTCGACCACAATGGCGGCATTCATCACTGCACTGATCCCTGACCAAAGCCTTCTGCATTTCCGTAATACAACGGAAGCGGGCAGTTCACAATCATCACGCGACAAAGGTCTTTACGGTAAGCTTCAACCTGGCGCATGTTACGCCGCGCTAGATGTTGTGAACTCTCGTAATCAACGCCTATTGTTTGCAGTAAAACTGCAGCAAGTTGCGGGTCGTGATAAGAAGGTCGACATCAAACCGTTTGTAATCCAAGGCCTTCCAAGCCATGTGAAGCCAACGGATGTATTGATCCAAAACGTTTCAGACAGCCACGCTCGTGTGTGTCAACTGAACGACGTGAAAGCAGCGGTAGCGCAATATGAAGGGGCGCACTTTAAAGCTTTCTCTTCTATTGTTGATTACCACTCACAGATGTTTGAGTACGGTGTTGTTCCTAAGAAACTGCGTAACAGCAGTGACCGTTCTAAGTTCTACCGTTTGATTGAAGCATCACTTTACGGCGGTATCTCAAGTGCGATTACGCGTTCTCTGCGTGATTACCTTCTACCGCAAAATGGCGGTGTGAAGAAAGCATTCCAAGACATGGAATCAGCACTACGCGAAAACCGCATGACGCTAGAAGCGATCAAAACGACTCAGTCGGATCGTGACTTGTTCAAGCACTTGATCACTGAATCTACGAACTACGTGGCAGCAGATTACATGCGCCATGCCAACGATCGTCGCAACAAGCTTGATCAAACTATGAAGTTCCGTGGTGAACTGTTTGGTTCTCGCGAAACCTTGCTTGATCAAAACAACTTGTTGAACCGCGTTCAAGAAGAGCTTGAGCTGTTGGTCGATCAAGAATCGGCACTAGAACAAGATTATCAAGCGGCTTCGGATCATCTTCAATTGGTTCAAACTGCACTTCGTCAGCAAGAGAAAATTGCTCGCTACAGTGAAGATCTAGAAGAGCTTAATGAGCGTCTAGAAGAACAGATGATGGTAGTTGAAGAAGCTCAAGAACGAGTACTTCTTGCTGAAGAACAGGCAACCATTACTGAAGAAGAAGTGGATAGCCTGAAAACTCAGCTTGCTGACTACCAACAAGCGTTGGATGTTCAGCAGACTCGTGCGCTTCAATACCAGCAAGCGGTTCAAGCATTAGAGAAAACTAAACAGCTACTTGGTGATGAGTCTATTACGGCAGAAAGCGCATTAACTCTGGTTTCTGAGCTAAAAGCACAAGAAGAATCAAGCACTCAAACGTTACTGTCGACTAAGCATAAACTAGACATGTCTTCTGCTGCGTCTGCGCAGTTCGACAAAGCGCTCGCTCTTGTTAAAAGCATCGTTGGTGACGTTGAGCGTAAAGAAGCGTCTAACAGTGCTAAGCAAGCTTTAGAAAAAGGCCGTAACGCAAAACACGTTGTTGAAAACGAACAGCAATGGCGTGCTCAGCACCGCGACATGGCTCGTGATGTGGCGCAGCAGCGTCAAGCAAAAGAGCTTGCGACTGAATACCAAAAGCAACACAACATCTCACTGACTGACGAAGCGGTTTTCGATGAAGAACGTGAACGCCATGCAATGCAGATCGATTCTCTTGAGTACGCTCAAGAAGAGCTGCGTGAAGCGAAGAGTGAGCAACGTCGTGTGCAACAAAACCAAGACCAAGAGATTCAAAAACTTGAGTCTATTGCTCCAGCGTGGATCACGGCGAACGACGCACTTGAAGCCCTAAGAGATCAAACAGAAGCTGAGCTAGAAGATAGCCAAGCAGTAATGACTCAAATGCAGCAAGTGCTTGAAGACGAAAAATCTCAAACGGTAGCGAAAGATCAATTGGCGACGCGCCGTTCTGAACTTGAACAAGAGATAGAGCGTTTAGCTTCTCCGGGTGGCTCTAACGATCCTCGCCTGAAAGGTCTGGCGGATACGCTTGGTGGCGTGCTGCTTTCTGAGATCTACGATGACATCACGATTGGCGATGCACCGTACTTCAGTGCGATGTACGGCCCGGCTCGTCACGCAATTGTGGTTTCGGACCTTGATGGCATTAAAGAGAAGCTGGTGGATCTTGATGATTGTCCAGAAGATCTTTACATCCTAGAAGGCGATGTAGACGCGTTTGATGACAGCTCGTTCAATGCCGATGAGCTTGAAGGTGCGGTGTGTGTTCAGCTGAACGATCGCCAAATGCGTTACTCGCGCTTCCCTGAGATTCCATTGTTTGGCCGTGCGGCTCGTGAGCAACGCCTAGAGAAGTTGCGTGAAGAGCGTGACGTTGTGGTAGAAAACCATGCCAAAGCTGCGTTTGACTCTCAGAAACTGAATCGCCTATACCAAGCATTTAACAGCTTTGTTGCTAAGCATCTGCACGTTGCGTTTAACGCAGATCCAGAACAAGCACTGGCTGCTATTCGTGATAAGCGTAATCAAATTGTTCGTTCTCTGGCTGAGCTTGACTCTAAAGAGCAACAACAACGCAGTCAGCTTCTACAAAGCAAGCAAGCACTTGGTGCACTGGACAAATTGGCACCAATGGTTCGTATTCTTGAAGACGAAACATTAGCTGAGCGTCTCGCTGAATTAGAAGCACAACTAGAGCGTCTAAGCGAAGCTAAGTCTTACTTGAACACTCATGGCAAAGCACTTACTTCATTAGAGCAAATCGTTTCTGCACTCGATGCTGACCCAGAGCAATTCGAAGCTTTGGAAGCCGAGTATCGTCAGGCGGACAGCGCGTTACAAACTCTAAAAGGTAAAGTGTTTGCTCTTTCTGACTTAATCGAACGTCGTCACTACTTTGCTTACGCAGATTCTGTTGACCTGCTTAACAAGAGCAGCGAACTGAGCGAACAACTGAAAGCGAAGTTGGTTCAAGCAGAACAAGCACGAGCTAAAGGCCGCGATGGCTTGAAGCAAGCTCGCGAACAGATGAACCAGTACAACCAAGTATTGGCAGCACTGAAGAGCTCGCACCAAGCGAAGCAAGAGACGGTTCAAGAGTTCAAGCAAGAGCTACAAGAGTTCGGTGTTAACGCTGATGAAGGTGCTGAAGAGCGCGCGGTTCGTCGTCGTGACGAGCTTCAAGAGCGTTTGCATACTTCTCGTAGCCGTAAGAGTGAATACGAACGCACGATTACCTCAACTGAACTTGAGATGAAAGCGCTGGCTAAGCGTCTTAAGAAAGTTCAGAAAGAGTACACAGAGCTTCGTACCTTCGTTGTTGCAGCAAAAGCCGGCTGGTGTTCAGTACTGCGTTTAGCTCGTGAGAATGACGTTGAACGTCGTCTGCACAAACGTGAACTGGCTTATTTAACGGCGGGCGAACTTCGCTCTATGTCGGATAAATCACTGGGTGCGCTACGTCTGGCTGTAGCTGACAATGACGACCTGCGTGATTCGCTGCGTCTCTCTGAAGACAACGCACATCCAGAGCGTAAGGTTCTGTTTTACATTGCGGTTTACCAACACCTTCGAGAGCGCATTCGCCAAGACATCATTCATACGGATGATCCGGTTGAAGCAATCGAAGAGATGGAAGTTGAGCTAGCTCGACTAACAGAAGAACTGACGCAGCGTGAAAACCGCTTGGCGATCAGCTCTGAGTCGGTAGCAAGCATCATCAAGAAAACGATTCAGCGCGAGCAGAACCGTATTCGAATGCTGAACCAAGGTTTGTCTAACATCTACTTCGGTCAGGTTAAGGGCGTACGTCTGAACGTTAAGATCCGTGAAAGTCACGAGATTTTGCTATCAGGGCTAGCGACTCAGCAAGAGCAGCACAAAGACTTGTTTGAATCAACGCGCTTTACCTTCTCAGAAGCGATGGCGAAGTTGTTCCAACGTGTGAACCCACATATCGATATGGGTCAACGTTCTCCGCAAGTTTTGGGTGAAGAGCTACTCGATTACCGTAACTATCTAGAGTTAAGTGTTGAAGTTAACCGTGGTTCAGACGGTTGGTTACAAGCGGAATCGGGCGCATTGTCTACGGGTGAGGCGATCGGTACGGGTCAATCAATCCTATTGATGGTTATCCAGAGCTGGGAAGAGGAATCTCGTCGACTTCGTAGTAAAGACATCGTTCCATGTCGTTTGTTGTTCCTTGATGAAGCAGCACGTCTGGATTCTAAGTCGATCTCTACGCTGTTTGAACTGTGTGACCGTTTAGGTATGCAACTCCTGATTGCTGCGCCAGAGAACATTAGCCCAGAGAAAGGTACAACCTACAAACTGGTACGTAAGGTCTTCAAAGACCACGAACACGTACACGTTGTTGGTCTGCGTGGTTTTGCTCAAAACAAACCGGTATCTCCTGTTCAAGAGCTTATCGAAACCCCTTAGAAGCGTAATCTATCTACCGTAAATTAATAGCCTCGAAGTATACACTTCGGGGCTTTTTTTGTTTGGCAGCTTCACGGGTCTCGTATTCTTTTGGTGAGGGTGAGGGTGAGGGTGAGGGTGAGGGTGAGGGTGGTATTCCTGAGCTATTTATAATGACTGACTGTGATTGGCATGACTCAGCCTGAACTTATTACCATATAAAAAACCGCCTTCTCAGAAGAGAAGGCGGTTTTAATTACGTTATCTTTTTTTAAGCCGAAGATTTTGATACTTAGGCTTTAACGTATAGGTTGTCGGTACGTTTAGCTTATCTAAGATTAGATCTTAAACATCTTTATCGTTTGATGCAGTTCGTCCGAAACATTATTAACATTTTGCGCTGTTTGAACATTTTGCTGGACGTCATCGACAGTCGCTCGCGCCAAATCATTTACATTCACTACATTTTCGTTGATTTCAACGGCTACTTGCGATTGTTCTTCCGCTGCCGCTGCAATCTGGTTGTTCATGTCTTGAATTGTCCCAATCTCATGCTGAATAGTATTCAGCATTTGACTCGCTTGATCTGACTTTTCACGAGTTACTTTAGCTGTTTCCGCATTTTCAACCATAAGCTCAACAGATTGTTTTGCTTGAGTTTGAAGTGATGAAATCATGGTTTGTATTTCGTTCGTGCTTTCTTGTGTCTTGTTAGCGAGGTTACGCACCTCGTCAGCCACGACGGCGAAGCCGCGACCTTGCTCACCCGCTCGAGCTGCTTCAATTGCTGCGTTTAATGCCAGCAAGTTTGTTTGCTCAGCAATACCTCGGATAACATCAAGTATGCTACCTACATTTTGAGTTTCTTTTTCAACACCAAGAATCGAATCTTGAACCTGCTCAATATTCGTTACAAGTAAGCTGATTTGCTGGTTCATGTCACCCACAGTCTCAAGACCTGACTGAGATGAAAGGCTTGCCTCATTGGATGATGATGATGATGCCTGCATCGCATTTTGAGCCACTTCCGCAACAGTCGCGGTCATCTGATTCATCGCGGTTGCAACTTGCTCTAGCTGCATCATTTGCTCTTCTGATGAGGTACTTAACTGATTTGACGAGGTCTCAAGAGATGAAGATTGTGATGAGAGAGAGTTTGAAGACTGCTCAATATTGCCAATAATACCTTGGAGGTTACCTGCCATTTCAAGAGTTGAACGGTAGATCCCCGTTTCATCACCATTTAATTTAGGGATATTGGTCAGGTCTCCTGCCGAAATTCGACTAACAAGAGCTTCGATGTATTGTGGCTCTCCGCCAATAGGACGATACATTAATCGGGTGACTAATAAGAATGTTATTCCGGTTGCCATAACCGCGAAAATTAGACCAACTACAGTATTTATTTTTACCATCGCGTTTGAAGGCGCCTCAATGTCGTCCCAACTTGCCCAAGCCCAGGTATTCCAACCTAATGACTCAATTTGAGACGAAACGACATAAAAGTCGCCTTTATCTGGAACATTGTAAGAGTGCTCACTGGTCATCTTACTACCGTGTTCACGGTATGATGGTCGAAGATCGTAGATATTTTTACCAATAAAATCTTCATAGCTAGCGGCAACAAGGAAACCATCTTGGCGAGAGACAAATAAGTTTGGCACTTCAGATAGCTCGTTTATATAGTCTGTAATATCACTCATTTTAAGACTAAGGCCAATAACAGCTTTCGTTTCGCCTCTGGCTTTAAAAGGAATAACAACCGACATGGTTAAATGCCCTGTTGTTGCTAGGTAAGGGTTAGTTACTGATCGTTTTGCACCTGAAAACCCAAGGTTGAACCATTCGCGTTGTTTTTGCTTAGCATTAAAGTTAGGAATGATACCTTGATTTTTAACGTCGTAAGTTTTGCCATCAGGAAGACCGATGTAAATATTAAGAACACCAAGAGATTCTTTACTGTTCGTCATCATTTTCAACAGCATCGGGTTGATCATGATGTTACCGGATCTATCAGTATGGATACTGGTTGAAATGCTTTCCAAAGCGCCGAAATACGCTTCCATTTTCCCTTCGACAGCTTTGGCTACAAGAAACGATTTCGTAGACAAGTTATGACGGTAGTCATCCGTGGTGGCAGACTTAAATTCGAAATATCCTATCGTAGATATAACTAAAATCGTTAAACAGATTAGGCCGCTAATTGTTAGCATAATCTTATTTTTGACGGTCATCAGAGCATTTCCTTAACAGTTGTTGCTTATTTTATTGACTAAATTATCCGTATGCTAACATAGGGTTACAATTTATTTGTTGGTCGTTTTGTAAGGGAACGTCGTTACAAACAAGCAGTGTGAATACTTATGCGTGGGATTTACAGTGAATAAGGTATCTACACAAATTTGATGGGTTTTAATTGATTTTGATGGTGCGTATTTTTCTACTTCCTAGGTGGAATTAGCACAAATAAGTACCTTTTAGTCTATTTCTGGTGTGAATGTGTCGCTGAAGTAAGCGTATAGAAAGGATTGGGATGCAAGGGGAGATAACCCCAAACACCCCAAATTTTGGCCTAAAATTTAAGTGACAAAATTTAAGTGACAAAATTTTGACTAGTTGTGACCGAACTGTTTTGCAGCGTAAGCAACACGCTCCGCAGGTTTTGGATATTCAGCAGGCGTGCCAAGGTTTTCAATATGATGCAGTCTAGGAAGTAGCCCCGCGCCGTTCGCGATTTGGATAGCTAAACCAGGTCGAGCATTAAGTTCTAGTACCATAGGGCCTTCTTCTTGGTCTAATACCATGTCAGTACCCATATAGCCTAAGCCCGTCATTTCCCAAGCACTTGATGCTAGAGTTAACAGCTTTTCCCAGTGAGGAACTTGTAATAACGCGAGTTCTTTACCCGTATCTGGATGGTGTGTAACAGGCTGATCGAACTGAACCGCTCGAACCGCTTTACCTGTCGCAATGTCTATACCCACACCAACAGCACCTTGGTGCAAGTTAGCCTTACCATCTGAATCTGAAGTGGACAGACGCATCATCGCCATCACAGGGTAGCCTTTGAATACGATGATTCGTACGTCTGGCACACCTTCGTAGCTGAAGCCTTCAAAACACTCATCAAACTTGATGAGGTTTTCAACTACGGCCACATCGTTCTTGCCACCCAGCGAGAAAAGGCCCGCGAGCGCGTTACTGATATGGCGCTCTACATCTTCTTCATTGATAGTAGAACCCGATGGTTTGGTGTAAACCCCATCTTTATGAGAGATCACAACAAGGATGCCTTTACCACCACTGCCTTGAGCGGGCTTGATTACAAAGCCCGGCCACTCTTTAACCATCTTGTGGATTGTTTTTACTTCAGCTTGGTGACTAATAACGCCAATAAGCTTTGGCACGGTGGCGCCAGCCTGTTCAGCAATGATTTTAGTCTTAAGCTTGTCATCAACGAGTGGGTACTTGGAACGATCATTGTAGCGGCCAATATAACTATGGTTACGCTTGTTCATTCCCATTATGCCTTTGTCTTTCAACTTAAACGGTGAAGTAAATTGATCAAACATAACTTAGTCCTCCGCTAGCGGTTTAAAGCGACGAAGCTCGGTTAGACGGTAGCCTGTGTAGTTACCTAGTAACAAGATGGTCGCTAGAATAACAAGCTGTAAACCAATAAAGTTAAACGTTAAGTGCTGAATGAACGGGTTAGTCATACCTAAGTAAACAAGCACCGCGGTAAATAGAGAGCCGCCACCTTGAAGTACAACTTCTTTCGCGCCTTCTTCTTCCCAAAGGATAGACATACGTTCGATAGTCCAAGACAAGATAATCATTGGGAAGAACGTAATTGATAGGCCTTCTGTAAGTCCGATTTTAAATGCGACGACAGTAAATATCGAAATAATCATAATTACCGTAATAATTACAGCGGATATCCTGGCCACGAGCAATAGGTTGAGTTTGGATAAGTAACTTCGAATTACAAGACCAGTACCGACAATCAGTAGGAAGCCAACAATACCGGTAACCAACTGTGTTTGAACGAATGCCACGGCAATCAGAACGGGCATGAACGTACCAGAAGTCTTAAGACCTATGATGACACGTAGGAACACAACAATCAGAGCACCGATAGGAATCAGCATGATGGTTTTAAACATCGCTTGCTCTTCTAGCGGCAGACTATGAATGGAAAGGTTTAACAGTTGATCCGCTGATACTTTACTGTTCGTTGCTTCAGTTGGAGTAACTTCCTGAGCAATCATAGAGAAGTGAACTTTACTGTTCTGGCCACCCACAACATCTAATAGAGATACATTTGATTCATCCCAAATTAGCAGGTTTGGTTGAACTTGCTGCTCGCTAGATTCAGGAGAGAATAGAACCCACTGGTTATTATCCCAAATTTGGTTCATGTGTTGGATTGATTGGCGACGACGTCCGTCTTCCAGTTCAATAACACCGACGACTTTGTTGTGGATTTTAGCGGCAGAAAGTAGCTTGTGTGTCGCTTCCACTTTGGTCATGTTATTCAGAATCAGCGCTGAGTTTTGGCTGTCTGGATCGTTAAGCGTTTTGATTAACTCACGAGTAAAGGTGATGTTGTCTGCTGAGCGCTTGGTTGCTCTGTCAATCAAAGCAAGGGCCGCGGCTTCTTCAGGACCATCAAAGCTTGGTTGAGCCACATCACCTTCTGGAGGTGTTGAGGTAACGTTCGCTTGGCTATCGACTAAGAACTGTGTCTTGTAGTAGATAGTCTGCGGACCATCTGCGTGACGAATTGACCACTCAGCACGGCGACCTGAATCTGTATTCAAGTATGAAATGCCGTAGCCTGGTGATGAAGCTGACTCGCCGATAAGTGTAAAGTTAGACTGTGTGTGAGGTGCGGCTAGTGAAACTTTTGCTTCTTTGCCCACTGCATTGAATTCGATACGAGCTTCAATGTCCCAAACCTGATTAGTTTCGCCTGGAGTCCAGGGTACACCGTAGGTTGTATGTCTGAACATACTCAGAGTTATACCTGCCACGATGAGCAGGAATATAGAAATATAAAATGGAATTCTTGACGTCATAGCTTACCCTACTATTGTTATTTAACTTCCGTTTGTACGTACTTTTTACTTACATCTACTAGCGCTATGTCTTTGATAAATTCGCGCCCTAGTAATACAGGGTGACTCATTTGAGAGCGATCCGCCAATGTAAATTGCGCTTTTTCATGGATTTTTCCGACTTTTACCCATAATTCGATCACAGCTCGACGTTCTGTTTGATCATTCGTCGATTGACGGATTTTCACATAACGTACAACGGGCGCTTCGATCCATTTTTGGTCTTCTTTTGCTTGTGCTTTATCTGCCAAATGGAACTTAACCCAATCTTTACCGTTGCGTTCGAATTCTTTGATGTCGACGGCATTTAAAGAAGAGGTGGTTGCGCCAGTATCAACACGAGCATCGAAGCTTTGTTTGATAGAGTCGATCGATACTTTTTCAATACCGCCTAGAATAGTCGTCTGTGATGTAGGAGCGGTAGGTGCAGCTGCAACGGCAACAGGCTCGGCTTCTTTTAGCTCTTCAATGACCCTGTGTTCCATACTGGTCAGGTGAACATCTAATTGACTAGAAAGAGTGGTAATTTCGTCTTCCAAGCTTTCAATATAATCACTTTGATTACTTAGCTGCAGTTCAAGATTTTGAACCTTGTTTGCGATGTTTGTCTCTGAGCGGGAAATAGCGTCGAGAGTTTCTTGATGGTAGGTAGCGCCGCTCGTGAGGGTGCAACCAGAGAGCAAACCAACCGCCACGATAGGCGATAATCGCTTAAACATATAAAAACCTTTGGAAATTAGAGAATAGTTCAGACTATTTAGAAGTTTATCCCACAAAAAAGGATGCGTGAAGCATCCTATTGTAAGAGTCTGGTCATATTGAATCGCAATGTGAGCGCTACGAAAATTATTGTCACTTAAGGGCGCTCACTTATTAAACATAAGCGCAACTTTTGTACAATTAGTTCTCTTTTTTATCAAAATTCCCACATATAAATAACGATGGCTGTATGACGACAGAGCTTATGGTTTTGTGTAACAGAGCTTAAGGTTTTGTCGCTACTAGAATCGCACGCCTTGGTGCAGGGTGACCTTCTACGGTTTTACTTGGATCATTAGGGTCTAAGTAATCCGGTAAAGAGTTGTGTGTCATCCACTCTGTTGTGCGTTGTTCGCCAATCGTTGTGACATTTTCATCAACGATACGCACGTCTTCAAAGCCTACCTGTTCAAGCCAGCGTTTCAGTGCGCGTGCAGATGGGAAGAAGTAAACGTTTCTCATTTGCGCGTAGCGATCCACAGGCACAAGAACAGCGTTTTCGTCACCTTCAATCACTAACGTTTCAAGTACCAGTTCGCCACCAGATACCAATTGGTCTTTTAGTTGAATCAAATGATCAAGTGGTGAACGGCGGTGGTAAAGCACGCCCATGCTGAATACAGTGTCGTAAGCTTCCAGTTTTGGCAGTTGCTCAATACCTAGAGGTAATAGGTGAGCACGTTGGTCGTCGCCCATCAATTTACGAATGGCTTCAAACTGAACCAAGAATAAGTGAGAAGGGTCGATACCCACCGTCAAGCGAGCGCCTTCACCTAGCATGCGCCACATGTGGTAGCCGTTGCCACAACCTACATCGAGAACCGAACGGTTTTTCAATGGAGAGATATGTGGAAGCACACGATCCCATTTCCAGTCGCTGCGCCATTCTGTATCGATATGAATGTCATGAACGGTATAAGGACCTTTACGCCAAGGGTGGAACGTCTTTAATAAGCTTTCTAACTTTTTAAGTTCACCCGTGTGGAACGGTGTAGAGCTGCCAATCGTCACTGAGTTTTTCAGATCAACTTGGTCAGGCACACCTTGTGGAATCTTGTTTAGTGCACGTAACCAACGGTCAAAATCACCGTGCTCTGCATTTTGCCAATCCGTCAGTTGTTGAGGAAGAACATTGAGCCACGGCTGTAGGCGAGTGTCTTGGGCAATGAGTTGATAAAAATTGGCAAAATTAAACATAGTTTTTCACTGAGTTAATAGGGTCAATAAACCCTAAAATAAAAATTAAATTTGTCATTCCCTACAGTGAGGGACGAACATGATAGGGGATCTCGGTTTATCGTACTTGATAGAGATTCCCAACTCGCTCGTTCCTCGTTCTTGAGGATGACGTTTTAGTACGAGCTGACTGGGTATGTGCGCTATTTAATCGCGAACATCGAACCGAAGTTGAAGCATTGGAACCACACTTCGCTACTTGAGAAGCCAATCTTTTCAAAACGTTGCTTATGAACTGGAATCGAGTCTGGACGCATCACATTTTCGATAGCACTGCGTTTTTGGCTGACTTCGAGCTCGCTGTATCCGTTGGCACGTTTGAAATCATGGTGCAGGTCGATAAGCAGTTCATTTGAACTTTCATCTTCGAACACAAACTTTTCTGACAGAATCAAAATACCGCCCGGACGTAATCCAGCATGGATCTTTTCAAGCAGAGCGTAGCGGTCGTCTGGTGATAAGAACTGCAAGGTGAAGTTCAACACAACCACTGAAGCGTCTTTAATCTCGATTTCACGGATATCAGCTTCGATAACTTCGACTGGCGTATCGCTTCGGTAGGCGTTTACATGCAGCTTACAGCGTTCAACCATGGCTTCCGAATTATCGACAGCAAAAATCGTACAGCCTTCTTGTTGGATGTGACGGCGCATTGAAAGCGTTGCTGCGCCAAGAGAGCAACCCAAGTCGTAGATGTTTGAGTGTGGTTTTACGAAGCGTTCAGCTAACATGCCAATAGCAGAGATGATATTGCTATATCCAGGAACCGAGCGTTGAATCATATCTGGGAATACTTCAGCAACCCTTGCATCAAAGGTGAAATCACCAATTTTATCAATGGGAGCGGAAAAGATATTGTCTTTGTTGCTCATTGCATTCTCTCTCGACAGTCAGCGTAATCGGCACAGAATTCGTACCAAATAAAAGGGGACGTATTTTACGTAAAAAAATCGCTTGTGTCACGAAAACTGAGATTGATGAAAGTGAACGCATGTTAGTGGTTGTTTACTATCAAAACATCGAGATTTGATGGTCACCTTTTTGAGCAGGAAACTCCGCCAAATTAGGCAAGGTTATCTGTGTATGTTCAGCAACTTGCGTCTGTAATTGCTTATAGATAGCAATCGCCAATTCAGGAGCGTGATTGTTGTCTGGGGTGTGGATCATTAAATAAGGTTGTTTTCCTTCATTTAACCAAGTCGGTAATTTCGCAAACCAAGGTTTAAAGAAAGCGAGATTGGGTTCCTGATCTGGATGTCCAATAAAGCGAACCATCGGATTGTTTGCCGTCGCAATAGCATGAACCGGAACACGTGGTTTCTTTTGATGCGCGTCGATCACCGCTTCTGTGGTTGGTGGTGCGGAGAAAACAGGACGGCTATCCATAATGATGCGATTGATCCCTTCTTCTATTAGCCAATGATTGAAACGTTTTTCGGCATCGCCTTTATCAAAGAAACCAAGGTGACGAACTTCAACACCGATCTGCATGTCTTTTGGGAACAAGGTACAAAATTTTTGTAGGGCAGGGAGCATGCTGGGTTCGAAGCTATGGGGTAATTGAATCGTCCACTGACCAATGCGTCTGTGTAGGGGCGACATGGTGAGCAGAAATTCTTTGAGTTCGGCTTGGCAATGTTTTAAGTGCTGCTGGTGGGTGATGAACTTAGGCAGCTTAAAAGTAAACTTGAAATCATCGTGACTCGCGGCTTTCCAGTTATTGACCGTTGAGACACTGGGTGTCGCATAGAAAGTCGTGTTGCCTTCAACGGTATGAAAAACTTGGGCGTATTTTTCTAAGCGCTCAGCCGGTTTTGTTCCTTTACCATAGAACTGACTTTGCCACTCGGAATGAGACCACATTGTTAACCCAAGTCTTAGAGGTAAAGTTTCTGTTGTTATTACACTAGCATCCATCTATTACACCGTTATTTATCACGCCATCAGTCATTACAAAAAGTTTTTGGGTTGAAATTAGGGCGTGTTGATC
>NZ_JBFRKT010000052.1:0-41224 GCF_041469545.1 Vibrio sp. 10N.286.49.C3
AATTACGCAACAAAGCCGGGAAAATACCCAATGACGCAGATCCTTTCTTGCCATTAAGCGTATACCTGACTAGCCATTTTTTACGTCCATTTTTACCTACTAATATCTTGAAACCCGATAACTCAGAGCACGAATATTCAGCTTCTGTAGAACGCGAGTCTGGATCATTAGGGGGTAAACTGGCGATCTTAGTAGTTGTAAATTTAAAACGTTTCTCCATAAAAGAAATCACCTATATTTAATCCATACTAGGTTTTAATATATAATTAGCTTTTATTTAGAAACGGCCAAACCACAACTATAATCTATCGTTATAGTTGTGGTTTGCTAAATATTATAATTTACGACTTTAAATAACTACTGTTCCTGCACGGTAGGCGAAACAGGTAAATAATTATCATATAAATCATACCCACGTTTTCCGTCAGATATAATTTCTCTGATTCTCAGCTTGATCTTATCAAGTTCAAAAGTAAGTAGGTTGTATGAATTTCTAGTAGACTCAGCTCTACGTTCACGACTAACCCCCGTACTCCCGCCAGATACTATTAATATAGGAGATTTGGGGTCTTCATTTGCTAGGCTAAAACTATGGTATTGAGCAATTCTATTTTCATGCTGGTGGCCATGTAATGCCATATGTATACCAACATTAGCTGCTTTATCTAACAATTCAACCGCATCTAGAGTGAGAGATATCGCATTTCTATTTGGCATCTCAACTTGACTAATGGGCACTAAATGATGGTGAAGAGCCATCATTTTATAAGTCGGTTTACTCATATTTAAATTAGCCAAGTCGTCAAGTATGTCTAAACCTAGAGAACCAACATAACCATATTCTGTAAGTTTAGAGCTTGTTACTCTACATGAGTTCATTATTGATAAGAATAAATCTACATCACCCAATGAAACAATAATGTTATAATCTAATTGACTTTTCCAATGCTTCCCAGTTAATTCTTCGGAAAAAAGACGATAGTCACGCTCGTGCTCATATGTAACCTGAGTATTTCCAGCCAACTTATTTTCGTCTATGTTGCTATCACTCGGGTAGCGTTTCATATCATGGTTTCCAGGGAGAGTAATAATATTGCTTTTATCAACCCCAAGTCCGCTAGCTATCGAGTGAAGCTCACTTATAATTAAGTTTTTTGTACTATCTGACCAATCAGATCTTGTCGTAAAATCACCTGTAATAATGATTGCAGCAATATCTTTGTTTGCTTTTACTCGCTTTAAGTCAGTCAGAATACAATCACTAAGTGTCTTCGCTGTCCCTCTTTCCAAAACCTTATCTGAAACAACGAAACCGTGATCAAGTCCAAAATGTAAATCTGAAAGATGAAGTATTGACTTTCTATCTGAACCGCTGTTGCCGATTCTAGAAACTCTTACGCTAGAGCATCCATAGCTATCACGAAGTAATAGTGTATTTTCACCCACCTGCCTACCTAAATTAGGTTCATAATCAATGACATTGATTGAAGTCAACTGAAACCAAGCTTCAACTTTCTCACATTGGTGTCTATAGTATTCAGGGACCAAAGATATGTCGACGTCAACTTTCCTTTTCCTATACACTTTATTGAAAGATGCAGTGAAACAACGTTTAGTCGATGGATCAATTAGATAAACGTAATCAGATACCGTGTCATCACTCTCTAAACTGTTAAATAAGGACTCAAATCCGTCTTCATGTTCTTTCTTCCACCACCCCCACAACACTATTCCTTTTCTATTAATAATAGCTTTATGCTCGTCTATTGTGTCGATGTCGGGTGTAGTATCTCTGAACCGTAAGATTATGCTAGGTGCTGCCATTCCATTACTCGTTTATAAGGTTTATTCGGTATATTCCACTGTTGTAGCACTGTTAAAAAAGAGTCTGCTGCTGATGAAGGCACCTTATCAGATAACCCCAAATGAAAACGTAAGATCTCTAATGCATTCGCGCTACCAATTACTGTACCCACTTTGTTTTGAGAGCTCCACAGGTCGATAACTTCCCTTCCAATTGCTCTCCTACTAACGGAAGGCCAATACCATCCATTAGCTAATGGATGCATAATTATTTTTGCAGGTAGAACATCGTGATGGTTCACACGTAATGCAAGCTGATAGTCATCTATTACAAATCGGTGCCATAATTCGGTCTTAGTGATAGCTTTCGACAAAGGAGGGATTTCTTTAATTTTTATGACAAGTAAATCGCCAAAACGCCAGTCTTCGAGAACATTATCATCACTTACTTCACTTGCTCTCATTTCAAAAACAGGAGTTTCGTAACAAAAAAAATTAGATTTTATTTCAAAATCAGCCCAGCTAGTCAACCATTCAAATAAGTTTTTTCTTTCTTCGATGGCTTGTGGCCTTGTTAATTCCGGCCAGAGAGAAATATAAATTTTTGAACCAATCGCTAAGTGTTGCGCACTCCAACTGATCCAGCGAATAGTATTCTCTATATACCAAGGCGGATCTATGACAGCAGCATCAAAGCTCTTACATAGAGGTAAATCAACATCTACGTCTACTAACGAATGAAAATTAGACCAATGTAAAGGCTGTCGATCAACAAGAAAAACCCGATTATCCAATTCTTGATGTTTTCTTATTAAAGAAGGAACACCTAGTGATAGCACTGACTCATGATCATCAAATAATTGACTCAGTTTATCAACAGTTTCTCTCGTAAACCGCCAATCATAGTCTAAGGGGTGAGGATCTGGAGGCATAAAATGTGACATCTATATTCTTTAGTTTTTTATATGACATGCGCAACTTAAGGTAACATAACACATTGATAAGTTGCAATTTATATTAATTTTGATCTGCTTTTTAGAGCTACTTAGTCAGCGTTAAAAAACTGTCAACTGGCCAGCAACCCTTAAATTTATTTTTATTAAGGCTTCGTGTCCGCTTCATCACTCACAGCCCGACCGGACAGAGACCAGAGGCACACAGAAATTCAGCCTTGGGTATGCTGGCACGACAATTACGCACAGCTCATCAGCACAGGAGGTTCTTGGCAGCTAACTCGAACAGAAAATCTGCACAGAGAACAGGAGATAGACAGGAGGGAAGATTCCGGAGGGAGTTTTATCTGAATTCAGGCACAAAAAAACCAGCATTAAGCTGGCTTGGTAATTACCGACTTGAACCGGCACAACGCGAACGTCGAGGGATTTTAAATCCCTTGTGTCTACCAATTCCACCACCAGGGCACGCAATTCTTTATTGCGATGCCGATTACTGAAAAGTAAAATACCATCTTAATGTCAAAATGAATCAACATTACAAAATTTGGAGCGATACATCGGGTTCGAACCGATGACCTCAACCTTGGCAAGGTTGCGCTCTACCAACTGAGCTAGTATCGCATTTTCATTCTACTAATTTCTTACCTTATCAAAACGTAAGAGAATGGAGGCGCCTCCCGGAGTCGAACCGAGGTCCACGGATTTGCAATCCGCTGCATAGCCACTCTGCCAAGGCGCCTTTATCAACATAAAAATATATTGAAGTGTTTTAAGAGGACCACTCTTTGTTCAACACTCTACTCAAAGTAGAAACTAGATAGATGGTGCCCTGGGCCGGACTTGAACCGGCACAGCGCGAACGCCGAGGGATTTTAAATCCCTTGTGTCTACCAATTCCACCACCAGGGCAACGCAATCATGCGATGCTGATTACCGAAGAGTAAAACACCATCTCTCTGCGACCTAAGCCGTGAGAACGAGGTGTACTTTAACGGATAGAAAAAATTCGTCAACAGTAAATTTTATCTTTCAATTCAAGTGATTAATTATCGAACTCAAACGAATGAATTTAGTGCAGCTTGTACGGTTCTTATTCGTAGACTTTGAGTTTGAGTTGGAATTCAAAGGCCGAATTCCCATTTTCAGACTCACAAAATACTGTCAATTCCATTGAATTAGAGAAACACGACTTAGTTTTCATGTGCTTTTCACATTCAAAGGCTAGAGTTTTAAGTAACGACTATTACGAAATGACAACGTGAAGCCACTAAAACGATACCAATATGAACGCTACGCTGTGCTCTGCAACCTCGCCTACCCTAGAGTTTTTAAACAAACTCGTTACGGTTTTGACCCTAATGGACAGCGCATCATAAAGAATCAGTTTGGCAAAACCATGATTCGAGTCTTATGGAGCAGCGACAAAGATGAAGTCGTCGTGGTTATCAAGGGGTCACACAGCGTTTCTGACTGGCTACTCACTTTTGCTCTATGGACAAGAAGCTGTAAAAGGATTGGGCTGAACTATCGTGTACATGCCGGGTTCTACCATCTCATGTTTCAAGGAAGCCAACCAAGCCGTAATGAAGATAAACTGGGACAAACTGTCATTGAACGCTTGGAAACCACTTTAATTCCTCTATTGGAACAAGGCAAAAGAATATCGATTACTGGCCACTCTTCTGGTGGCTCTATTGGTTGTGTATTCGCTGATTACTTGGACCAAAAACACCCAGGTTGTATTAAACGAATCGTCACGTTTGGACAGCCCGCGGTCGGTGATTGGAGTTTCAAAAAGAACTACCGCTTGAGCAAGAAAACCTACCGTATCTGTTGCGAAATCGATATTGTCACCTTCATGCCGCCCGTACCGCTGTTGTATTGGCATGTAGGCAAAGTACTTTGGCTCTATAACGGCAGGATTTACGAAAACACACCGACGTTAATACGCCTCGGGCGATCAATATTCAGTTGGTTAATCCGGCCTTTCTCTTATCACCTAATGAGTAAGTATATTCGTAACAAAGACTTCTTTGACAAACATTGAGCATGCTCTATAAATAAAAAAGAGCACACGCTTTAACAGCCAGTGCTCTTTCTAGTTTCTAATTGATCTTTGTGCTTAAGCTAATATTAGCCTGAACTTAAAGCTTGAATCGTGACAGCTCTTGTTTCAAGTCACTCGCTAAATGACTTAGCTGATCGGCTTGTGAAACCGCATCGGTCGCATCAACTGCCATCACATCACTCACTTCACGAACAGATTCGGTATTCGCATTGATTTCAGCGGTAACCAGTGACTGCTCTTCAGCAGCAGAAGCTATCTGAGTTGCCATATCGCTGATCATCTGAATTGCCTCACGTATTTGAGCCAAGCTCTCTCCCGCCATATCCACGTCATGTACGCTTGTTTTCGCCATATCGTGGCTTTGTGTCATCACTTTAACGGCACCACTAGTCGCTTGTTGTAAGCGCTTGATCTTGTCTTCGATCTCTTCTGTTGAAGCATGAGTTCGTTGTGAAAGCACTCGAACCTCATCGGCAACCACTGCAAAGCCTCGACCTTGTTCGCCTGCCCTTGCTGCTTCAATTGCCGCATTGAGTGCAAGTAAGTTAGTTTGCTCCGCTATTTCGCGAATCGTCGCCAAGATAGACGCGATTTGTTGACCATGCTCTTCAAGCTCGCTGATGATAGACACAGCGCTTGTTAGCTCTGTTGCAAGCTCATTGATCGATGATTGGCTTTTAGCCATCTGTTGGAAGCCTTGTTCGCTCAACTCAACAGAGTGAGTCGCACTTTTGGCCGTACTATCAGCATTCGTAGCAATTTCTGCTGTTGCTGTCGCCATTTCTGTCACAGCTGTTGCAAC
Source organism: Vibrio sp. 10N.286.49.C3 (assembly GCF_041469545.1). Classification (NCBI taxonomy): domain Bacteria; kingdom Pseudomonadati; phylum Pseudomonadota; class Gammaproteobacteria; order Vibrionales; family Vibrionaceae; genus Vibrio; species Vibrio sp. 10N.286.49.C3. The sequence goes on from NZ_JBFRKT010000052.1 coordinate 5,630, forward strand.
CATTGTGATCTCGTCTTGCTGTCTGCTGACGCTATCGCTGCGTTTTAATGCGCTGCTGTTGGCGTGTTCAGCTCCGTTATTCATTGCCGTCGAAACATCAGTCACGTTTTTCATCATTGCATGAAGTCTATCTACGAACACATTAAACTTGTCGGCAAGTTGCCCTACTTCATCTTTACTCGACACTTGAAGGCGCTGTGTTAAATCACCTTCCCCTTCCGCAATATCAGCTAATGCTTCACTCACTCGACCCAGTTCAACTAATTGACGAGCCACAAACCATGAGGTTGCTGCAGCCATAACGATCAATACAATCAAACCTGTGGTGATTTGGCTAATCAACATATCGAACAACGGCTGCTCTAGTACGTCTTTATCCATTTCAATCACAAGTAGCCAGTCGGTGCCTTTAATAGGCTCAGCCATGATGACGCGCTCATCACCATCAACTTGTGTAAAAATTGTCGTTAAGTTTTGTGCAGCACTGTTTAATCCAGAAACACTTAATTCAGGTGCTATCTCTTTGACTTGCTTAAGGATGAAATCTTTATTCTTATGAGCAACGACCGTGCCTTGCTTATCAATTAGGATCGCTCGTCCATTACCTGGAACCTGAATAGCCAACACATCTTCAATTAGCTTGTCTAACGCAAGGTTAGATGCCACAACACCTATGATCGATCCATTCTCGGTCACAGGATCGGTCAATGTCACCACTAAGGTTTGCATGGTTACACTCACGTAAGGCTTGGTTGTTACTGCGCGGTTCTCAGCTAAGGTTTGTTTATACCAACCTCGAACTCTTGGGTCATACCCCGCTTTATTCAATGAAGGATCATGACGGAACATCTCACCTTCTTTGTTACCGTAATAACTCAATCCAAACCCACCAGATACCAAGGTTTGACGTAAATGAGGAACGATATCTATTGAAGGGTTAAGCTGTACTTGTTGTTTAAGCCCATGTACTGCTTGTTTCTTATCGTAAAACCAGTCACTGATGCCCTTTGCATGGGCTTGAAGTGTATTACGACTTTCACTTTCTATAGCTTGCCAGCTGTTTGTTTGAAAAGTCTTATAACCCATGAAAAGAAGAATGGCAGATGTAACAGCAATCGCCAAAACTACAGAGAAAACCATTTTTCTCTTTAGACTAAATTGCATATTTAAGAACCTCTTATAGAATAATTAAAGAAATATAAAGAGGGACACTATCACTCATACACATGTTTTAATTAGAGTTATCCCATAAAACAATGAAACAAATTGAGCATTATGGTTAATTGTGACTTTGATTTATTTAGCGGTCTATCAACAAAGGTTCAACTTAGGATTCCACCAAAACGGCGTTGGGCTTAGCAAATATCAAAGGGAGAAATGAAGAGGTAAGGACGAAGAAACAAGAAGCAAAGTGCCAGAAACGAAAAAACCAACCACTAGGGCTGGTTTTTCTGAATGATGGAAGCGCCTCCCGGAGTCGAACCGAGGTCCACGGATTTGCAATCCGCTGCATAGCCACTCTGCCAAGGCGCCTTCAAGTCGTGTTTTAAGAGAACGACTCTGTTGATTACTACCAAGCAGGTAACAATCAAATAGATGGTGCCCCGGGCCGGACTTGAACCGGCACAACGCGAACGTCGAGGGATTTTAAATCCCTTGTGTCTACCAATTCCACCACCAGGGCACGCAATTTTTTATTGCGATGCCGATTACTGAAAAGTAAAACACCATCTTAATGTCAAAATGAATCAACATTACAAAATTTGGAGCGATACATCGGGTTCGAACCGATGACCTCAACCTTGGCAAGGTTGCGCTCTACCAACTGAGCTAGTATCGCAATTTCATTGTTCTTGCTTATTCTCTTCTTGTTCATGAAAGAAAGAGAATGGAGGCGCCTCCCGGAGTCGAACCGAGGTCCACGGATTTGCAATCCGCTGCATAGCCACTCTGCCAAGGCGCCTTTTCAATTCAACACTTTAGGGGCTAAAGCAAGCCACACCGCTGTGTTCGGGTGCCTACTTTACGGATCGCGGGGAGATAGTCAAACAAAAAAATGAATTTCAATTCCGTTTGCTGACATTTAAATCAAATTGCTGCATGTTCGATCTCTTCAATCAATAAACACGCAGCAAAATGGAGCAAATTAAGGAATTCGACGTTACCACTTCTTCATAAAACGACCGACTAGGCTTGGATGGTAAGCCCAACAATGGTCAAACATCGTCATAAGTTGTGGGTTGCCATATTTCGAAAGACTAACCGCATGAAAACGGTTTTTGTGCTCTTTCAATTTTTCAACCTGAGCAATCATTTCATCAGACTGCTTAGGAGCAATAAAGTCAGAAAGCACGATCAAATCTGCGTTCTTGTATTTGTCACCCGTCATCAAATCAATCGACTTCATCAGAACAGGTTCTAAATCTGTACCGCCATGGAATGAGTAGCTTAAAAAGTCACTCGCTTCACGTAGGCCATCTTGCCTTGTTAATTCATAGGTAATCTGCTCAGAAGAGAACAAAATCACGTAACAGTCTCTCTCTTCGGCTAGAGCTATCTGCATCAACGCATAAGCCATAGCTTTGGCTGACTGCTCTGGGAAACCGCTCATAGAACCAGAAGCGTCGACACAGACGATAAACGGGCCCTTTTCAATATCGATATTCTTGCTATCAGGCTTTTGCGCTTTCACTTTACGTAATGTCCGTGATTTACCTTGCGAACGATAGCTCAATAAACGCTTGTCGGCCAAGTGCTTATAAAAGATAACCTCAAGTTCAGGGTAAGCTAAGAACATGGTTTCGTTTGGCAGCATCTTGTTGAGATCATCACTTTCATGAATCCCAACAATATCATCGACTGCTTCATCGCTTTTCTCTTCAACCATCTGTAGTTCTTCTACAGGGGCTTTGTGTAGCGAAGGGTCATCTTCCTCACCAGCCATACGGCCTAGCTTTTCTGCGATCTCTTGCAAACCCTTGTGCTTATTCAGAAACTCAGCGTGGCGCTTCATGATGGTTAGGTCTGTTTTGCTTAATTTGGCCGATGCCATGTCCCACAAACGCCCTACACTGCCTTCATCGCCCGACTCTGTCACTTTGTCCATGTTTTTCATGGTTTCCATGCGCTGATAAAGATCAGCTAAGACTTTTTCTTTGCTTGTTTCGAGTTCGGTGACTTGAGCTTGTTTGATGGCGTCTGATAGCGATTGGTACCATTGATCACAAAAGTAATGTGGAAACATCGCGTTATAAACACCTTTATTGTTTTCCATCAAACGTCTTGCTTGTAGGTAAAATGCTGAGTGCCACTCCAGCTTCTTAATAACGCGATCAATCTCGTCAAAAAACTGAGATTCATCCCAGTAAATCACTTCTTGGTAAAGTGCGATTTCCTCTTGGAAACGGTCGGTTTCACACACTTTAGTGACGCGTTTTTTTACTTTACCGCGCCATTTAACTAAGTGGTTTTTGACTGATGTTTTCACACCTTTATTCTCAGCAGCCATCATCACTTGAGAACGAGCGATAAGATCATTCATCGCGGTATCAATGATACCTGAGTCAGCCACCATCAAAGCGAGGTTTAAGCCGTCAGCTCCTAACATATGCTCCCCCTCTTACTCAAAGTACTGACTCATGAACTTAATGCGTTGCGCGATCTTGCTACTCTTCACTTTTGTCGTTTCAAGCTCTTGTGTTACCGCCTGTAAGCTTGATTCCATCGCTTTCGGTAAATCAGGGTCAATATAGTTATGCGGTAATGCGTCATGGAATTCAGTGCGTACTCTTTTTAACTTGAATTCAGCTGCAGTTAACTGTTCTAGGGCTTTCTCAGCGCCATTCAACCACTTGTTATACAGTTCTTGATCTAAACCGTCAGTAGTCACCACACTCACCAATACAGAACGATTAGCAATATCTTTGATCACTAATTGATTCGATGCATCCAAGTCGAGCTTTAAGCGGCATAGATTTTTGTTTTCGTTTACGTAACCATAAATATCGCCATGACCTTCTTTTAGAACGCGGTCAAAATCATCTTTGGCTACATACACCCAACGACTATCGCCTTTCTCAGATTCAGACACCGACATATTGCTTTGCAGCATAACCAATTTAATAAGATTGTATGCGCTACCGACGCTGTACATTTTCGCGTTCTTGATATCATGTTGGTAAACGTCTTTACGTCGTAAGCCACTGGTTGACTCCACTGAGAGCGACACCGACAGAGTCGATTCAACATCATCTTGAATCTCTTCTAGCTCTTCACGAGACATTTCGATTTGAGATTTAGACTCTTGCTGATCAAACGCTCGGTTCAACGCAAAATCTTTTACAACGCTACGAACCACATCGCGAGATTCAGGGCTATGCCACAAACAATCTTGAAGAAGCATAATATCGAGCGGGTTAACGCTATCACGGCCACTGAAGAATGCGCTCGCTTTCAATAGTTTAACCGCTTTCTTCCAGCGTCTGTCCGAAACATACAAATCCGACTCTGACGCTGAGCCTTGCTTCTTAACCGTGTCTTCAAGCATGGTTTTTAGCTCAAATAACTTGTTAAACGAATTATCCGTCAACTCCAGATTATCGAGTTCTTTCTGCCATTGATGATATTCAATGTCTGTAATCGCTAACCCTTTGGGAATGACAGCTTCTTGAGAAGTACCTGTCGTTAGCATCGATTTGAAGTTTTGTTTGTTTTGAATACGGTTGACGAACACACGAACTAACATTCGGTCATAAAGTGCTTCTAGTCCACTGTCTTCGTCAGGAAGTTCATTAGACGCTGAAACCAACAAGCGCATCGGCACACGCTCAATGTCTGCGCCGTTTTTAAATGTCTTTTCGTTAACCACAGTCAGTAACGTATTGAGAATGGCAGGGCCTGCTTTCCAGATCTCATCAAGGAATACAACTTGCGCGGTTGGTAGGTAGCCTTCGGTCAGCCTTACGTAACGACCGTTGTCTTTTAATTCTTGAATGCTTAGTGGGCCGAACACTTCCTCAGGAGTAGAGAAACGTGTCATCAAATATTCGAAGTAGCTACTGTTGTCAAAAGCCTGGATGAGGCGTTTAGCGATAAGGCTTTTTGCGATACCCGGAGGGCCCAATAGGAACACACTTTCGCCAGCCAGAGCCGCCAGTAAACAAAGCTTAATGGTGTCTTCTCTTTCATAAACGCCATCAGAGAGAGCATGCGCTAATTTATTGATTCTTTCAGAGAGTAGCGCCTTGTCAGCATGTGAGGAAATAGAAGGGTTCATGCGTTACTCCGAAAATCTTTGAACAGTTGAGAGTGTAGATACGTTTTTATACATTTGTTAGCACTTTGTTACAAGTATCTTTTATTATTGAGTTGCCTTTATATCAGATGGTTAAGCTGCAATTTTCGCGCAATCATAGATTCCAATTATGAGAGTAGCATCACGAATGGTGTGAAACTAAATCTATTGTTAACCCTAATTTTTCTTTTATTTTCGACACCATAGACGTTATGGTGGTACACGTCTTCAGTTATAAGAAAAATTGGCAAGGAAAGTGGCCAGATTGCATGAGTAAAGTTATCCATCAATGGAAAAGTATTTCTCTTATAGAAGAGAACGTGACGCTCCCTACGAACGTCGTGGTAAAACATACAACAATAAACCACCCCGGCGCGGCCGTTATTCTTCCTATCACTTCGTCTGGAAAAATCATCCTCATTAACCAGTTTCGTCCTTCTCTTAAAAAATGGCTTTTGGAACTCCCTGCTGGCACGATGGAAATTGATGAGACACCTCTTCAATGTGCACAACGCGAACTCGAAGAAGAAACGGGTTACAGTGCAACTTATTTCCAGAGCTTGGGACAAGTTACCCCTTTAGCTGGCTTCTGTGATGAGATCCAACACTTGTTCATCGCAAAAGACTTAAGCCTTACTACCCGCTTTGAATGTGATGAAGATGAAGTAATAGAGGTTATCGAACTTAGCTTGGAAGAACTGCAACATAAAATTCGCAACGATCAAATTACCGATACCAAAACCATCGCTTGTTTAAGCAAAGCCCAACTATGTGGCCATCTATAGCCAATTATATGACTACCTAATAGTACTCTAGGAGATAAACATGGACTTTCGTTCTGACACCGTAACTAAACCTTCGCAAGCTATGCGTGATGTAATGGCAAATGCAGAAGTAGGCGATGATGTATATGGCGATGACCCAACCGTCAACGAACTAGAACAATGGGCTGCAAATGAAACCGGTTTTGAAGCGGCTATGTTCACTTCTTCCGGCACACAGGCCAACCTACTGGGTTTAATGGCGCACTGTGAGCGTGGTGACGAATACCTTTGTGGCCAACAAGCGCACAACTACAAATACGAAGCTGGCGGCGCTGCAGTATTAGGCTCGATTCAACCTCAGCCAATCGAGAACAACCCTGACGGCACGTTAGATTTTAAAAAGCTTGCTGCAGCGATTAAGCCAGACGACAGCCACTTTGCTCGTACTAAGCTTCTTAGTTTAGAAAACACAATCAATGGTAAAGTGCTGCCAGTCTCTTACCTAGCGGAAGCGCGTGAGTTCGTAAACCAACACGGCCTGCAAATGCACTTAGATGGCGCGCGTGTCTATAACGCGGCGGCTGCACTAGATGTTCACATTAAAGAGATCGCACAACACTTCGATTCGATGACAATTTGTTTATCAAAAGGTTTGGGTGCTCCGATTGGCTCTCTACTTCTTGGTAGCAAAGCGTACATCGCTAAAGCTCGTCGATTGCGTAAAATGGTCGGTGGTGGTATGCGTCAGGCTGGTATTCTTGCTGCAGCAGGTAAAATGGCGCTCACGGAGAACGTGGCTCAACTTAAAGTAGACCATGAAAACGCAAAAAAACTAGCGATTGGTCTAAGCAAGTTAGAAGGTTTCTCAGTTAACCCTGATTTCATTCAGACTAATATTGTGTTTGCGAAGTTAGATCAGTCGATTGATATTAACCGTATCGCACGGGAGTTAGGAGAGCAAGGCATTACAATGTCACCAGGTAACCCTGTACGTTTTGTTACTCATAGAGATATCAGTTCAAAAGACATCGCGACTTTCCTAACTAAGTTGGAAAGTGCGCTTTAACGCTGAACAAGATTCGCATTAAAGCAATTAAGACTAGAGCTTCCCTTACGAAGCTTTAGTCTTTTAAAAAAATCATTCACCTCTTCCACCGAAAAATAGATACCTATACCGACTAATCTGCCTAATAGACTCAACTAAATTAACTGCAACAGAACGCAATCTTGTTTTGGCCTATGTGAATACCTTCTATGTATTAAACCTGCGTTTAAGTATTAAATTATCGTTAAATTTCGATTTTCATTTGTGAGATTAAATTTCTCATGCACGATAAAATCAAATAATTTAATCGTAATAATTTAATTTTTATTTGCCACGCGTACGGTATTTAAGAATAAAACACACCAATTCTAAAAAAACATCGTAAGAGGCTAATTTAAATAGAAATTACCAACTAATATAGATAGCCACTTTTCACTATTACAATTAAAAATCGTCACATTCAAATTATAAACCAGTGAATAAAACTAAAAATAAAATATTCCTGGAAGAATAATCCATCGAAAAATTCACCAAAAATAACGCCGTAGACCATAGTTCTAATTTTATCAATTAATAAAAATCCACTCGTAAATTTAACTGTGGGTCAAAAACTGCCTATCTAATTGAAAACAAAATTATTATCTAAAAATGTACTATTTATACATTACCTTAAACTCATACTAAAACTCATACTTCGTCTAAATAATAAACTTTTTTTACTACTTCACCATTTTTTAAAGCACTTATAGTTTTGAAAGTTAAGCAACAGGTTACATTCAATCAATGAGAGGTGAAATGATGATTAGAGCATTCGTATTTATTCACAAATTCATCGTCTCAACGTTAATTTTTAGTCTGTCACTTTCATTCTACACCAGTGCTAACACCTTAACGTTAGGAATTAATGGCCAGATCAAAGATCGATGCGAAATAAATTTCTTTTCTGGCAATGTCATGAAGTTTACGGAACATCGTGATGTGCAACTATTGCCTTTTAATATGTATTGTAACCGTCCGTTGGGTATAACGATTAATTCAAAATATGGAGGCTTAAAATATCAACACCAAGGGGTTGATATTATTGAAACTTATAATCTGTCATTACAAATAGACGAGCTTCGTCTTTATGAAAGTAGGCACAGTAGCCAACTTACTTCACCAGTAATGATAAACAGTTCTGGTGTTATTCCTTTCTCTCAACAGGGGAGCCTTAGGGTAGCACTCGAAAATAGCTTGCGTTTCGCGGGTTATTATCAAGACGTTATTGAGATCGAAGTTTACCCTTCGATTCATAGCGTGACCAAGTAAAAGCTCTGCAATGTATCTGCAGAACAACATACGCTCAGCAGTATTCGAGCCAATCATTTAAGATAAAGGAATTTCTAATGAAAAAGCTAACACTCTACGCAGCAACAGTCACAGCTATTTTTGGTGCTCAAGTTCAAGCCGCTCCTGGTGATGTCCAGCTAGTTGGTTTTGTTTCACCTGTATGTGAAGTTACTGGTCTTTCAACACAACTGATGGACTTTGGTAATGTATCTCAAATTCAAAACCTTTCTGTTAGTGGCCTTAACATGAAGTGTAATGACGTCGATGGTGCAACTGTAACACTGACGAGTGCTGAGGGTGGTCTAGAGTCCGATGATAGCGAAGACTACGCTCTTACATACGAAGCAACATTTAACCCTTCAGGCTTAGCTCCTTTCACGCTTAATGCGCCAGGAGGCCCAGGCCTAAATGACGTTTCAATCAGTAACTCTTATGGTGGTTCAGGAGTATTGGCGACTGGTGTTGCCGCGTCCATTGATATTGTGACAACAGAAACCTCCCCATGGGCAGGTGGTTATTCAGATACGTTAACCGTAAATATCACCTCAAATTAGAGGTTGAATAAGTCGGGGGCTATTATTTGGCCTCCGACTTCATCTAAGCCTTTGTTGTATTAAAACTTAACCTCAGTTGTATTACGACTCTAGTTTAATTTGGAGCTCATCGCGATGTATAAATGGATCATGCATAAATGGACTGTTCTCTTATTATTGTCACTCACTTGTTTGTCAGCTCATGCGTTCAAAGTAGAGCCGATGTCTATGGAGATGACGCCACTTGGTAAAAGAGCTCAAATGACAATGAGGGTTGAGAATTCGTCTACCGAACCACTCACAGTCGAACTGTCTCCAGTATTTATGACTATGAATGAATACGGAAAAGAGACCACGACGCCTGCAGATGACGAGCTATTAGTGATTCCAGTAACTGCAATTATAGAGCCTGGACGTTCGCAATCTATTATGGTCCGATATTTAGGCGATCCGTCCATTACAGAGTCAAAAGCTTTTCGTATTGCTGTTAAGCAAGTGAAAGTTCAAAGAGCAAGTAGCAACCAAGGGCAAGTGAGTCTGTTACTTCAGTTTAATACGCTTATCAACGTGCGACCTCAGAACACGGCCTCTCAACTAGAAATTAAAAGTATCGAACCAAATAACAAGAATAACAAATGGGTCCTTGAAGTACTGAACAGCGGTAATAGTTATGGTCGGTTAACCAATACGACATGGAAAATTTCTGACGGCAAAAAATCAACCTATTTAAAAGGCGTAGAAATCGCCAAACGTATTCCAGGAACTTTAGTTCTTCCCTATTCCACTCGTTTTTTCGAAATGCAGCCACTTGAAAATTACAATGTAGAGACGCTATCGATTGAAATCGAGCAGGATCAGTAGCAATGAGACGTTATATTTTTGGTGGGTTCATTTCTTGTTTTCTGTGTGCACAAGCGCTTGGCATAACACTGTTTCCAACCGTCATTGAACTCAATACCGATCACAGGGCAACATCGCAACTGGTTGTGACTAACAACTCAACGCGGGATCTCCCACTTGAAGCTAACGTTCGTCGTTTGAAATTCTTACCTGATGGTACGTTCCAAACATCAGATCTATCGAGTGAGGTGATGTTTGTGTTTCCACCTGCCGCTATGTTGGCACCCGGTGAACGTCAAGTATTCCGTATACAATGGTTGGGAAACCGCCAACTCGAAACTTCCCAAAGTTACTTTGTTCGTTTCAGTACCGTAAATATTGGTCAAAACAACGAAAAAATGGACAGTCCTACCAGTTTAACAACCGGTATCAATTTGCAAGTTCACTACAATGCGTTGTTGCACATTCACTCATCCTCGCTAGAGCCTGACGTGAACTTACATATAGATGAACAAGGAAAACTAACACTCACTAATTCAGGGTCGCGATTTACCTATACATCGTTACTTCATTTTAAGGGGCTCGAATCTCAGAACCAAAAGGTACATGAGGCTTTAGGTGAACAGTTTATTCCACCACGCTCGACTATTACTTTGCCTTCTTCTTTAAATTACTTACCAGTAGGCACTTATCATGGATATGAAAACTGAAACCTCTCACAAGATGTGGCAAGTTTTCTATGTCTTGGGATTAGTACTGTTTTATTGTGCCGCCTTAAGCCCTGTAACTTGGGGCCAGGATATGGTATTGAACCCGACAGGACGCGACATTCAACTTACCTCTTTACTAAGGATAAGTGACACCATTCTTGGTGAAGCGGATATTATCATTACCGCAAACAACGAAATTCTTTTGCCAAAGGAAAGTACGCTGTCTCTCCTTTCGTCTGTCGTCACTCAAGAAGGTATTGGTAAGCTCCATGACACGACAGACGATGAGATGCTGTCGCAGCACCACTTTATGAGCGTAGGGCTGGGACTAAATTTCGACTTTTCTTCGTTGGAATGTATCGTGACGGTTCCGCCAGAATTTAGCTTAACCCAACAACTCTCGATGAACGGCGCAGATGATTTTTATAACTATGCTGAGCCAAGTCTGTTAAGCGGATACGTTAACGTCGCCCTTTCCGCCAATGAGAGCCAATATGTCGATCAAAAATCGTCAAGGCAAGATCTTTATCGCAGTCAATTCGACTCTGCACTTAACATTGGTTTTTTCAATTTTGAATATGAATCCTATTTAGAAAATGGTTCATCGAAAAAGTCACAATATGTGAGAGAAGGAACTCGTCTTAATATTGACTTTGCACAGCAAGGTACACGACTTGTGCTCGGCGATATGTACAACAGTGGCCAATCTTTTCAGGACAGTACCGACATACTTGGTATTGGCTTAACTCGAGATTTCACACTGATTCCAACCAGAAATGCACGACCACGAGCCAATCAATCATTCACACTTCAAAGAGCCTCGAATGTCGATGTCTATATAGATGGGATTGCAGTCCAACGATTGACCTTAGGCGCTGGTAGCTACAACCTGAGTGATATACCTCTTGCGCAAGGTAGTAACGATATTGTACTCGTCATTACCGATCGTTCTGGGAATGAAGAGCGTATCGAGTTTTCTATTGCGACGGGTAACGACTTACTCAATAGCGGTGAGTTTGAATATAGCATTATGTATGGAGCACCCTCTGAACTCCAAAATGGACAATTAGAATACCTAACCGATGAGCGTATTTTCCATGGTTATGTTGATGTGGGGATTAACCCTTGGTTAACGTTAGGTACCAACTTTCAAACCCGTGAAGATTTATACCAATATGGTACTACCGCACTCATCGCTTCTAGATGGGGAGTCACTGAACTCAATGCTTCACGTAGCGAACATCCTGTATTAGGAAACGGCGATGCTTACAAATTTGCATTCGATGCGGAATTTTCCAGCAAGAATACACTGGCTCCACAACTGAGTGTTAGTTATGAGTATCTGAGCAACAATTTTACTGGTGTTGCTGGGTTTGACGCCTCCGATAAAGACATCAACTTAACCACTCATTATGCTTCTGCATTCGGTTCGATTTATCTAAGTCGATCATTACGTGCCGCCATGACAGTCAATTACCGTTTAGGAATAGACAAAGAGAACGACTATTGGCTAATTAGCCCGAGTTTATCGGACGGACTGTTTGATACTCACGCGACTTGGAGTGCCCGTGTTAGCTATCAAGATCACGCCAGTAAAGACGATGACATCAGCACTACGCTCACCATAAGTTGGCCTCTTAGCCGACAAACTCGTGTCGTCGGTCGTTACAGTACAGAGCTAAGAGAAGCCGCCTTAGATTACAGCTATCAGAATAATATAGGTAACACCGGAGGGATATCAGGCTTTGCGAGTGTCATTACGAATGAAGAAACGGACGCCGATATGGACGCTGGTATTAACTATACGGCAAACCGTTACGAATTGAGTGCGACCCATGCCTCTCGACTTGACGACATTAGTGGTGACACAAGAAACCACAGTACCGACGTAACCATCAGCAGTGCACTTGCGTTTGCAGGTTCATCGGTAACGATCGGCAGACCAGTCCGAGAAGCATTTGCTATTGTCAGCAAGCATGAAAGCCTCGCAGAGAATGACGTGGCATTGGACCCAACAAAAGACGGAGAGTACGCACGTGTTTACCTTAACGGAGATGCCAGTGCCATGGTTCCTGATCTTGTTGCTTACAATAGCCAAGTCATCGGTTATGAGGTCGATAACTTACCACCAGGATATGATTTGGGGGATGGTGCTTTTTGGGTTAAGCCTGACTATAAACGGGGCTTCCAACTACAAATTGGTTCCGATGCGGTCTTAACCGTGATCGGTAAGCTATACGACCGTCAAAGTAACAATCCAATTTCACTTGTCGCTGGTGTAGCACATTACCTTGGTGAAGCTAAACAGTTACCGATTGACTTCTTTACCAATCGGAGTGGCATATTTGCGATATCTGGGTTAAAGCCAGGGAAATATCAACTGATTCTAGACACTAAAGGACAAGAGTCAGCCGTCATTACTCTCAGCGAGCGCAGTGACAACTTGATCAGACTAGGAGATGTGTATGTGGATTAAACAACTTCGGTGGGGTGGATGGTTCCTCATCGCCATAAATTCTGTATCCTCTGTATTAGCATGTGAAGCTAGTGCATTGACGATTCAACCCGTCTCATCCCAGTCGCAATACGACGTGTTCAACACAGGTACTTACGCAACAATTAATACTTATAGGATCGATGCAAATATAGTTGGAGAAGCCTGTAAATTGAGTTTGGTTTTACAACTTAACGATACCAGTCGGACGTTAAAAGGGTTAAACCAAGACAAGCTCAACTTCGAGTGGAGTGGACAAGTGGGTGTGCCAATCGCGAATCAGTGGCATTTATCATTAACCGACAGTCAACCTTCGACAACCATACAAATGCGTTTCCCAAGCAAACAGTGGCTAGCGTCAGGAACCTACCGGGGGCTTTTAGAAGTGTCGCCCTCTTATACCTCAGACAACCAACAAATAGAGATTAGCCCTAGCTCACTCCCAGTATCTGTTACCGTGCCACCAGCTGCAAAAGTTCACTTTTATGGGTTAACTCAACAGCATTATGACCTTGATCTAGGAACATTATATTCAAACAAGATTATTCGTTCTGCACCGAACCTATGGGTGCAAAGTAATACAGCGTATACCATCGTATTGGAATCATCCCATCAAGGGATGCTACGTCATGAATCTGATGAGACAAAATGGGATATTCCATACGAACTTTCCCTAGATAACGATAGAGTAAACCTCGGTCAACTTGATGCAAAAATTCAGCGTATTTCGGCTACGATCGGTCAACCTATTCCTTTGAGTTTTGTAATTGGGGAAACAGAGAACAAACCGGGAGGAATATATGACGATACATTACAAATTTCTATAGAACCCCTCCTTTCACAGCAGCCTTAAATATGTAATTATATAAATCCTGAGATATGCAACGCAATTATATAAAACCCAGTATCATATAATCACAACACGATTTGTCAGTTTCGGAGTAAAGTATGCATAACAGTAAAAATAATTTAAAGCACATGCTCCTAATTGGCGATAACGGTATAAATAACCAGTTTATTCAACGAGAAATAGAGAAATACAGTGACTTTTGTTTTAGTCGCGAATGTATTTCTGGTATTGAACGTTCGAATCATCGCAAGACGTTTGATGTCATTCTCATTAGTTACTTACTCTTAGCTGACATCAAAGATGTTTACATCACCTTATCAAAAGTAGAGTCCAACAAATGGGTAATCTATGACGTTCCCTCTGATATTACCGGACAGAGTATTACCGTAATGCAACTATTCAACATGTTTAATATAAAGGGCATAATCTATCAAGATGCTCCTGTAGAACACCTTACACGTTGCTTGAAAACGGTTTGTGATGACGACCTATGGTTACCGAGGAAGTTAATGTCGCATATTTTATCCAATGCGCGCTCCCAAACATTCAAGTCACAGGTAATATTATCTACCCTTACAAAAAGAGAAGCTCAAATATTTAAACGAGTTATCAGAGGAGATACAAATTTAGAGATATCAAGTGAACTATTTATTTCAGAAAGTACAGTAAAAACGCATGTATATAATATATATAAAAAAATAAACGTAACCAACCGAAAAGAAGCAATAAGAAAAGCAAATTTTATCAATAGTTTAGAGACTATTATACAACCAGGCATGTAGTTAATATTTGAGTCACAAATATAGAGACACTGGATTGCAGTTATTTTTACAACAGATCGTATTATAATTTAGGCCCTTGAAAAGGTGATCTTCTATTATCCCCCTCCGTCATAAAATCACAGTTAGACTGAACAACGAAGTTTAAATCATATCACCAGTGACTTAATTACATTCTGCCCTCTAAGGTACGAATAGAATTTTTGAACTCACAAAACATCACTTCTTAAGCCCTCTACTCGCCTAACAGAACGAAGTCAGTTGTAACTGTCAACACTATTAGCTTCTAAAATATCTAAAGCATAAAGCATCTAAAGCAATTCGGACTTGAGCTTCCCCTTAGGGTAAGCTTTATTGTTATGTTTTTACCGGAGCAAAAGCATGACTTACCGTTCCTTCACTTTACTATTACTCACTCTTTCCCCTAGCCTTCATGCCTCTAATTTTGGCGATCCTGAACTGGGTAAAATGAAGTCACCAAGTTGCATTTTCTGTCATAACCCCACGGGTGAAACAAGTAACACTGCTTACCCAAAACTTTCTGGCCAAGATTCAACTTACCTCTATAACACAATGAAAGCTTACCAAAACGGTGATAGACAAGGAGCTTACGCTGAGATGATGCAAACACAACTGAGTAAACTCAATGATCAAGACTTGAAAGATATTGCGGCTTTTTATACTTCACAACAGTAATGGATTTCACCTTCATTAGGTCAGTCTAAGTTAAATAAACATCACTAAGTCGCCTATACTTCAAGCAAACTCACTGAGCTCATTGAAGGTCGGGAGAGATATACCTTTACACGTATCATCCAACCCTTACAATGTGCAGCAAATATATTTATCAAGGTTTATCTCTATGTCTATTCAATGGTTTCCGGGGCCATTTAACCAACTTCCAGTAACGTTCAATAAAAACCATAAAACTATTAATAATCAGAACTTTAAACAATCACCACATTCAGTAGCGTCCTAAGAAAACTCACCACTTCCACTATTTTTTGTACCCCATGATGTACCCCATAGAAAAGAACTACTGTATACTCCCCCACAAATTTCAAAGGGGTTCGTATGCCAAAACCAACAGTCAGACTGTCCGACAAAGAAATCAAAAATGCGGAGATTAAAGGTAAGGAATATATCCTTGCTGACGGTAATGGCCTCAATATTCGTATTCGTCCTAATGGCACTAAATCATGGCAATTTAGATACAGTGAACCTGTTACTGGCAAGGTAAAAAAAATATCCCTCGGTTCTTACCCTACTCTCAAACTTAATGATGCGAGAAAGCTGGCGCAAGAACACAGGAACCAAGTAGCGACTGGCGTTGATCCGAAACAACGCATTGAACAGAAGAAACTAGAAGCCATTCGCCAAGAGACCAACACGTTCGTTGCTGTTGCTGAGCAATGGTTTCAGCGAAAACAAAAGACAATAAGCCCTGCTCATGCTGAACGTATGTGGAGAACATTGGAATTGTACTTCTTTCCGCTGTTAGGCGAGGCGCCAATAGATACAATTACTCGCAGAGGTGCTATTGAGGCATTACGCCCATTAGAAAAAGAGAAAAAGCTCTCTACCATCAAGCGGATTTGTCAGTCATTAAATCAAATCATGGAATATGGTGTTGATAGTGGCATTATTGACGCGAATCCGCTAACCCGTATGATCAATGCGTTTGAAAAGCACAAGGTGGAACACATGCCTACCATCCGCCCCGAAATGCTTAACACGCTTCTAGAGCAACTTGATACAAACACCACTCTTCACAACAAAACCAAGCTACTTATTCTTTGGCAGTTGCATACAATGACAAGACCAAAAGAAGCCGTTCGAGCACGCTGGAAAGATATTGATCTTAATGATAAATGTTGGACGATTCCAGCGAGTGAAATGAAGCGCAAAAAAGAGCACAGAGTACCACTATCCGAAGAGGCCGCGGAAGTACTGGCAAAAATGAGCCAGTACAGTACAGGGCATGAGTTTGTTTTCCCTAGTGAACGCAACTCTACAGGCCATATGAGCGTTTTTACCGCCAATGCAGCACTGCACCGAACCCTTGGCTTTAAAGAAACACTTGTTGCCCATGGGCTTAGATCTATCGCATCTACGGCTTTGCATGAGCAAGGCTTCGATACTTTGCATATTGAAGCCAGTTTGTCACACTCAGATCAAAATGAAACCAGAGCAAGCTACAATCGGTCTGATTTCTTTGAACAACGGAAAGAGATTATGGACTGGTGGAGTGATTACATTTTAAAAGCCAAATCTGACTCAAGATGCTAGTCAAAACTAAACAAACCTAGTTAACAGAAAGACGGTCCCCTAAAAGGGGGCCGCTTTCAAACGCCAATTGGGGTTTTTACAGTCTCTTGCTACATAGGAAAAGGTAAAATTTCCACACAATCAAAAACTTGCTCTTGATTCCATTCACTTGGAAGGAAGTATGACTTCACTTTATTGAACGGATTACCCAAATCTAAAAATGTAGCTTTAGATGTGTTTTGACCAACAACTACTATCAAAGACCATGTAGAGTCAGCTAGCGCTAGTTCAACTTGGGTTCGACTTAACTTCACACCCCGCTCTCCCCATCCAGAAGGAAGAGTCTTTACTTCAATTTTTCTGACAATAACATCGTTAAAATCAACCTCTAACAAGTCATATCCAGGATTGTTTTTCGGTGCTTTCTGTATTCTATGACCCTGAGGTAAGGTCTTCATAATAGCATTTAGCACATTATCCTCACCTACATCACCCAATAATGTTGCTTGATTGCCCGTGAAAGCTGTCCCCATACCACTTTTTCTGTTGTGACTTATATAATCACGGTGTCCAACATCCAGTTTAGGTCTATCTAATTTCTCTCCGGGATCTCGTAATTTGGAGCTGGGAACCCTTGGTGCATTGTGAGTTAAGTCGCCCAAACTACCCTTTTCTATTTTGTCAGTAGAGGACCGCGCCTCAGTTGAGTGTTGCGTCTTCTTTGAGTTGTCTGGCATAGCAGATTCAACTACCCTTTCTTGGCGATCATTTTTATCAATATGGGCCTCTAACCTTCGAATTTCATCTGCTAAATCATGAACGTCATTCTCTAATTGTTGATTTTCTAGCCCAACATCTCTAGGTTCAATAACATTGTCGTTAACGATTGCCGGAGCAGCATATTGTTCAGCGGGTAAGGCGCTTACTTCTGCTTGATGAAGTTCTTCATCTAATTCAGCTTCAATCAAATCCACAAACTCAGACTGACTAGCGACGGGGTCATGAGAGAATGTTGGTTGATTAAATTTTGTCTCGTTGGGAAGTTCAGGTATTCCCTTCTCCTCTCCTAGATATTCATCAGCTTCCTCTTCAGACTCGATATCCTTTATCAATGTCGCAATCATGATGGATGATTCAGGGTTTAGAGAAAACTCGTTACTTACATAGCTAGCCAAGGCCTCACAAAATACTCTCGATGATCCAAGGACAACGTACAACTCACCATCTCCGTTAAACACTTTCTTCTTGTTTGTATCGTAGATCCATTGAAGGCCAATGTTACAAGATAAAGTGAGAGACTCACACATCGTGATTCGATCTGGTATCAATCGCTCTTTATAGCTCAGTTCAAATTCGCTACTTGGTGATTTCAAGTTATGAAAGGCTAACCTTCGAACTGCATTTTCAAACCAAGCCGCTTTCAACTTTCTGCTAAATTTTGCAATATCATCTGGAATCTGTCTGGACGAAAGAAACTCAGTCGCGTCCTCCTTAATCCTCATAGTAGAGCCATACTTGATAGACTTAGCGTTTGAATTTGTCGCTAGCTTCGTAAATTCACCGACACAAACCCGAAGATGTTCATTGCTAGAGCTCGCTGAACCAAGCTCATCTCCCTCATCTATAAAGACTTTTGAACTTTTGCAAAGCTTGCCATTCGTTGTCAAAAGAGGCACTTCATCCCATTTGTTTATCACTTGTAAATGTTCTTTTTGTAGCAAAGAAAGAGCATATTTAGCTACGAGAACCTGATCAGAATTTAACACCCGATCTAGCCCTAAATTTAACGTTAAGTAATCGATAAGAAACTCTTTGCTCGGTCCAGTCCTGACCCCTAATTTTTCAAGCCCTTTTATTACATCAGTTTGATCGTGTTTCAAGACTCCAAGAAAATCTTCGACAGAATGTAAGCCATGTAAGCCGGATACTCTCCTAAAGAATACGTTTTTGGGTTGAACCCATTCCCTATTAATCAGTATTTTTTCTGGCTTATCTTCATGCCTGAGATCCTTTTCCCTTCCGCACACAGCATAAAACCGTGTCGATGCATAAAACAAAAACCGCTCGTTACCACGGTTTATTGTTGTCCCTATTAGTTTCTGATAATTCTTAATCTGAAGTTTTGGTGGGGCAAACGTTTCTAATCCTAAGAACCTATACAGAGAGTTTGAGGAGTCTCGAGCAGACGTCCTTTCTTTTTGGTTTTCACTCTCAATTCTTGGTGCTAGGAGGTTAAAGCTTGGACACAGTTTGTATTTGTGTGTTTTGAGCGTAATTGAGTTTGCAGTACCTAGTTGCAAAGCAGCGTTTTCTTTCCCATCAACGACATTTTTTCCAATTACACATGGGATCCAAGGAACCCTAGAAAACTCTTTGTGATCGTTTGCGAACTGTTTAGCTGCATTTTCAAACTCAGGAAGGTGGCGCTTAATAAAGCTTACTAAGTTAAAGGCCTCTTCTACGTCCCTCCTTTGCGAGATATGTATTGCACCTTGATTTAGAGCTCTAATAGAAACCGTCTTTTGTGCCCCACACAATTCAAGTAGTTCATTCCAATTATCATGCTGGAATGGGCTCAACTTTTTAGCAGTCGCTTTAAGCGCCTCAGGTAGTGTCCCGAAGAAGCTTGGAGCGTAAACCTCACCAGCTCTTATAAAAGAACCATTAGCGGCAGGTACTAAACTTGCGGAAGTTAGTAATCTTATGACGTTTGGTTCATTTCGAATAGATTCAAACTCGTTACACAACCATTCCAAAAGTCGAGTTTTAGCCTTAATATCATTAACCCCATTCAAATACTTAACGACAACGTTCTCAATGTAGTCAGAAAACGACATCGTGGATACATCCAGCTTTTCGAACACATAGAAGAAATCAACCTCTCCAGAGTGAACTAGGTCATAGAGGTCACTAATCTGCGCTAACGACTTATCGACGCTGAACCCACCAGGTAGGTATAGACTCGTTTTGCTATCGTTAATGTAAGTAAGCGAACCATTCTGTGTTAACGCCAGGGGGATACGATTTTTAACTTCCTCTACCAAATACCTGTAATCGCGATGAGATTTATCCGCTCTTCCAACAGAGTGAAGGACAAAGTGTCTAAAGGCTGGGATTTCCAAAAATGACTTGGTTGACTCATTCATCTTAGCAATCTGAGCCAAGATGACCTCATTCGTGATGATACTGAGAGGACTGAAGTTGGGTTTTAATAGGTCGTTTAGTTTTTGATAGCTTTGTACCCATGGTTTATCAAACAGACAAACACCAAGCTTCTCATAATGCTCTCTATTATCCGGTTTTAGTTCGAGGTACGGAACTTTCCCGGAGGAGCCTAACTCTTTTAGCGTAAACGCTTTAGAACCGCTAATCTTATAAATCGGAAGCGATACCAAAAGTTGTTTAACTTTGTCGGTTGATCTTTCAGCTTCCCCAGACCTGCGAATCAACTCAACTACTTCATTAAACCAATCTAGGTCTACAGATTCTGACGTCATCATTTCTGATAACAATTTAAGTTTGTTTTCTAGCGTTGAAAATAACCAAGGTTCTGGCATTTCTTTCAGTTCGAGGTCATACAAACTTTGGTCAACAAACTTAGATTTGTCATTTTTGAAAAGTGATAGGTCGTGCTTTGCAGAAAACAGTGACAGATCTTGGATCCTGTGTAGTTTATTATCGAGGCAATACTGCAAAGGAAGTCCGACGACACCTGTTGCCCCTTGCTTTCCTAACACCGCATATTTAAGAACATGAGAAACATTTTGTTTACGAGCAAAAAAGAAGTGAGAAAGTAAGCGCTCTTCCTGAGGAAAAACAAAATCTCGGGCTTTGTCAGAAACGGCGTCAACCAAAACATCAGGGGTAAACTCTGAGATTATGCCGCCAAAGGCTCTCAAATTTGATACAACGAATCTAGGCGGCTCTGGGAAGATTAGTTTCAACTCTTTCTGAACTATTTTTTTGAGCTCTTTGGTGGGAGCTGCTACTTTAGCCTGACGCGAACAATAGAAGTGATCATTAGAAGGCTGACCCCAATAGGAATTGTCTTTATGCCAAATTTTCAAACATTCAGCTTTCGCCATTCGTTTGTAAAAGCCTTTCTGTATATATGATGTAATTTCATCTGAGTCTTTCGATAAATTCGGCCAAAACTCATAGTAATCTGTCTCTGAAAGGTTGTGTTTATACTGGAGCAACAATTCTGCCCACGCTTTGCCTATTGCGTGTTCAGCTAGCATGAGATTCCATTTTACCAAAGGCGTCTGATCGTCATTCCCCGCTTTCAATACTATTGAAGTTCGTTTATCGTCAAGTTCGAACCACCCTTGCATGTGAGCTTTGCTTTTGGTTCTAATACCTAATGGTAAGAAGGTAAAGAACTGACCTCTCTCATCGTTCTTAGGAATCTGTTGACCTATCGGTATAGCCACTCCAGCCCAAGGTAACACTTTTCTGAAGTTTGGTCCCAACCCCAAAAACTTTAGAGCCTGTTTTAGAAGTAAACTATCAGTCCCTTTGAATAGCCCATTGACTACAGCCCATTTAGAGTCAACAGACTCTGTACGTGACGTACTACGATCAAAATAATGGCATTGAAATTCATGTTCATACGTCACAGTTGGAAGGTCAATATTGTTCGATAGCCAAGATTGACAAATCTCTTTTGGGGGCTTGTTTGTTGGTATGGCTTTGTTTAGCTTTTGCTTTACTGAACTAATTTCTTCTATATTTTTAGTTTCGATTTTCAATAGTTCTTGCGTATTTCCGTTCTCATGAACTATGCACAAAACTAAAGTGTGAACATTCCGTAGAAAAAGCAAATTATCTGAGCTTTTTCTCCATTCATCACACCAATTGTAGAAGCGCTGCTTGGTGAAAATTTGACTTGATATCTCGCTAGTTTTCGCAGTTTCGGACGTCCTTAAAGGTAAGCGAAAAACTGTTCGACCAACAGTATCTTCCTCACCAGGTAAAAGAAAAGTTCGCAGCCATGGTTCTAAACGTTCGTAGGTACTGCTGTTTACCTCATCATGCTTCCAAGTAGCGACTGCGTTATTTCGTCCCTTACAGACAGCCGATTCATGTGCATCGAACCATTTAGACGTACCACGCCTCATACCACCAGAAATTAAGCTAGGATGATCGCTAATACTAAAACTAGATGTAAAGCCTTGTCCAAACCGACCAGTGGATTGAGCTTTATCGACCTTACTACCATCCATAATCTGATCAATAGCCTGGAAATCCTGCTCGTTAAAAAGCGCATCATTCGAAATGACTAGAGCGGGCCCTGAGGCAATGTTTAAGGCTTGCTCTTTAAAGGATCCATGGTTTCGAAGATCAAGTGCAACTGTAAGTCGCGAAGCTTTCGCGTCATCTGCGTTTTGCAAAAACTCTTTAAGTAAGGAGTCCGCATTGTACTTTTCTATCATTTGCTGAATTTGCTTCGTCACAGATGAGCGATAACTACTTGTATAAGAAACTTCGAATTGCATTGTTTGACACCTTGATTAGCAAAATTAATAGCACGATTGGCGGTAATGTTTTTGTTAAAATAGTCGCTTTGAAGTAAACGGATATGAGCTTATTAACTAAACCCATTTATAAAAGTTTCAGTGAACGCTTTTAGTCTTTCTGCAATCCTTGGCAAAATGGTTCTGCGGGTTCTAAAGGTCATCTTTTCAGTAGTGAGCTGAGCGATGTCATCTGACTTCAAGCTCTCCACATTCAAACCATTTTCGATGTTCGTTACCATCTCGCCAAACTTATCGGAGTCTAGCTTCTCTTCTTCGGCTATCTGGCTAATTTCCTTTTGTTTCTGCTCTTCGATGTATTCATCGAATTGTTCACCCTGTACTAAGCCCTGTAAGCTCTTTTCGATAAACCCTTCAATCAGGTGGCGCTTACTGTGAAGTGTTGGCTCAGAAGCGAGCAGGTTTGCGATAACCTGACGCTTCTTATCTTTGGCGTCATCACATGACTCTTCAAGCATGGTTTGTAGAAGGTGGCGTATGTAGCCCACATTCACGTTGTCGCGTTGAAGCAGCTCTAATTCAAAGTCGATGTCAGCAAGGATTGATTCTTTATCCGTCGGGTTGCCTTTCAACTCTCTGGCTAAATCACCGTACTTTGAGGCGTAATCAACAAACTCTTGTTCTGAAATACCTAGCGCTTCAATGTCAAAATCACTGAAGGTTTCAAGCTGGTTTTTCAGGCGCATTAAAATACGGAACTGTTTAATGAATCCTGCTTGCATGTCTTCATCTGGAAGATTATCAACACTTTGAACATCTGGAGCTATCGCTTTTAACGCTTCAAGCGCTTTGGCAAAGTCTTCGGTTAACCCTTCAAGATCGGGTACTTCGATGTACTCTGTCGGTTGTTTGTTAGAAAACAGTGCAAACGCTTCATCTGCTTGTGGCTTCAGGTTGCGGTAGCACATCACGTTGCCGTGAGACTTCACCGTGCCGTTCAATCTATTGGTACGAGAGAAGGCTTGAACCAATCCATGATATTTGAGGTTCTTATCCACGTAGATGGTGTTTAGGCTCGGCGCATCGAACCCCGTAAGGAACATATTCACTACAAGTAAAATATCTACTTCACCATTCTTTGTGCGGTTAGAGAGATCTTTGTAGTAGTTGTAGAAGCTGTCGGTATCTTGGGTTGAATAGCTCGTGCCAAATTGCTCGTTGTAATCACCAATGTACGAATCTAGCTTGTCTCGGCTGTGAACCTTAGCGTTCGCTTCCGCTAAGCCTTTCACATTGACTTCACCTTCAAACTCTTCGGCTTCGTTGACGCCATAGCTAAAGATGGTGGCGATATTGAGCTTGTGCTTACCTTCCGCCTTGAGAGCCTTAAAGGTGTCGTAGTAGGTGATTAAATCAGGGACACTCGCCACACACAGCATCGCATTGAACTTGTGTTTAGTTTTGAACTTATGAATGCCAATGATGTGCTCACAGACTTGCTTTATGCGCTTAGGAGAGCTGAAGAACTCCGATATATCAATGCTGGATACATCGGCATCTAAGCCTGTTTGTTTGTGCTTTAGCTTGCCGTAATACTCGATGGCAAAAGGCAGTACGTTGTCATCTCGAATCGCATCGACAATCACATAGCTATGTAGGCGCTCACCAAACAGATCTTTGGTTGTTCTTTTCTGAACGCCCTTTCCTTCCACTTTTTTAGCTGTGGCGTTATCAGCAAAGATGGGTGTGCCCGTAAAGCCAAATAGCTGAGCTTTCTCGAAGAACTCAACGATATTCTGGTGGGTTTCACCAAACTGGCTACGGTGACACTCGTCGAAGATGAAAACCACGCGCTCTTGGCGTAAGTGTTCGACTTGTCCTTTGAAGCGAGGCTTAGTGATCAGGTTGTTGAGCTTTTGAATCGTGGTGATCGTCAGCTTATTGATGCGATTTACGTTACTGCTGTAGATAGGCGAATATTCGGCAACTTGCGCTCGTTCTTCAGCAAGTGGTAATAGAGCTTCACCATCATTGGCGCTACTTCCTGACGCATTAGCACTTTGTTTAGGTACAGGTCGAGAACCGAGGAACTGGTTTAATAAACTCTTGGTGTCACCCGTACTATCGACGCTGCCTTTTAGGAAGGCATCAAACTCTTTGGCTGTTTGGTAGTCGAGGTCTTTACGGTCGACCACAAACACCACTCTATCGACGTTATCTAATCTCGATAATATTTGTGCAGTCTTGAAGCTGGTTAAGGTTTTACCACTGCCAGTGGTATGCCAAATATAGCCATGCTTATCACTGGTCTTAACCTGCTCGACTATCGCCTCTACTGCGTAAAATTGGTAAGGGCGCAGCACCATTAAGAACTTGCCTGTCTCATTCTGGACGATATAGCGGCTGAGCATTTTAGTCAGATGTTCTTTATTTAAGAAAGCATCCGCAAATTGGTGCAGCACATTAATCTTATTGTTGTCGACATCCGTCCAGTGGAAGGTCTGTTTGAATGACAACTCACGGTTGTTTGAGAAGTATTTCGTATTCACGCCATTAGATATCACAAACAACTGTATGTAGTTAAACAGCCCACCTTCTGCGCCAAAGGTGTGCTTGTCGTAGCGTCTGATTTGGTTGAATGCTTCCGCCATTTCAATGCCACGGCGTTTAAGCTCTATCTGCACTAACGGCAAGCCATTCACTAAGATAGTCACATCGTAGCGATTCTCATATTTACCGTGCATGGTGACTTGGTTAGTCACTTGGAAGATATTCTTTGAGGCGTCGGTATTCAACAAAGTGAGGTAGCTGATGGTGCCATCGTCATGCACCACATCGACCTTACCTTTGAGGCGTTTGGATTTGTCGAAGATGTTGCCTTTTTCGAGGCTAATGAGCACATTCTCAAATTCACGCTCGGTTAGCGTTAGGTTGTTCGCACGCTCAAGCTGAGCCTTTAGGTTGGCTTTAAGCGCGGCGGCGTTCTCTATTTTGACGGGTTCAAAGCTCGCTGCGGTAAGCTGAGTGATTAAGTCATTTTCAAGTTTAGCTTCTGATTGTGTGCTCATTTCGTCCCTTACACGAACATTTGTTGTAACAAGCCTTTTTTCCACTCTTTGGCTTTGTTAAGTTCAGAGTTGGCTAGATCTATCTTCTGGTCGATAGCTGATAGGAAGTGGACTATCTTAATTTGCTCATCCGAGCTAGGGACTATGATTTTTAATTTAAGTAAGTCTCTAGTGTAGATAGCTGCAACACTTGTTGTGCCTGTGGCAAAGCGTCTTAATCCACTGATTCCATTAAAAGAATTTAAGCAATAGTTCATAAAGCGATTATTCTCAAACCCAAGTCTAAGTAAGTTAGAGTTGTAATAAGCTTCAGGTAATTCATTATTCCAAATTGCTACTTTCCCAACTAAATCTAAAGTATTTCGAGTGTTGAAGAATAGATCGCCCTCTTTGATTCGATCTTCATGGTCAATAGCTTCACCTGATTTGATATATTCGACTTTCTTTAAGCTAATCGAACCTCGACCCAAATTCCCCATTTTTATAAGTGGGTGCTGAGTCGTATCTTCTGAGTTTTGATAATTTCCTCCGAGCTTATGACTCAAGAGTACCTCACCTAACTTCCTCTCTTCCCAATCAGGAAACTCGCTGCCATCATCGGCTTTGAATCGTAGCGTGGGTGGCATAAAGATAAGTTGCCCGTCTTGCTCATGCCACTTGCCATTAAACAACTGTTGCATCACTCCAAGTTTGTATTCGGTGAGCTTGTCTTTCTTCTCTGACAACAACCCAATCTTCTCATCGACCTTTGATAAGAAAGAGGCGATTTTTTGTTGTTCTGGGAGAGTTGGGGGAACCGAAAGCTTAAGCTTTTTTATTTCTTTTACTGTTAGTGCTGGCTGAGCACTACCAAATGCAACAACATCAATCTGCTTTGTAAAGTGACGAGTAAACATCGATTTATAGACAAACTCATTGCTAAGCTCTTTCCATTGATGACGTAGTAACACCATACCAGAGTTAATTCTTAGGCTATCAAACACAACTTCATCTGTATAAAGCGCTTTATGTCCAACACTTCCACGAGTAGTTAAAACAATGTCACCTCTTTTCAGCTTTCCTTTTCTAAGCAATCCATCTTTTTCTTGAGTAATAAATTGCATCTCGGAGAACTGAAAGCCTGACTTAGTTACATTTTTTGCAGATAAAAATAGGCAATAGCCTTCAGGCAGCAGTTCATTTTTATTCGGGTATTGCGTCCCTAGATCACCATCGATTACATTAATATTTAAATCATCAAAAGTAACCTTTGACCACTGCCCTTCAAACTCCCCGAATCGCAGCGTCGGCGCATTCATTTGTACAGTCATAACATACTTACCCCTGCTCTTTATTTAAGGGAAAGGGCGCTTTGATATTAAGCTGAGAACAGAAATCAGCAATATCTACATCTACCGAATGCATCTTAGTTTCAAGCTCGGTTAGGTCTGTTGCCACCGCATCAAGGTCTACTGCCTCTTCCTCTTCAAAGGTATCCACATAGCGAGGGATGTTGAGGTTATAGTCGTTTTCAGCGATCTCAGACAGCTCCGCGACATGCGAATATTTATCGACTGATTCGCGTTTACTGTAGGCTTCAACAATACGAGTGACGTCTTCTTCACGAAGGTGGTTTTGAGCTTTGCCTTTTTCGAAGTGGTTCGACGCATCAATGAACAAGACGTTATCAGCGTGCTGACGAGTCTTCTTGAAGACTAAGATACAAGTTGGAATACCCGTACCGAAAAAGATACCCGCAGGTAAGCCGATCACTGCATCAAGGTAGTTTTTGTTCTCGATAAGGTGCTTACGAATATGACCTTCAGCCGCGCCACGGAAAAGGATACCGTGAGGGACGACGACAGCTAGTGTGCCAGTTTCGTTTAACTGGTGAACCATGTGCAGTACAAAAGCAAAGTCTGCCTTCGTTTTAGGGGCAAGTTTACCGTAGTCAGCAAAACGCTCATCGTTTAGGTGTAGGTCGTTCGCGCTCCAGTTAGCAGAGAACGGAGGGTTGGCAACCACAGCATCAAAACGTTTATCTAAGTGCATTGGGTGTTCTAGAGTGTCGTCGTTTTTAATATCGAACTTATCGTAACGGACACCATGCATTAGCATGTTCATACGAGCAAGGTTAAAGGTGCTTGGGTTTTGCTCTTGTCCACAGAACTCAAGATTAGTGCTACTCACTTCTTTTGCCACACGCAATAGCAATGAGCCTGAACCACAGGTTGGATCGTAAACCGATTTCACATCACCGTTTAGGCTAACGAGCTTCGCAAGGATTTTAGACACTTGTTGAGGTGTGTAGAACTCACCTGCTTTTTTACCTGCACCTGAAGCAAATTGCCCAATCAGGTATTCATAGGCATCACCCAGTAGGTCTATCTCGGTGTTGTCGATTTGGAAATCGATGTTCTCTAGGTGAATCAGCACTTGGCAAATAAGTTTGTTACGTGCGTCTGGGTTCTTACCTAACTTGCTAGAGTTAAGGTCGAGTTCTTCAAACAACCCGTTAAAATCATCCGCCGAATCAGCCGCTGTTGTGGATTGCTCAATGTCATTAAGGACACGGCTTAGCTCATCAAGAATGAACTCAGACTTCTCGCCACGCTTAGCAAGGCTTGAGAATAGCTGTTTAGGGGCAATGAAATAGCCAAGGTTCTCGACACACTCATCATGCAGCTCTTTAATTAGTTCATCATCAGACTCAACGAACTTAATGCCATCTTCTGTAAGTAGTTCATCACAGTAGCGGTTCAGTTTGTCTGATAGGTACTTGTAGAAGATAAGCCCTAGGATGTAATCACGGAAGTCGTCGGCTGACATATTGCCACGCAGCGTGTTAGCGATGTTCCAGAGCTGTTTTTGTAATTCTTGTTGGTGTTCACGAACCATGAGAAACCTTACTGATAATTTCACACAAAATAATTGCGTACATTGTACCAGAAGATTCCAAAATGTGGTTTAACGTCTTAATTTGAAATGACTAAATTCCTAACTGATCAGCTAATCAGCTTTGTTCCAGTGTCTTTTAACTGTGGCGATACCAAGGTTTAACGCTGACGCAACTTTTGACTGTGACAAACCTTCAGCTTTTTTGTTTTGTACCAACCTTGTTGTTTGATGTGCCACGGGGCGACCTAGCTTTCTACCCTGCGCTTTTGCTCGCTCTATTCCTTCTTTGGTTCGCTCCCTAATACGATTTCTCTCAAACTCAGCAAAAGCAGAGAACATTTGTAACATTAGCTTTCCTTCGGCGCTTGAAAGATCTGATACGGGCAAATCTAAACAAACCACCTTAATCCCTTTTTCCGTTAACAGATTAATAGTGTTTTGAACGTCAATATTATCTCTGCCCAAGCGGTCAAGCTTTAACACCACCAACATGTCCCCTTCTTCCATTTGATGAGTGAGCAACATTTTAAACTTTTCTCGCTTCATAGCTTCTACTGAACCAGAAACCGTTTCACTAATGATTCTCGAATCAGTAACTTCATACCCTTTCTGGCGAATAGCTAATATTTGGTTTTCGGTTGTTTGTTCGGTTGTCGATACTCGACAGTAAGAAAATACACGCATTACTCGTTCTCGGCTTTAAATTGGTATCAGATATAGGGGTATCATATATATTCAGTATCATAAAGTAAACCTGCTATATTTATGATACCCAACTTACATTAAACAAACTGGTATCAATATACGAATATTTGTTGATACCAGGCTTTTTTATAAATTACATTCCTTGTTCTCTAGCGGCTGAAAGTAACCTTTGTAAAAGTGCGGCGTCATCTTCGCTGGCTGCTGGTTTTGGAGCCGCAAGTTTTTTCAACAATTCGGCTTGCCGATGATCCGCTACATCTCCATAGCTAGAAAATGTTGTTAATACCTTTTCATGTCCAAGATTCTGGCTCCACGCTTTAAACTCTTCAGCGTTGTTGCATAGCCTTTCTCCCAACCTAACTAGCGTATTACGGAAACTATGTGGGTTGTAATATGGCAACTCCGCTAATTTGAATGCTTGTTTGAAGATCCGACGAATTGGGCCTGCCGTTGACCAGTGCTCTTTTTCAACGCCCATCACCTCAAATTGATGAGTTGGGCTGTTCTTAATTTTAGTCTTTGGAAACAATGGATCGTCAGGGCCAAACGACAACTCATGTTGCAAGTAACTAACCCACTCGGTCAATATCTTCAAAGGTAACTCGCCAACTGGAAAGAAGTAGGTGGTAAATGTTTTGCTGAACTTGGTGTTCACTTCCCTAGCATCTTGATAAAGGCTTTGCTCAGCAACACAAACATGCTTGAGCTTTAGTGAGGCAATTGCGCTATCTCTTGCGCCCGTTAGTAAAGTAAACGCCACCAGCGCTCTATCTCTCAATTCAACATTGCTCACACTCGGCATAGCCTCAAGAACCTGCGTTACTTGCTCTATGGTTGGAACTGGTTTCTTACGCTTCGCGGTGGCAATTCGAGCGTCTTTTTCAGACAAATTAAAATACTCAGTATCACTATAAGTAATACGGGATCGATAGCCGCTTTGTAGAGCTAACCATTGCAAAAATGTCTTAAGGTGTCTCAACGTTGTATGCAAGGTAGCCTTACTTAATGGCTTGTCTGTAGCTACACTCTTTTGCGCCATCAAGTGCTTCTTAAAACCCACCGCTTGTTGATATCGAAACAACTTAAAATCTTTATAATTTGTGTATTCCTCAAAGCGATTAATTGCCTTTAGAACACCATCAATAGATGACTCACTTTGGCGTTTTGCTTCCTTCAAAAAAGTACAATACTCTTTAGTAGATCGGACGTTATTTTTGTTGTGTTTTCTCTTCATTCTAAATACTCCATATTAAGTACAATTCACGAGGGCTCTTTCCCTCCTAATTATGTGTTTTTGTGCTAGCGGTAGTTTCCACCTGCAAACCCTTGCGAATGAGGTCTAGTTGCCGCCAACTGAAGTATTTATTTATCTTCGAACCGCACTCACAACACTTGGCAAACACCCGGCCGTGACCACTTTTAAGCTGAATAAAGTTTGCTGTTTCTAGAGCTGGTTTTCTTGGTGACCGACACTTGAAGCAATAGAGTTCAGAGCTTTTACATTTACGTTTATTACCTATTCGACGCTGACGAATAAAGAGCCTTAAATCTGTACCTAAAACCAATAATGGGCGTACCTCATCGAAGACTGGCAAGCCGTCTTTGATCCAGTTACGAACTGTTCTTTTATCGACTTTGTACAACTCAGCAACCTCGCCCACCGTATAACTACGGTGGATCTTGGCTAAGTTTGGGTTCAATCGTTTTTTCACTAGCTAACACTCCAACACTTTGCTTGCTGAAATGCGGGCGTCTACCCAATTGTTGATATCGTCTTCTATCCAACCTACTGCGCGGTCGCCTATCGAAATTGACTTAGGAAATTCTTGCTTAGACATGCGTAAGTAAATGGAACTGCGTGATAAGCCAGTTTTCTGGATTACTTCTGGTAAGCGGATGATTCGTTGAGACATAAAAAAACCTCTTGGGCCGTTAATGGAAACAAGAGGTTAAAGTTCTAAAGGCTGTTCAATTCCAATCTGGGAAAAGCAAACTCCAATATTGGATTATCTAAGGCCATTGCTTTTTAATTTTAAGGAGTATTTGCCTAATTGTTTCATTTGATAACTCCTCCCCCGAAAGCTCACTAATCTTTTGTATAGGCGTTGCTGCACCTCTAGCATACGGGTCAATCTTAGAGTCCAGACAAAACGCTCGAATCAGACTGAGGTAAGTAATACGCTCTTTAACCGCCAATGGTTTATCATTTTGTGTTGAAGGATCTTGATTTTCAGCTAAAGATTGAACAAAGCGAGTCAATTCACCTGTTCGAATGACAAACTGATAACTGAAATCGTCAAGATCAAGGTATTCGTCGGACCCAATAAGCTTTTGGGGGGATTCTGCCCCTTCTTGCTCGGTTTCCGAAAGTGCAAGGCTAAGTGCAGAAAACTCGTCAAGCTCGTCATCATTTAAAACATCTAACGCATAACTGCTATTTGCGACTTCGTTAACTGTAAGCCCTTTTGATTTCAAAAGACTATAAAGCCTCGTTTGCAAGGCTGAACTATCATCATTTGTGACATTCAGGTTCAAGCTAGTTTGAACCCAATAAACTAACTCCTCGCGCTGCAAAAAAAATCCGTTCGCTCCCGATAGTTTTGGCTCAGCACCATTAACTTCATCTTGGTACAACTCATGGATTTTTTGTCGCTCTAAGCCGATCATGGCTAAGTCCCAGAGCCCTTCAATGGCGTTGATCGTTTTATCGAAAACAAGCCATTTATCTTCTTCGACCTGTAATGCCTCATCTAAGGAAATTGAGTATGGTGTATCTAAAGGCTCGCCTGTCAGAAGGTTGGTATCTACTTCAAGTTGATTGTTTTCATCACATTGGCCATCAATATACTGACCCGCGACAGCAAACGCTTGGTTGATAATTCTTACCGATACTGTTAATTCATTATCTAATGCCAGCTCATAGATATCGGCAATAGTTACAGGCTCCTCCAAAGATTTGGAAAGGTATCTAGCGGCATCATCAATTGTTAAGTATTTCTTTAGTTTTAATAGCTTGCTCATTTAGTGCAATTTACCCTTTAGTCCACCAGCGACAGAACATCTACTGCCACTACCAATCAGTTCGACGTAAAAGTATCGCAATAAACCCTATAGGACTATGTTTTTCAGAATGTAATAACTGCTCTACTAATTACAGCGCACACGATAAAATGCTAACATCGTCACAATAGAGACATTTGTGTTTGGTGGCCCTACAGCATTGGCGACAATTAGTCCCACATAGGTAATTATTTTTATGTACCCCATGTTGTACCCCAAAACGCAAATAAAACAAAAAAGAACAAGGTATTCAAATGGTTAACAGTAGCATTCAATGGTTTCCGGGTCACATGCATAAAGCCCGTAAAGAAATCGAAGAAGTTATCCCACAGGTTGATGTGATCATCGAAGTACTGGACGCTCGTATCCCGTTCAGTAGTGAAAACCCAATGATCTCTTCACTGCGCGGCGATAAGCCTTGTGTAAAAGTGTTGAACAAGCGCGATCTTGCGGATCCTGAGCTTACTGAGCGTTGGATTGAGCACTTCGAGAAAGAGCAAGGCGTTAAAGCGATTGCGATTACTACTAGCGCTAAAGAAGAAGTTAACCACGTTATGGAGCTCGTGCGTAAGTTAGCACCGCACCGTGAACAGATGGGTAAGAACATTCGTACAATGATCATGGGCATCCCGAACGTGGGTAAATCGACCATCATCAACTGTTTAGCGGGACGTACGATCGCGGTTACTGGTAACCAACCTGCGGTAACTCGTCGTCAACAACGTATCAATCTACAAAATGGCGTGATCCTTTCAGATACTCCTGGAATCCTATGGCCTAAAGTAGAAAACCCACACAGTGGCTTCCGCTTGGCTGCAACAGGCGCTGTAAAAGATACGGCAATGGAATACGATGAAGTGGCATTCTACACAGTCGAGTACCTTGCAAAGCAATACCCTAACCTTTTGCAAGAACGCTACCAAATTGAAGAGCTGCCAGAGTCAGACATCGAATTAATGGAAGCGATTGGTCGTAAGCGTGGCGCACTTCGTGCTGGTGGTCATATCGACATTCACAAATGTTCGGAAATCCTACTTCACGAACTGCGTAATGGTACTTTAGGTAAAGTAACGTTAGAGCTACCAGAAATGATCACACAAGAACTGATCGAAGTTGAAGAAGCGGCTGCGCTGAAAGCCGAACAACAGATTAAGAAAAAAGAAGAGCGTCGTAAGCGTTACTTGAAGAACAAGCGTTAATCTCTCTTCGTTTTAAGAAAAAATCACATGGTGCGACTAAGTGCCAAATAATTGAAGTGTCTAATCTAATCAAAAAAGCCCCGAACAATTTAATGCTCGGGGCTTTTTGGTTTGTTCTTCAGCTTTAAAGCAACTTCAGTAAGAGGCAGCTGTTGAGCAAGGAACCATTATTCAACTTGAAGTGACTAAGAATACACAATGCTTGCTGTTTTCTGTTCAAGTTCAACGGGAGAGCTCCAAGAAATCACCTTCTCATTCACTTGACTTCCACATGGTGCATTCCAAACTTGCTCTAGCTCTTCTTTACCACCAATCGCTTGATAAAAAGCAATCGCTTGGTGATTTTCAGACATCACCTCTAGGTACAGACCTGAATCCGAATAGTATTGCTGCAACCACTTCGATAATTCAGACAATAGACGCTTACCGACACCTCTACCGCGATAATTATTGTCTACGTGTAATGCATCAATGAACGTGCCACGCTCAAAGTTGTGATTACCAAACGCGCAGACGAAACCAACCAGTAAACCACCCTCTTCAAGCAATAAAACATGTTGGTTAAAAGGAGGATTAATCAAACGAGTCTGCCAAATAACAGATCTGTCCTCCAAAACATCATTTTCTAAGTAATCATCAGCAAGAATGCCACGGTAATATAGCTTCCAGCTATCCGCGTGTAATTGGGCAATCCGCTCATAATCTTTATATTCAGCTACCTTAATTTCCATTTATTAGCCCTTAGTACTTCCATTTATGACTTGCTACTACATTTCACACTACCTTTATACAATATTTAAGCAAAACATACTAATACACGTTTACACTTTCAATATTGACTTACACGTGTACGCTGATATTCTAGCGCACAGATGTAAGCTCAATGGAAATTTGCTAATGAATAGTGCCGACAAACAATCTACAAAAAAGCCGCCATTAATCTGGCTCAATATTTTTGTATTCTCTTTTAGTATGCTGCTTGCTGTTGTTGCAGCTCCCGTTTATGGCTACTTTTTTGGCTATGGTATGGAGCACTGGATATGG
This sequence comes from Vibrio sp. 10N.286.49.C3, assembly GCF_041469545.1. NCBI lineage: Bacteria > Pseudomonadati > Pseudomonadota > Gammaproteobacteria > Vibrionales > Vibrionaceae > Vibrio > Vibrio sp. 10N.286.49.C3. Next base: position 39,965 of record NZ_JBFRKT010000052.1, read on the forward strand.
CTAGCGATCTGCTTTACGTTCTGTAACCTTTCAATCACGACGGGTTATCATCGCTTATGGTCACACAAAGCGTTTGAAGCGCATTCAAGCCTAAGATTCCTGTTTGCACTAGGTGGCGCATTTGCCCTGCAGAACAGCGCGTTACACTGGTCTTCTGATCACCGTGTGCACCACAAGCATGTAGATAACAACGACAAAGACCCATACTCAGCAAAACGTGGTTTTTGGTATTCTCACATCGGGTGGATGATTCGTAACTACAGCACCTCGATGTATGAAAATTATGAAAATTGTCGAGATTTAAAGAAAGACAAAATTGTTATGTGGCAGCACAAGCACTATGTTCTGTTGGCATTGCTAATGAACTTCGGTGTTCCTATCGCTTTAGGCGTTATTTACGGTGACGTACTTGGCATGTTGTTAATCGTAGGTGCGGTTCGTTTGGTGCTTAACCATCACACGACATTCTTCATTAACTCTCTTGCTCACATCTGGGGTAGCCAACCTTTTACCGACAAAAACACGGCCCGTGATAACGGTGTGTTAGCGGTTCTAACTTTTGGCGAAGGCTACCACAACTTCCACCACATCTTTGAGAACGATTACCGCAACGGCATCTACTGGTGGCAATACGATCCTACAAAATGGTTGATCAAGAGTGCTTCTTTGATGGGACTGGCAAGCAAGCTTAAGAAAACCCCTCAAGCTCGTATCGAAAAAGCAGAAGCATCAATGTTACTTAAACGCACGCAGCAAAAGATCATGCATCGAGCCGACAAGCAGCAAATCGCAGACAAACTTCAACAAGAATTCGATGCTCTAGTATCAAACATGAACGAGTATTACGAAGTCAAAAAGCAGCTACTTGAAAGCAAACGCGAAGATGTTGTGAAGAAGTACGAACACTCTCTACTTAAAGTTCGTTACCAACAAATCAAAATGAATTTTGAGCAACAGAAAAAAAATTGGGCAATGACAGTGGAACAGTATGCTTAAGGTAGAACAATATACTTAAGGCTGAGTAGTCCGCTTAATGTACCAGTAACGACACTGCTTGACTCTTATTTGAAGCCCTCATATTACTATGTAATGCCGTTCGGATAAGCATTATTGCTTGAACCTGAACGGATATTTGGCTGGGACAAAGAGGACTGAACGTGGAAACGTTCGGTCCTTTCTTTTATCTGGAAGAATGAAGTGACTCAAACTGTCTCTCATCCTTTTCAGTTTTACAGGTAGAGTTCCGTCTGGGCTTAAAGC